>JAQTMN010000148.1 GCA_028714315.1 Sulfuricella sp. | reverse complement strand
ATGGACGAGCATTTCCGCAATGCCCCGCTCGAAGCCAACATGCCGGCGATCCTCGCGCTGCTCGGCGTGTGGTACGCCAATTTCTGGAACGCCCACAGCCACGCGGTGCTGCCCTACGACCAATCGCTCGCGCGCTTCCCGGCCTACTTGCAGCAGCTCGACATGGAATCCAACGGCAAGCGCGTGGACCGGAACGGCGAGGTCGTGGACTACACCACCGGCCCGGTGATCTGGGGCGAACCCGGCACCAACGGCCAGCACGCCTTCTACCAGCTGATCCACCAGGGCACCCGGCTGGTGCCGGCGGACTTCCTCGCGCCGGTCGAAAGCCAGCATCCGCTCGGCGAGCATCACGCCATCCTGCTGTCCAACTTCTTCGCCCAGACCGAGGCGTTGATGAAAGGCAAGACCGGCGCGGAAGCGCGCGGCGAACTCGAAGCGGCGGGCATGCAGGGCGCGGCGCTGGAACAGTTGCTGCCGCACAAGGTGTTCCCCGGCAACAGCCCGACCAACTCGATCCTGTTCCAGAAGCTCGACCCGAAAACCCTGGGCGCGCTGATCGCGCTCTACGAGCACAAGGTATTCGTGCAGGGAATGATCTGGAACCTGAATTCCTTCGACCAGTGGGGCGTGGAACTGGGCAAGCAGCTGGCGCAGAAAATCCTGCCGGAGCTTAGCGGCGATGCAGTCGTCGATTCGCACGACGCCTCGACCAACGGATTGATCAACTACTTCAAGCGGCGCGCATGAATTCACCACTGACCGGCGCCGAACAGGCCCAGATCGACGAACTGCTCGCGAACGGCATCAAGATTCCGGCCCAGCCGGCCGTTCTCGGCGAACTGGAAAAACTGATCGGCAAGCCGAAGGCCAACATCGGCCATATCGCCGACCTGGTAGCCAAGGATGCCGGCCTGTCGGCCATCGTCTTCAAAATGATCAGCTCGCCGGTTTATGGCCTGCGCAGACCGGCGGAATCGCTGGAAAAGGCAATCTCGGTGATCGGGCTGAAGCAGATGGCCAACATCATCAAGTGCGCCGCCTTGCGCACCACTATCGGCGGCAAGGAACAGTATTACGAATGGTTCTGGGAGCGCTCCGCCGAAATCGCGCAGCTCGCTTCCATCGTCGCCTGGAAACAGCGGTCGGTCTGCAATATTTTCCCGGATCAGGCCTACATGGCCGGCTTGTTTCTCGAATGCGGCGTGCCCATCCTGATGAATCGCTTTCCCGATTATTGCAAGGCGTTCCGCCTATCCGACAAGAATTGGCCGGATCTCGCCGACGAGGACCGCCGCTTCAACACCAACCATTGCGTGACCGGCTACCTGCTCGCCCGGCACTGGCGTCTTCCCGATTTCATCTGCCAGGCGGTGCGCTTCCACCACGAGATCCTGCACACCGAGCACAAGGCCACCACCATGGTGGCGATCCTGCAAATGGCGATCCACATCCACAACGCATACCGGCAGTGTGACGAGCCCAACTGGGATAGCCTGCGGCCGCGGGTGCTCGACGAACTCGGCGTCGGCGTCGAGGGCTTGAAGGAATTCGAAGAAGACGTCCTGGACAGGCGGTAGATCGCCCCCAACCGTCGGGCACGGGGTGCCCGGCCTATTCCCCCAGCACGATCCCCTCGGCCAGCACGTCCACCCCGTGGCGCGGCGTGATGGCGCGGGCCGGGATGTTGGCGCCGGCGCGCCAGTTCATCACCGCTTCGCGTTTGTTTTCCCCTTCCACCAGGAACATCACCTGCTTCGCCCGGCTCAGGCGCCAGGCGCTCAAACTGACGCGCTCCGGCGGCGGCTTGGGGGCGTCGAGCACCGGCAGCGCCGCCGGCGAGCTATCCTTCCGGCCCCAGTCGTGGCCATGGAACAGGCTGGCGGTATGGCCATCCTCGCCCAGGCCGAGCAGTACCAGATCGAACTGGGAGACCTGGCGCAGGGTATCGGCATAGGCGGCGGCCGCGGCTTTCGCGCCTCTTTCCGCCGGGATCGGGTGAATCTGCCGATGCGGGATCGAGACGTGCGACAGCCAGGCCTGCTCCGCCATGAAGCTGTTGCGCTCGGGGTCGGTGACGGGGACGCAGCGTTCGTCGCTGAAGTAGATATGCCAAGCATTCCAGTTGGTCGTCAGCCCGCGCAACTGCTCGTACAGCGGGCGCGGCGTGCTGCCGCCGGACAGCACGATGCGGAAAGTGTTGGAGCGCGCGATCGCCTGCTCGGCGGCGCGCATGATCATCGCCGCCGCTTCCGCCTGCAAGGCCTGCACGGAAGGGAAAAGAAACCAGCGGCAAAGTTGCGGGTTGGTCATGGACTTCTGGCTTTCTAACTAACGGCGCCCGTTGTGGGGACGGCCCGTGTGCCCTTTAGGGCGCAGCCGTACAGCCTGGCGTGTGGGTACGGCTTCAGCCGTACAGTCAGGCTAAAGCCTGACCCACAGATCGCACATCAAAGCTCGTTGCGCCACTCCTGATCCTCGCTGTCGAACAGCCTGTTGGCTTCTTGCAGCCCCCAGCTTCCCGCCGGATAGGTGTGGATGAAATCGCGTTCCT
>JAQTMN010000147.1 GCA_028714315.1 Sulfuricella sp. | reverse complement strand
TCGGATGGCGGCGACGTGCGCATCGCCGCGCGCCAGGTCGAAAGCGCGCCGGTGAGGGATGCCGGCCACGGCAAGTTCCTCGAACTGGCGGTGAGCGACACCGGCATCGGCATCGCCGAGGAGGACAAGGCGCTGCTGTTCCAGCCGTTCTCCCAGATCGACAGCTCCCTTTCGCGCCGCTACGAAGGCACCGGGCTGGGCCTGGTGATGGTCAAGAAGCTCGCCGACCTGCACGGCGGCGCGGTGGAAGTGCAAAGCGAAAAAGGCAAGGGCTCAACCTTCACGGTATGGCTGCCCTGGCGCGAAGGCACGGCGGGCGAGGCGAAAGGCGGCATCCCGCCGGCCCAACACGAGGAAGGCGTCCCGGCCGGAACGCACGCCCCGGCCGAAGTGCTCCCGGCGGGCGCGTGGCCGCTGGCGCTGGTGGTGGAAAACGACGACATGGCGGCCAACCTGCTGCGCATGCTGCTGGAAGGCAACGGCTTCCGCGTGGCCCGCGCGGCGACGGCGGAGGTCGGCCTGAAACTCGCGGCGAGCGAGAAGCCGGCCTTGATCACGCTGGACATCCTGCTGCCGGGCATGAGCGGCTGGGAATTCCTCGAGCGCATCAAGGCCGATCCCGCGCTGACCGATATTCCGGTGGTGATCGAGACCATCCTGTCGGACATCCAGCGCGGCCTTTCCCTCGGCGCGGCGCGGGTGCTGCAAAAGCCCATCCGGCGGGAAGAGCTGGACAAAGCCTTGAGCGCCATCGGCTTCCAGACGGGAAAAGGAAGACCGGTGTCGGTGCTGGTGGTGGACGACGACCCCATGGCGGTGCAGCTGCTCGGCACCTATCTCGACAGCGGCGGCTATCGCGTGCTGCGGGCTTACGGCGGCCAGGAAGGCATCGAGATGGCGCAGCGCCTGCATCCCGACCTCTTGGTGCTCGACCTGATGATGCCCGAAGTGAGCGGCTTCGACGTGGTCGAGGCGCTCAAGGATTCCCCCGTTACCGCGACCATCCCCATCCTGGTGGTGACCGCCAAGCAAATCTCGGCGGCCGATCTGGCGGTGTTGAGCGGCCACGTGCAGCGCATCATGGAAAAAACCCGCTTCAACCGCGAACACTTCCTGAACGAAGTCAAACGGGCGGTGAGCAAGGTTTCGCCGCGCGCGGGACACTGACATGGCCCGCGTGCTGGTGGTCGAGGACAACCCCGCCAACATGAAGCTGGCGGTGCTCCTGCTGGAAAAGGCGGGCTACGCCGTGCTCCAGGCGAAGGAGGCGGAAACCGGCCTGGCACTCGCCCGCGCCGAGCATCCGGACCTGATCCTGATGGACATCCAGCTTCCCGGCATGGACGGCCTGACCGCGACCCGGCTCTTGAAAAACGACGCGGCCACCGCCGCCATCAAGATCATCGCCCTGACTGCTTTCGCCATGAAGGGCGACGAGGAAAACATCCGCGCCGCCGGCTGCGACGGCTATATCGCCAAACCGATCCGCTACAAAAAATTCCTGGCCGAAGTCGAAACCCATTTGGCGGGGAAAAGTTTTTCGGAAAACCCTTAACGGTCATGACGAATCGCCGCCCCGACATCATGAAACAGCGAGTCGCCCTGAGCGTTTCCCTCACCCCTAGCCCTCTCCCGCCTGCGGGAGAGGGGGACGAGGTCTCGCTACGCGAGTTTCATCTAAGGAAGCGAAATGCCCTCACCCAATAAAATCCTGATCGTGGACGACGAGCCACGCAACTGCAAACTGCTGGAAACCCTGCTGTCGCACGAGGGCTACCAGACCCGCATCGCTTACAGCGGAGAACTGGCGCTGGCTGCGATGAAGACGGAACTGCCCGATCTGGTCCTGCTCGACGTGATGATGTCGGGGATGAACGGCTTCCAGGTGGCGGGCAAGATCAAGGCCAATCCCGACACCCAGCAAATCCCGATCATCATGGTCACCGCGCTGGAAGACCGCCATTCCATGCTCAACGCGCTCAACATGGGCGCCGAGGAGTTCATCTCCAAACCGGTCAATTCGGCCGAGCTGAAGATACGCGTGCGCAACCTGCTGCGCCTGAAGGAATACAGCGACTTTCTCGCCCATCACAACCGCATCCTCAACCAGCAGGTGCAGGAGCGCACCGCGGAGCTGCGCGAAAGCCACATCGAAACCATCTTCACCATGACCCGCGCCTCCGAGCGCAAGGACAAGGGCACCGGCCTGCACATCAGGCGCATCAGCCACTATTGCCTGGAACTGGCGCAGGAAATGGGAATGGACGGCGATTTCGGCGACACGATCTTTTACGCCAGCCCGATGCACGACATCGGCAAGATCGGCATCCCCGACCACATCCTGCTCAAGCCGGGGCGGCATACCTCGAAGGAATTCGAGGTCATGAAGACGCATTCGGTGCTGGGCGCGGAAATTCTCGGCGCCGGCCACTCGCCCTACCTGAAAATGGGCCGGGACATCGCCCTCTGCCACCACGAGCGCTGGAACGGCGGCGGCTACCCGAACGGCCTCAAGGGCGAGGAAATCCCGCTTGCCGCCCGCATCATGACCATCTGCGACGTATACGACGCGCTACGCAGCGTGCGCCCGTACAAGCCGGAGCTCGATCACGCCACGGCGGTACGGATCATCATCCAGGGCGACGAACGCACGCGGCCGGAGCACTTCGACCCGGCGGTGCTGAATGCATTCCAGAACTGCACGGAGAAATTCAGCGCGATTTA
>JAQTMN010000146.1 GCA_028714315.1 Sulfuricella sp. | reverse complement strand
CGGCGCTGGGCGGGGCGGGGATTCGGGTTTCGCTGTTCATCGCGCCGGACGCGGCGCAGATCGAGGCGGCGAAAGCGGCCGGCGCGCCGGTGATCGAAATCCACACCGGCCACTTCGCCGATGCCGCCAGCGAAGCGGAACAGGAAGCCGAGCTGGCGCGCATCCGCGCGGCGGTCGGGCAGGGCGTTGGGCTCGGGCTGCGCGTCAACGCCGGCCACGGCCTGCATTACCACAACGTGCAGAAAGTCGCCGCCATTCCCGGCGTGTACGAACTCAACATCGGGCACGCCATCGTCGCGCAGGCGTTGTTCGTGGGCTGGGAGCGTGCGGTGGCGGAGATGAAGGCGCTGATGGTGGCGGCTCGGGTTGACCGGTAGAACAGGCCACTCTCTCGCTGGAGCGAGAGGGCTAGGGTTGCGGAGATCGTTGATGGCACTGTGGTTGAATTCTAGACTCGCCCTCTCCCCCAACCCCTCCCCCGCGAGCGGGGGAGGGGAGCGGACGGTGGGACAATGATTTACGGCATCGGCACCGACATCATCGCGGTGAGGCGCATCGAGGAATCGCTCGCCCGTTTCGGCGACCGCTTCGCCCGGCGCATCCTGGCGCCTGAGGAATGGGCCGAGTTCAGCGCCTGCGTGCATCCCGCGCGTTTCCTGGCCAAGCGCTTCGCGGCCAAGGAGGCGTTCGCCAAGGCGCTCGGCACCGGCATGCGCCACCCGGTGACATGGCGGAATATCCGCGTCGTTCACGACGAACTGGGCCGGCCCGGGTTCGGGCTGGCGGCGGAACTGGCCCGGAGCCTTGCCGATCGCCGCATTCGCGGGCATCATCTTTCCATCAGCGACGAGATTGAAATGGTCGTGGCGTTTTCGGTGCTGGAGATATAGATGGAAAACTTAAAGCCCCTCTCCCGCAGGCGGGAGAGGGGTTGGGGAGAGGGACTTTGCGCATAGTCAGCGGCTGCGACGACGCAAATACCCTCATCCCCGGCCCTTCTCCCGCCCGCGGGAGAAGGGAGAAAACCGCCTGAGTTGAAACCCCGAATAAGCGTCATTCCGCGAAGACCAAGGTCCAGCGCCGGGTATCTGCCTTCGCGGGAACGAAAAAGACTTATCAGCATTTCCCTGGATTCACGGCTTTTTGAGATAAAGAAACCCACCATGCCACTAGGCCCGGTAATGCTCGATGTCCTCGGTACCGAACTCACCGACGAGGACAGGAAAAGATTGAAACACCCGCTGGTCGGCGGGGTGATTCTGTTCAGCCGCAACTACACGTCGCAGGCGCAGCTTTCCCGGCTGACGGCCGAGATTCACGCCTTGCGCAACCCGCATTTGCTGATTGCGGTGGATCATGAAGGCGGGCGGGTGCAGCGTTTTCGCGATGGCTTTACCCGGTTGCCGCCGATGGGCGAACTGGGGCGGATTTGGGACGAGCATCCGAATCGCGCCAAAACCCTGGCGCAGCAGACCGGTTGGGTGCTGGCAGCGGAGCTGCGCGCCAGCGGCGTGGATTTCAGCTTCACGCCGGTGCTGGATATCGATTTCGGCCAGAGCGGGGTGATCGGCAATCGCGCCTTCCACCGCGAGCCGCAGACCATCGCCGTGCTGGCCCACAGCCTGATGCTTGGCCTCAAGCACGGCGGCATGGCGGCGGTGGGCAAGCATTTCCCCGGCCATGGCTTTGTCCGCGCCGATTCCCATCTGGAAATCCCGGTGGACGAGCGCGAATTCGCCGACATCGAGATGGACGACCTGATTCCGTTCAAGCAGATGATCGATTTCGGCCTCGCCGGGATGATGCCCGCGCACGTGATCTATCCCAAGGTTGACCCGCGGCCGGCGGGCTTTTCCGAGAAATGGCTGAAGGAAATCCTGCGCCGGGAACTCGGCTTCGACGGCGTGATTTTCAGCGACGATCTTTCCATGGAAGGCGCCAGCGTTGCCGGCGGCGTGGTGCAGCGCGCCGAAGCCGCCCTGCGCGCGGGCTGCGACATGGTGCTGGTGTGCAACAAGCCGGCCAGCGCGGACGAACTGCTGGCCGGCCTGAAATGGGAAATGCCGGCGCCCTCCATGGCCCGCCTGATCCGCATGCACGGCCGGCCGCATCCGGAAAGCTGGGCCAAGCTGCACGAGGACAAGGATTACGTCGCGGCGGTGCACGCCGTCGGCAGCCTGGGCGTGAGAAGCGGCGACCTGGCGTTGCAAGTGGGCGGTGGGCCGGATATCTGCGGGAATTTGTAACGATTGCGGCATAAAAGCCCCTCGCCCGTCTCGCCGTGGTCGCTGCATAGCAGCGGGAACCTGGCGGGGACACTCCTTGCGGGTGCTGGCGGGCGAGGGGAGGTTAACTCGCTTTTTCAAGATAAAAAATGCCAATAACAACCCTGACCCCCGCCGAGCTTCGCCTGACCATCGATCCCGCCACCCTCGGCTTCTCCGACACTTCCGAGCTGCTCTCTCTGCCCCTGCCGTGGATCGGCCAGGAGCGCGCCGAGATGGCGACCCGCTTCGGCCTGGGCATGGATCAGCCGGACTACAACTTGTTCGTGCTGGGCGAGGTGGGCAGCGGGCGGTCTTCGCTGCTCAAACAGGCGATGCAGGCGGCCGCGGCCGACCGGCTGGTGCCGCCCGATTTATGCTATCTGCACAATTTCGATGTGCCGGAACGGCCGCTGGCGCTGCGTTTGCCGGCGGGGCAGGGACGCGAACTGCGCCAGTCGCTGGTGCGGCTGGTCAAATCCCTGCTGGTCGAGATTCCGCGCCTGCTGA
>JAQTMN010000145.1 GCA_028714315.1 Sulfuricella sp. | reverse complement strand
GACCTGCTGGAGCGGGTCGAGGACGTGCTGCTGAACCGCCGCCCGGACGCCACCGAGCGTCTGGTGGAATTCGCCGAAAGCTTCAAGGGCGTGGCCAAAGAGCAGATCGAGGATCTTTCCTGGCGCGAGGCCCCGGTGGGCGAGCGCCTGGCCCACGCCATGGTCAAGGGCATCACCACCTGGATCGTGGAAGACACCGAGGAGGCGCGCCAGCAGGCACAGCGGCCGATCCACGTGATCGAGGGGCCGCTGATGGACGGCATGAACGTGGTCGGCGACCTGTTCGGCGCGGGCAAGATGTTCCTGCCGCAAGTGGTGAAATCCGCCCGCGTGATGAAGCAGGCGGTGGCGCACCTGATCCCGTTCATCGAGGCGGAAAAGGCAGCCACCGGCCAGGCCGCGCAGGCCAAGGGCAAGATCGTGATGGCCACGGTCAAGGGCGACGTGCATGACATCGGCAAGAACATCGTTGGCGTGGTGCTGCAATGCAACAACTACGAGGTGGTCGATCTGGGCGTGATGGTGCCCGCCGCCAAAATCCTGCAAAGCGCCATCGACGAGAAGGCCGACATCATCGGCCTGTCCGGCCTGATCACGCCGTCGCTGGAGGAAATGTCGCACGTCGCCAAGGAGATGGAGCGGCTGGGGATGACCATTCCGCTGATGATCGGCGGCGCCACCACGTCGCCCGCGCATACCGCGGTGAAAATCGCCCCGCATTACAGCGGCCCGGTGATCTACGTGAAAGACGCCTCGCGCGCCGTCGGCGTGTGCTCCAACCTGTTGAGCGAGGATGCGCGCGTCGGCTATCTTGCCGGCATCGCCGACGAATACGCGGCGATCCGCGAACGTCATCAGAACCGTTCCGGCGAGGCTCGCCGCGTGTCCCTGTCCGACGCACGCGCCAACGCGTTCAAGCCGGACTGGGCGGCCTATGCCGCGCCTGCGCCAACCTGTTCCGGCCTGAAATCTTTCGTCGATTACCCGCTGGCGGAAATCGCCGAGCGCATCGACTGGACGCCGTTTTTCCTGTCGTGGGAACTGCACGGGCGCTATCCCAAAATTCTCGACGACGAGGTGGTGGGCGAAGAAGCAAAAAAGCTGTTTGCCGACGCGCAAGCCATGCTCCGGCGCATCATCGACGAAAAATGGCTGGAAGCGCGCGCCGTGATCGGCCTGTTCCCCGCCAACAGCATCGGTGACGACGTCGAAATCTACACCGACGAAAGCCGCAGCCAGGTGGCGATGACCTACCACACCCTGCGCCAGCAGGGCGAAAAGCCGCAGGGCAAGCCCAACCTGGCGCTGGCCGATTTCGTCGCGCCCAGGGCGTCGGGCGTGAAGGATTACCTCGGCGCGTTCGCCGTCACCACCGGCATCGGCATCGACGCGCGGGTGGCCGAATTCGAGAAAAATCACGACGACTACAGCGCCATCATGCTGAAAGCGCTGGCCGACCGCCTCGCCGAAGCCTTCACCGAGCTGCTGCACCAGCGCGTGCGGCGCGAATTCTGGGGTTACGCCAAAGCCGAAGCCTTGAGCAACGACGAGCTGATCGCCGAGAAATACTGCGGCATCCGCCCGGCGCAAGGCTATCCCGCCTGCCCCGAGCACACCGAGAAGGGCGCGCTGTTCGACTTGCTGCAAGCCCCGGCCAATGCCGGCATCACCCTGACCGAAAGCTACGCCATGCTGCCGACCGCGGCGGTGAGCGGCTTCTACCTCGCCCATCCCGAATCCACCTACTTCAGCGTCGGCAAGATCGGCCGCGACCAGGTCGAGGACTATGCCCGGCGCAAGGGCATGGCGCTGGCGGAAGCGGAAAAATGGCTGGCGCCGGTTTTGGGGTATGAGCCTTGAACGCGGTTAACCACAAAAAGCGATTAACCACGGGGCCACGGGGAAAAGCAAAACATCCCAATTTCCCACGGCGACTGGAGGCGATCCGGGTAAGACAATGCAATAAATTATTTTCCCCGTGCGCCCCGTGTTCCCCGTGGTAAAAATGTTTTCAATCTCAACTTTTCGGAGCAACTCATGACCATCGACGACCTCAACCAGCGCTTCGCCGTTCCCGGCCACATCCAGTTCAAGGAAGGTCCGGGCGGGCTGACCGTGGCGGAAATCGCCAACGCGCATGCAGAGGCCATGATCGCGCTGCAGGGCGCTCACGTGATGACCTTCCAGCCGCGCGGCCAGGAACCGGTGCTATGGTTGTCGCGCTTCGGCAAATTCGCGCCGGGCAAGTCGATCCGCGGCGGCGTGCCGATCTGCTGGCCCTGGTTCGGCCCCCATGCCACGGAAGCCGGATTCCCCGGCCACGGCTTCGCCCGCACCGTGATGTGGGAAGTGAAGGAAACCCAGGCCCTGCCGGACGGCGCATCATTCCTCTCTTTCGGCCTGGTCGAAACCGATGCCACCCGTGCCCAGTGGCCGCACCCCTCCACGGTGGAACTGCGGGTCACGGTCGGCGCGGAACTGAAGGTCGAGCTGGTCACCCGCAACACCGGCAGCGCACCGTTCCAGCTGGGCGAAGCGTTCCACACTTATTTCCACATCGGCGACGTGGCCGAGATGGCGATCGGCGGCCTGGAAGGCTGCGCCTATCTCGACAAGGTGGACAACTTCGCGCGCAAGACCCAGAGCGGCGCCGTGACGATAGCAAGCGAAGTCGATCGGGTCTATCTCGACACCGCCACCGACTGCCTGATCGAGGATCGCCGCCTCAACCGCCGCATCCGCGTCGCCAAGCAAAACAGCCTGTCCACCGTGGTGTGGAACCCGTGGACCGAGAAGGCGGAAAAAATGGGCGATTTCGGCCCGGAGGGCCATCGCGGCATGGTGTGCGTGGAATCGGGCAACGCCGTGGACAACGTGGTGACCGTCGCCCCCGGCGCGGCGCACAGCCTGGTGGCGGT
>JAQTMN010000144.1 GCA_028714315.1 Sulfuricella sp. | reverse complement strand
AAAAGGCAAAATCGAGACGTGGCGAAGGTACTATAACGAGGATCGCCCCCACTCTGCGCAAGGGTGGATGACACCTGCCGAATTTGCTGAGCAGTGCAAGAAAGAACCCTCCAAGGAGGCGTCACAGGAGCCGGAAATTTCCAGTTAAGACTGGTACGAAAACCGGTGCAGCCTCATTTTAACCGCAGACTCTATGTCAATTTCGGACTAAATTGGGGAGCAGGTCAACTCATTTATAGTCTTGCGGATTGTGTCTGGGCGCTTCATACGGGCTACGATCCTGCCATTGCAGCGCCGATAAAAAAACCCCGCTTGCGCGGGGCTTTTTCATGCAGCAGAACTCCAGCCTGATATCAGGTCGACATTTCAGCCAGGATGTTCTTGATCCAGCTCTTGCCGTAAATCGCTTCCAGCTCGGACAGATCCGGCGATACGCCGCCGGAATTCGGCACCGCGATGGTCTTGCCTTCGGCTACCTTGTAGACGGCGGCGACGGTCACGGCTTCCTTGTCGGTGAGGTAGCTGTAGCAGACGTTGACGTGGGACGGGTCGATCAGTTCCTTGTCGTTCATCAGCTGTACGATGTTGAGCGCGCACACCTTCGCCTGGGAATTGGCTGAGTAGCCCGACTTCGGCATGGCGCCGGCAATCGCCGCATCGCCGATGATGTGGACGTCCTTGGCGATGGTGGATTCGAAGGTGACCTGATTGACCGGGCACCATTTCTTGTCCTCGCCCACCACGCCGGCCACATGAGCGATCAGCCCGGCTTTTTGCGGCGGGATCAGGTTGACCACGGCGCCGGCGATCTCTTCTACGCCGGTATCGACGCTGCGCTTGCCGGCATCGACCTTGATCACCTTGTTGGCCGGACGGTATTCGACCATGCCTTCATAGTGCTTCTTCCAGCCCTTGAGGAACAGGCCTTTCTTGGACACGATATCCGGATTGGCGTCGAGGGCAATGATCTTGGAGCCTGGCTTGTTGTTTTTCAGGAACCAGGCGATCTGGCTGATCCGCTCGTAAGGTCCGGGCGGGCAGCGGAACGGGGTCACCGGGATGGACAGCACCACCGTGCCGCCGGCCGTCATGTCTTCCAGCTGCTTGCGCAGCAGCAAGGTCTGCGGGCCCGCTTTCCAGGCGTGGGGGATGACCTTGGGCGTTTCCACCGCGTCGTAGCCTTCGATTTCGTCGAAACGGAAATCGATGCCGGGGGACAGCACCAAGCGGTCGTAGCTGAGGGTACCGCCGCTCATCACGACTTTCTTGGCTGCGGTATCCACCGCCGTCACTTCGTCGTAGACCAGCTTGACGCCATGGTGGGAGGCCAGGCCTTCACGCGTGATCTTGTTCTCGTCCAGCTTGCGGCTGCCGCCGATCACCAGATTGCTGAACGGGCACGAAATGTAGGTCTTGTCGCGGTCGATCAGCACCACTTCGATCGAGGGGTCGTTCATGCGGATGTATTTGGCGACGATGCTGCCGCCGTAGCCGCCGCCGACCACCACCACGCGGCGGCCCTTCTTCGGCAGGATTTCGGCCGCACTGGAAATCATGGGAGCGCCGGCCAGACCGGCGCCGGTGACGGCGCCCATCAATTTGATGAAACTTCTGCGATTCATAGTCATGTTGTTATCCTCCCGGTACCGTTAGCGCTGGCTAGCATAGAAGTTGATCAGGGCGTCGAGATCTTCCTGGCTCAACGCTTCGAGTTTCTTTGCCATCTTGCTCGGCATCGGACGCGCCTTCGACTGGAACTCGTTCATGGTGATCTGCAGATATTCCTTCCACTGGCCTGCGAGCACGCCGCCGTCGTCGGATTCACGGCCACCTTTTTCGTGGCACTTGCCGCAGTTCTGTTCGTGCACCTTCTTGCCCTTGGCGACTTTGGACGCATCGACAGGTTGCGGATGGCGGACGAATTTCTTGGCGGCGAAGAACTCGCCCATCGCCTTGATATCTTCGTCGCTATAGGCCTTGGCCAGCCGGCCCATGATGGTGGAAGGCCGTTCGCCGCTCTTGAACTGCTTCATGGTGTCCACGATGTATTCCGCGGGCTGGCCACCGAGTGTCGGCATGCTCGGGCCGACGCTGGCGCCGTTGGTGCCATGGCAGCCACCGCAGGTGTTGGACAACATCGCGGGGCTGGAACCGGCCGCCCACAGCGACGAACTGACGGCGATGCCTCCCGCAAGCAAAGCCAGATGGATTGATTTTATTCTCATTGCTCCTCCTCTTTAGGGTTATTGACGCGTCATCACACCTTATTGTTATGGTGCATAAACGAGTTTACTACAAAAAACCGCTTCGGCAACCAAGGTTTAGTAAAAACCGTTGCCTCGGCGGCACAACCCGGCGATTCGCCCGTGTTCCGGGGCTTGGCCGAACCTTTGTGCCGGATTCGGCACAAAAAAAGCCACCCCGTGGGGTGGCTGGTTTCCTGCAAATGGCGAACGATTGCCTGACGGGGATGTTGCGGGTATGACTCCAGCCCGACCTGGACTGAAGCCAACCCGCGAAAGCAGCCCTGCCCCGCATCGCGCTCTTAGCGGGCGATGCTGCGCTTGGTGCGCACGATCTGGTAGGAGCGGCCCAAGTAGCCGAACGGAACGCTCCAGACGTGCACCAGGCGGGTGAACGGGAACAGCAGGAACACCGTCATGCCGAAGAACAGGTGGGTGCGGAAGATGCCGTCCACGCTCTCCAGCAGGGCAGGTTCGGGGTGCAGGTAGACCACGCTTTGCACCCAATCCGCCAGCGCGATCATCACGCCGGGGTTGCCGTGCTCGGCGTGGCCGATGGACACCGGGATGGTGGACAGTCCGAGCATCAGCGTGATCAGCAGCCAGGACAGGATGGGCTTGTCCATGCCGCGGCTGGTGATCGACACGCGCGGGTTGAACATGCGGCGGAACCACAACATCGCGCCGCCGAGCAGGCACATGCCGCCGAAGATGCTGCCGGCGGTGATGGCGATGTACTGGTGCTGCATGTCGGAAACGCCCAGCGCCAGGAACAGGTGGTGCGGGGTGAGCAGGCCGACGGCGTGGCCGAAGAACACGGCGATGATGCCGACGTGGAACAGGTTGCTCGCCAGGCGCATGTTGCCCTTGGACAGCAGTTGGCTGGAGTCGCTCTTCCAGGTGT
>JAQTMN010000143.1 GCA_028714315.1 Sulfuricella sp. | reverse complement strand
TGCCGCATTTCAATTTTTCCTGCAACGCCGCCAGGCCCGCGCCGGCGGCGATGGCCGCGACGATTTCCTTTTCCGCCACGTTGAGGCAGTTGCATACCACCCGGCCGCGGCCCGATTTGCCTTCCGGTGGCGCGGCCAGCGGCGCCAGCGCCCAGGCCCGCGCTTCGGCCAGGGGCTGGCTGCGCGCCATGCCGTCCTTGAGCCATTCCGCCGCGGCGGTTTCGCCGGTGAGCAGCGCGCCGACGACGGCGCCGCCTTCCACCAGCAGGCGCTTAGCGATGCCGCGCCGGCTGTCGAGATAGACCATCGCGTTGGCGTCGTCGTCCAACTCCAGCAAATTCTCCAGTTCGGCCAGCAGCGCCGGGTCGGGAGCCTGGGCATCGGCCGCGCGCAGCACCAGGAGCTCGGCGTCCACGCCCGCCAGCCCGACGGCGGCGTAAGGAAAACGCGCCAGCAGCGGCTGCAAGCGACGCAGGTAAGCGCTCGCGTCGCCGCGGCGCAGCGCCACTAGACGCCATGGCAGTTCGAGTTTTTCCACCTCGACCGCGCAGTGCTTGAACTCCGGCTGGCGCGAAACCGGATCGCAAGCATCCAGGGTCAGCGCGTTGATCCCCAGGCCCTTGAGGAAGCGCCCGCCCCAGTGCATCGGCAGGAAAGCCTGGCCGGGCGAAAGGTCGGGCGAGGCTTGCGCGGTGAGGGTCAGCGCGCCGCGCCGGCTGGCGATTCGCACCAGGCTGCCGTCGCTCAGGCCGCGCTGTTGCATGTCGGACGGCGACATTTCCAGGCGCGGCGCCTCGGCATGGTTCCACAGGCGCGCCGCCAGGCCGGTGCGGCTCATGCCGTGCCACTGGTCGCGCAGCCGGCCGGTGAGGAGGGAAAGCGGATAGTCCGCGTCTGCCGCCTCGGCCACCGGGCGGAATGGGGCGTTCGCGAAAGCGGCGCGGCCGCTGGCGGTGGGGAAGGCGCCGTCGGCGTAAAGCCGGGCGGTGCCGGTTCCGGCGCCCTGCGGGAAAGGCCATTGCTGCGGGCCGTTTTTCTCCAGTAACGCATACGACAGGCCGCTGATGTCGAGGTCGCGGCCGCGCGTGACGGCGCAATGCTCGGCAAAAATCCGTTCGGGGCCGGCGAAGGCGAACAGCCGCTCGCCAAGTTCGGCCCGGCCCAGCTTCGCACCCAGGCGGCGGGCGAAGTCGGCGGCGATGTCCCAGTCGGCGCGCGCCGCGCCGGGCGGCGGCAGAGCGGCGCCGACGCGGCCGATGCGGCGCTCGGAGTTGGTCATGGTGCCGTCCTTTTCCGGCCAGGTGGCGGCGGGCAGGAGAATGTCGGCGTAAGCTGCGGTCTCGGTGCCGGCGAAGGCCTCCTGCACCACCACCAGCTCGGCTCGCTCCAGCGCTTCGCGCACCTGCCGCTGGTGCGGCAGCGACTGGGCCGGGTTGGTGCAGGCGATCCAGATCGCCTTGATTTCGCCGCGCCGCACCGCCTCGAACATTTCCACCGCCGTCCTGCCCGGTTTTTCCGGCAGGTCGGGGACGCCCCACAGCCGCGCCAGTTCGGCGCGGTGGGCGGGATCGGCCGGGTCGCGGTGGCCGCCGAGCAGGGTCGCCATCGCGCCCACCTCGCGCCCGCCCATGGCGTTGGGCTGGCCGGTGAGGGAGAACGGGCCGGCGCCGGGCTTGCCGATCATGCCGGTGGCCAGGTGCAGGTTGATTAGCGCCGCGTTGTTGTCGGTGCCGTGGCTGGACTGATTCAGCCCCTGGCAGTAGAGCGACAAGGCCGGGCCGGAGCCGCCGAACCAGCGCGCGGCGCGCTCGATGTCTTCCGCCGCCACGCCGCACAGGGCGGCAGCGGTCTCGGGCGAGAATGCGCGCACCGTGGCCTCGATTTCCGCGAAGCCCTCGGTATGGGCGCGGATGAAGGCGCGATCCGCCAGACCGTCGCGCAGCAGCGCGTGGAGCATGGCGTGGAACAGCGCGACGTCGGTGCCGGGCCGGATCGCCAGGTGCAGGTCGGCGCCGGCGGCGGTGTCGGTGCGGCGCGGATCGACCACGATCAGTTTCAGCGCGGGGTTGGCCGCCTTGGCCGCTTCGACGCGGCGGAACAGGATCGGGTGGGCGAAAGCCGGGTTGGCGCCGGCGATGACGATGCAGCCGGCCCGTTCGATGTCGTCGTAGCAGGCCGGCGGCGCATCCGCGCCCAACGTGGCCTTGTAGCCCGCCACCGCCGACGACATGCACAGGCGTGAGTTGGAATCGATGTTGTTGGTGCCGACCAGGCCGCGCGCCAGCTTGTTGAAAACGTAATAGTCCTCGGTCAGCAACTGGCCGGACACATAGAAGGCGACGCTGTCCGGGCCGTGCTCCCGGATCGTCGCGGCAAACCTCTCCGCGGCGAAATCCAGCGCCTCGTCCCAGCCTGTTGCCCGGCGCTCCGCCAGCCGCTCCCGGCGCAGCTCGGGCTGCAGCACGCGCGCGGCGTCGGCGCGCACCGTCAGATGCAGGTTGGCGCCCTTGCTGCACAGCCGCCCGGCATTGACCGGATGATCCGGGTCGCCGCGCACGCCGGTGACGCGGGCGCCGTCGCTCTCGACGATCACCCCGCAGCCGGTGCCGCAGTAACAGCAGATGGTTTTGGTCTCGGACATGGTTTTCGGATTCGCCCCGTTTCGCCTGCCTACAGCTGGACGAACACCACGCCACCATCCACCTTGACCGGGTAGGTCGGCGTTTCGCCCACGTCCGGCGCCACCGCCTTGCCGTCCGCCAGGCCGATGTTCCAGCTGTGCAGCGCGCAGGTGACGTGCTTGCCGCACACCATGCCTTCCGACAGCGGGCCGCCCTTGTGCGGGCAGCGGTCGGCGAGGGCGAAGATTTCGTCTTCCTGGGTGCGGAACAGGGCGATCTGGGCGTCGCCGCTTTTCACCTTGCGCGTGCCCTGGCGGGGAATTTCTTCCAGGGCGCAGATTTTGATCCATTCAGTCATGATGTTTCTCCTTGTTTTAGCTGGTAGCTGGTAGCGTGTAGCTGAGGTGCGTGCATTCGCTACCAGCTACCAGCTACCCGGAAAGTTAAGCCGCTGGGCGCAGTTGGCGACGATACAGGAAATCCAGCACCGCGCCGCGGTACTCGTGATATTTCGGGTCATTGGCCAGCGCCAGCCGTTCGCGCGGGCGCGGCAGGTCCACCGACAGGATTTCGCCGATGGTGGCGGCGGGGCCGTTGGTCATCATCACGATGCGGTCGGACAGCAGCACCGCCT
>JAQTMN010000142.1 GCA_028714315.1 Sulfuricella sp. | reverse complement strand
TCACGCGCGCTTTCGCCGGCACGGTCTACCGCCGCAACCAGTTGTTCCTGCTGGCGGCCGAACTGGACATCTCCGCCTTCGAGTCGCTCAGCAGCGACAACGAGCGCCTCAACCAGGAACTGGACGAAACCCGAAAACTGGTCTCGAAGCGCAATCACACCCTGGAAAAACTGCAGGAGGAGATTGCCGCGCTCAAGCGCAACGACAACCTCACCGGTCTGGCCAACCTGAAACTGCTGGACGCCCGGGTGAGCGAGGAAATCCAGCGCTGGGAACGTTACCGTCGCCCTTTGGCGCTGGTACTGATCGATCTGGACGAGTTCGGCAAGATCAACGACGAATTCGGCCGCAAGGTGGGCGACGAGTTGCTGCAGCATGTCGCCACCATTCTCAACGGCGCAACACGTACCCTCGACCTGGTAGCGCGTTACGGCGGGCAGGAATTCGCGGTGCTGCTGCCGGAAACCAACGAAATGGGCGCGATGATCGTGGCGGAGCGGCTGCGCATGGACCTGGAGAGCATGCTGATATTGCCCCTGCTGCGCCCGCTCACCGCCAGCTTCGGCGTCGCCCTGCTGCAACCGGACGAAAAGCGCGACGCCTACTACGCCCGCGCGGGCCGCGCGGTTAAATACGCCAAGTCCCACGGCAAGAACTGCATCGCCATAGCGGGGGTCGTCGCCGATTGCGATCACCTCTACCAAAGCTCCATTGAGGAAACTCATGTTTAAAACCATCGAAGATTTCGTCGGCAATACGCCGCTGGTCCAGCTGAAGCGCATCCCCGGCAACACCTCCAACACCATCCTGGTCAAGCTGGAAGGCAACAATCCCGCCGGCTCGGTGAAAGACCGGCCGGCGCTGTCCATGATCGTGCACGCCGAAGCGCGCGGCGAAATCAAGCCGGGCGACACCCTGATCGAGGCCACCAGCGGCAACACCGGTATCGCCCTGGCCATGGCGGCGTCGATGCGCGGCTACAAGATGGTGCTGGTAATGCCGGAACACATGAGCGTGGAGCGGCGCCAGGTGATGCGCGCCTTTGGCGCGGAAATCGTCCTCACGCCGCGCACCGGCGGCATGGAAGCGGCCATCGACACCGCCAACCGCATGCGCGACGCAGGCCAGGGCATCATCCTCGACCAGTTCTCCAGCCCCGACAACCCGCTGGCGCATTACGAGGGCACCGGGCCGGAAATCTGGCGCGACACGCAAGGCGCCATCACCCATTTCGTCAGCAGCATGGGCACCACCGGCACCATCATGGGCTGCTCGCGCTACCTCAAGGAGCAGAACCCGGCCGTGCAGATCATCGGCGCCCAACCGACCGACGGCTCGCAAATTCCCGGCATCCGCAAATGGCCGGCAGACTACCTCCCCAAAATCTGCGATTTCAGCCGCGTCGACCGCATCATCGAAGTTTCGCAGAGCGATGCGGAAGAAATGACCCGCCGCCTGGCACGCGAAGAAGGCATCTTCGCCGGCATCTCTTCCGGCGGTGCACTGGTGGCAGCGCTCGAAGTCTCGTCCCAGGTGGAAAACGCCGTGATTGTCTCCATCGTGTGCGACCGTGGCGACCGCTACCTCTCCACCGGCGTGTTTCCCGCATAAAACAGACATGGCATTGGTAACGATCCGCGGCTGCGATTTCCCCGACGATTATTTCTACAGCGTCGAACACAACGTCTGGGCACGCCTCGAGGCGGACGACACGGTCACGCTCGGCGCGACCTCCTTCGGTTTGGCGCTGGCGGGCGAGATCGTGTCGTGCATGCCAAAAAGGCCCGGCCGCGAGATCGAACTGAACCGCTCGGTCGCCACCCTCGAGTCGGGCAAATGGGTCGATTCTATGAAGTCTCCCATCAGCGGCGAGATCGTCGCCATCAACGAGGAAGTGGAAGCCGATCCGGCACTGATCAACCGCGCCCCCTATGGGGCGGGCTGGATCGTGCGGATGAAGCCGGCCGACTGGCAGGCGGAAAACGCCCTCCTCGTCACCGGGACGGCCATCGCCCCGGCTTTCGAAACTCGCATGGATGCTGAAGGTTTCGGCATTTGAACCAGATACCCCACCTACAAGCCGGCAAACGATCTGCCGCGCGGCCCGCTGAATAATGAACTTGCTCAAAGCCCTCGCCACCATCGGCAGCATGACCCTGCTCTCAAGAATCTTGGGGTTCCTGCGCGACACCATCATCGCCCGTGCCTTCGGCGCCGGCCTCTACACCGACGCCTTCTTCGTCGCCTTCAAGCTGCCCAACATGATGCGCCGCCTGTTCGCCGAGGGCGCTTTCTCCCAGGCCTTCGTGCCCATCCTCGCCGAATACAAGACGCGCCGCGGCCACGACGCCACGCGCGACCTGATCGACCATGTGGCAACCTTTCTCGGGCTGGTGCTGGTGGGCGTCAGCCTGATCGGCATCCTTGCCGCGCCTGCGGTGATCTACATCAGCGCGCCGGGTTTCGCCGATTCGGCAGAAAAATTCGACCTCACGGTACAACTGCTGCGTTTCATCTTCCCCTACATCTTCTTCATCTCGCTGGTCTCGCTGGCGGGCGGCGTGCTCAACACCTACAGCAAGTTCTCGGTGCCCGCCTTCACCCCGGTGCTGCTCAACCTCTCCTTCATCGCCTGCGCGCTGTGGCTGGCGCCCTACATGCACCCGCCGGTCATGGCGCTGGCGGTGGCGGTGCTGCTCGGCGGCGTGCTGCAGCTCGGCGTGCAACTGCCCTACCTGGCCAAGATCGGCTTCCTCCCGAGGTTCCGCCTTAATCTCAAGGACGAGGGCGTGTGGCGCGTCATGAAGCTCATGGGCCCGGCGGTGTTCGGCGTCTCCATCGCCCAGATCAGCCTGCTGATCAACACCATCTTCGCCTCCTTCCTAGAAACCGGCAGCGTGTCCTGGCTCTACTACGCCGACCGCCTGATGGAATTCCCCACCGGCATACTGGGCGTGGCGCTCGGCACCATCCTCCTGCCCTCCCTCGCCAAGCACTACGCCGACGACTCGCCCGAGCAATTCTCCAGCCTGCTCGACTGGGGCCTGCGCCTGACGCTGATGCTGGCCCTGCCGGCCGCGCTGGCGCTGGCGATCCTGGCCGTGCCGCTGATTTCCACCCTGTTTTACTACGGCAAGTTCACCGCCCACGACCTGTGGATGACGCGCGAAGCCCTGATGGCCTACAGCGCCGGCCTGCTCGGCCTGATCATGGTCAAGGTGCTGGCGCCCGGCTTCTATTCCCGGCAGAACATCAAGACCCCGGTGAAAATCGCCATCTTCACCCTGCTCGCCACCC
>JAQTMN010000141.1 GCA_028714315.1 Sulfuricella sp. | reverse complement strand
CGCCGAACGGCACCAGGTGATATTTGCGGTACACCTGCACCGGCGCGCTGCCCAGGCTCACCACGCTGTTGAAATAATCCCGGCTCTCGGTATATTCCGGCACCCCCACCAGGACATCGCCGCCGCGCCGCCGCGCATGTTCCGCCAGCATTTCGAGATAGGACAGTGGCACCTGGTGCAGGAACATCGGCAGCGCGGTTTCAGGCAGCACGATCAGGCGGCCGGAGCTCGCCTGGGTCAGCGCCAGATAGGCGTCGAGCGTGTTTTGCGCCTTGTCCTCGCGCCATTTCATCTCCTGCGCGATATTGCCCTGCAGCAGGCTGACCGTCACCGGCGCGCCGATCGGCTGCACCCAGTTCACCCGCTGCAAGCCCCATCCCGTCCCCGCCAGCGCGAGGATGAGCACGGCCGGCAGCGCCATCCCCGCCTTGCCGCGGCGGCCCAGCCAGGCGTCGGCGAGCAGCGCCAGCGCGCCCGCGCACAACGCGACGGCCAGCGACACGCCATACACGCCGAGAACCGGCGCGAAGCCCGCCAGCGGGCTGGCGGCCACCTGGGAGTAGCCCAGCGTCAGCCAGGGGAAGCCGGTCAGGATCCAGCCCTTCACCCATTCCATCGCCACCCACCAAGCCGGAATCAGCAGCAGCGCCCGCCGCCGGGTCAAGCCGCCGGCGCCGGCCTGCAGCAGGCCCGCCGCGGCGGGAAACAGGGACAACACCAGGCAGAACAAAAAGGTGGCGACCACCGCGATGGGCGTCGGCATGCCGCCGAAGTCGTGGATGCTGACGTACACCCAGCTCACGCCGGCGCCGAAGAATCCCAGCCCGAAGGCGAAGCCGACGCGGGCGGCGGCGAGGCGCGAAGCCGCGCGCGACCAGAGCAACGACAGCGCCGCCAGGGTCAGCGGCGGCAGGAAAGACAGGTAATCCGGCGCGAAACCGGATACGGTGAGCGCACCCAGCATCAGGGCAATCGCCCATTGCGCGAGCGGCTGGGTGGGAAAGCGAGCGGAGCGGCCCACCTGTCCCGACAGGGATGAATTTTCCTCTTGGAAAGCCATTTTTATTGTGCTTTACGACCCGGCCTGTGCGTTTGACTGGGCAAATTATACGGCGTAAGGTGCTGGATCGATATCTGTTTCGCCGCCCGCCGGCCCCGCCATGAATCCGATCCTCGAATCGACCATCACCTGCCCGGCCTGTTCCCACGCGCGCACCGAGCGCATGCCGACCGACGCCTGCCAGTGGTTCTACGAGTGCGTCCACTGCCACACCCTATTGCGGCCCAAGCCCGGCGACTGCTGCGTGTTTTGCTCCTACGGCACCGTTCCCTGCCCGCCGGTTCAGCTGCACGGGAAATCGGGCGGCGATTGCTGCGCATAGGGCCAGTGTTCAGTTTTCAGTAATCAGGTTAAGCAAAACCACCGCCCCGCTGGTTTGACTAAAAACTGACCACTGATTACTGAAAACTATCTTTGCATTTGCAGCATAAAAATTACTTGTTAACAAAAATCAAGGCGTTGTATACCATGGCGCTCTGATTTTTTTACTGAGCGAGACACCATGACCACCGAATCCAGCCGCTTCCAGGAAGCGATCGCGCGCATCGACGCCGCCAACGCGGAAGATACCAACAAAGAAACCTTCGAGGGCGTCGAATACCCCAAGGAGATCCTGTATTCCAACCGCATGACGGCATGGCTGGACAAATACGAGCCCGATGCGTCCGAGGCGCTGAAGCTCGCCGCCCGCGCCCAGCACATCCGCCGCTGGGCGATCCCGCGCGGCGACTACCCGATGAACCGCAAGGGCTACGACGACTGGCGCATCACCCTGGCCAAGTTCCACGGCGACACCACGGCAGAGATCATGCGGGACGTGGGCTACGACGAGGCGACGTGCGAGCGGGTCAAGACCTTGCTGTTGAAGGACCGCATCAAGCTGATCCCGGACGAAGGGCAGGTGCTGGAAGACGTGGTCTGCCTGGTGTTCCTGGAATTCTATTTCGTGCCGTTCGCGCCGCACTACAGCGAGCCGAAGCTGATCGGCATCGTGCGCAAGACCTGGAAGAAAATGTCCGAACGCAGCCACGGCGAAGCGCTCAAGCTCGCGCCCCTGTGGCCGGCGGAACTGCTGGAGTCGGTGAAAAAGGCGCTGGCGGGGTAAACGAATGCCGGGGGTGTAGGTGCGAATTTATTCGCACGACTCGCAATGGCGGATGTGCGAATAAATTCGCACCTACGATAACTTACGCCGAAGCCGGGCTGGTCGCTTCTTCTTCCAGCCGCTCCACGATCAGGCTGTGCAGGCGGCGGCTGTCGGCGCGCAGCACGCTGAACTTCAAGCCTTCGAAGGCGACCTGTTCGCCGCGTTTGGGCAGGCGCCCGAACTTGCTGACCACGAGTCCGCCCACGGTGTCGTAGTCCTGGTCGCTGAAGCGGGTGCCCATGACCTCGTTGAAATCCGCGATCTCGGCCTGCGCCTTGACGCGGAAGCGCCCGTCCGGGGCGCGGATGATATTGCCTTCGCCATCGTCGTAGTCGTATTCGTCCTCGATCTCGCCGACGATCTGCTCCAGCACGTCCTCGATGGTGACGATGCCGGACACGCCGCCGTATTCGTCCACCACGATGGCGATGTGGTTGCGGTTGCTGCGGAATTCCTTGAGCAGCACATTGAGCCGTTTCGATTCGGGGATGAACACCGCCGGCCGCAGCATGTCGCGCACGTTGAACTCCTCGCCGGCGTAATAGCGCAGCAAGTCCTTCGCCAGCAGAATACCGATGATGTCGTCCTTGTCCTTGTCGATCACCGGAAAGCGGGAGTGGGCGGTCTCGATCACGAAGGGGATGAATTGTTCCGGCGTGTCGGCGATGTCCACCACGTCCATCTGCGCGCGCGGGATCATCACGTCGCGCACCTGCATCTCGGAAACCTGAAGCACGCCCTCGATCATGGCCAGGGCGTCGGCGTCCAGCAAATTGCGCTCATAGGCGGAATACAGCAACTCGATCAACTGCTCGCGGTCTTCCGGTTCGCGCAGCAGCAGCGTGCTCAATCGTTCAAACCAGCCCGGTTTGGCAGGCTCTTCATCCATAAACAAAATTCCTATTCCTCGTCCCGATAGGGGTCAGCATAACCCAGTTTTGTGACAATCTGTGTTTCCAGAGTTTCCATCTCCCGCGCCTCGGCGTCGGTTTCGTGGTCGTAGCCTTGCAGATGCAGCACGCCGTGGATCGTCAGGTGCGCGTAATGCGCCTCGGCCGGCTTGCCCTGCTCCGCCGCCTCGCGCGCGACGAC
>JAQTMN010000140.1 GCA_028714315.1 Sulfuricella sp. | reverse complement strand
AGCCATGCAATTTTGTCGGATTTATAACCGGTGCGAGCCTGATAATGATGATACAGAAAAGCATTGCGACTCCCCGATTTTCCCCGCTCGCCTGGCTGGTTCTGGCGCTGGGCCTTGGTTTGACCTTTGCGGCCTGGGTCTTTGTCGGTAGCAAGGAAGAGCAAAAGGCGCTCGACCAGTTTCAGCTTCACGCCGCCGACGCCAAAGACGCCATCCGCGGGCGCCTTGACCTGCATATCGAGATCCTGCGTGGCGCCGGCGGCCTGTTTGCCGCCTCCGAGTACGTTACGCGCGCCGAGTGGAAGCGCTATGTCGAAGCGCTGCGCTTGCAGCGCTATCCCGGCATCCAGGGCATGGGCTTCATCCGCTATGTGCCGCGGGCGCAAAAAAAGCATTATGAAGGCGTTGAGGCGGAGGATCGTCTCGACTTCGTCATCGCTCCGGCGGGCGAAAGGGACGATTATTACCCGGTGGAATATTTCGAATCGGCATCGCCCGTTCCGAAGATGTTGGGGCTCGATCATGGGGCTTACCGGGTCGGGCGCGAGGCGTTGGAGCGCGCGCGGGATACCGGGCAGCCCACCGCGTCGGCGCGGCTGGAGAGCGCGGTGGACCGGGCGTACAGGCCGCGCTTCATGATTCTGCTGCCGGTGTACCGCAACGGCATGCCCGTCTCCACGGTCGGCGAACGGCGCGCGGCGCTGATTGGATTCGTCTATGCGCGCTTCGAGGTGAAGGAACTGCTCGACACCGCGGTCGGCGCCACCTTGCTGCAGGAACTGTATTTCGAGGTTTTCGACGGTGGGCTCGAAGGGCGCGAGCTCGCCGCGCCGCAGCGCGACCGCCTGCTTTACGACGTGGACGAGGCGCTCGTCCCGCACGCCTTCAACGCGGCTTTTCGTCCGCGCTTCAGCGGCCGCTCCAGGCTCGAAGTGGCGGGGCGCGAGTGGGTTTTTTACGCGGCGACCCGTCCCGATTCCCCGCTTGGGATGCAGCGATCCATGCCCTGGCTGATTTTGGCCGGCGGCGCCTTGCTCAGTTTCGCGGCGTTCACCATCGCCTCGATCCTGTCCACCGATCGCCGGCGCGCGCTGGCCGAAGCCGGCAAGCAGAAGTCCCTGGTCTCGCAGGTGCTCGATGCCTTGCCCATCAATATTTTCCTCAAGGATCAGGAGGGGCGCTTCGTCCTGATCAACGAGCAGTGCGCCCGTATTTTCGGCGTCTCCAAGCGGGAGGCTGTCGGCAAAAGCGATTTCGACGTGTTCCCGGCGGAAATCGCCCGCGGCCTGCGCGCCTACGACGAGGACGTGCGCAACGCCAGCGGACTGGTGATGCGCGAAGAACGCCTGGTCGGGACCGACGGCGAAATATTTACGCTGGCGGGCAAGACCATGATTACCCCAGCCGGCAGCGACATGCCCTTGCTGCTGGGGTTCTCGCTGGATATCACCGAACGCAAGAACATGGAAAAATCCTTGTGCGAAAGCGAGGAGCGCCTGCGCAGCATCCTCGACAACACGACGGCGGTCATTTTCATCAAGGATCGGGAAGGCCGGTATATCCTGGTCAATCGCCAGTATGAAAAGCTGCTTCACGTCAGCGGCGCGGACATGGTCGGCAAAACGGACCACGATCTTTTTCCCCGCTCGTTGGCCGACCGGCTGCGGGAAAACGATCAGGCCGTGTTGCAGAGCATCCAGCCCATCGAATTCGAGGAACAGGTGCCGATCGACGGCGAGGACCGCACTTATGTCGCGGTAAAGTTTCCGTTGTTCGGCGCGTCCGGCAAGCCGTATGGCGTGTGCGGCATTTCCACCGACATTACCGAGCGCCTGCGCCTGGAGCGGGAGGCGGCCGAGGCGCGGGGCAACCGCCTGAGCCGTTCGTTGACCGACGCGGTGGGCGAAGGCCTGATCGGCGTGGACCGATCGCACCGCACCACCTTCGTCAATCCCAAGGCCGAGGAATTGCTCGGCTGGAGCGAAGCGGAAGCGCTCGGCAAGAATATGTCCGAGGTGACCTGCTGTTATGTGGCGGAAGGCGCGGTGGCAACCGGCGAGGGCTGCCCGATGAGCCGCGTGATCGTCAGCGGCGAAACTTTCCAGACCGACGACTGGCGTTTTTTGCGCACGGACGGGGAGGAGCTGCCGGTTTCCCTGGTGATCGCGCCGATTTTCGAGGACGGGGAGATTACCGGCGCGGTGCTGTCGTTCCAGGATATCACCCGGCGCAAGGCGACCGAGGCGGCGCTGGCCAGGGCGGAGCGCCAGCAAAAGGCGTTCATCGACAACCTGCCGGACATGGCCTGGTTCAAGGACAAGGAGAGCCGCTATATCCTGGTGAACGAGGCGGTCAGCAGGGCATGCGGCGTCGCGGCGGAAGACATGGCGGGCAAAACCGACCTGGATTTCTGGCCGGAGGAAATCGCCCGCCTTTACCGCACCGACGACCTGGCGATCATGGCCAGCGGCAAGCAAAAGCGCATCGAGGAGCCGTTCGAGGGCAAGGAGGGCGTGCGCGCCTGGATTGAAACCATCAAGTCGCCGATCTTCGACGAGACCGGCCAGGCGGTCGGCACGGTGGGAACGGCGCGGGACATTACCCAGCGCAAGCGGGCCGAGGAGGAACTGAAGCGCCATGTCGCCGAATTGGCGCGCATCAACGCCGAACTCGATGAGTTCACCTATGTCGCCAGCCACGACCTGCAGGAGCCGCTGCGCAAACTGATCGCCTTCAGCGATTGGCTGCGGCGCGACCTGGGCGTGGATTTGCCGCCGCGTGCAGCCAAGGATGTCGAGTTCATCACCGATGCGGCCAGCCGTATGCAGTCTCTGGTGCAGGATTTGCTGATGCTATCGCGCACCAGCAAAACCTCGATGGTGCGGGAATGGGTCGCCCTGGACGCTGCCGCGGATCGCGCGCTGGACGCGCTGGCACTGCGCATACAGGAAACCGGCGCCGAAATCGCACGCGACCCGCTGCCGCAGGTGTGGGGCGATCCGACCCTGCTGGCGCAGCTTTACCAGAACCTGATCGGCAACGCGCTCAAGTTCGTGGGCCAGGCGCCGCCCCGCATTCGCTTGACCGCCGAGCATCTGGGCGATGACTGGATATTCGGGGTGAAAGACAACGGAATCGGCATCAAGCCCGAATACGCGAAGCAGATTTTCCAGCCATTCAAGCGGCTGCACGGCCGGGGCGAATACGAGGGCTCCGGCATCGGCCTGGCGGTGTGCCGCAAGGTGATGGAGCGCCATCACGGCCGCATCTGGGTCGAATCCGACGAGGGCCAGGGGGCGCATT
>JAQTMN010000139.1 GCA_028714315.1 Sulfuricella sp. | reverse complement strand
ATGGGCGTGGACGACGAGGGCGAGCTGATCATGGTCGATCCGGACGACGATGACGACGGCGAATACGAGAAAAAAGTGATGACGGTTTCCAACGAAACCAACTGCATCGGCTGCGAGGCCTGCTCGAAGATTTGCCCGAAAAAATGCTATAGCCACGCCGCGATGGCGGCGTAGATTTTTTACCACGGTCGGTAGTTAGTTTATTCGTAACTACACTTCGTGAACATATGGCATGAGCCCCTCTCCCGCAGGCGGGAGAGGGGTTGGGGTGAGGGACTTTGCACTTAGGCAACGCTCGCCGGAACGCAAACTCCCTCATCCCCGGCCCTTCTCCCGCCTGCGGGAGAAGGGAGAAAACCGACTTGCGTTGTGCGATGTAGGGTGCAATAAGCGTAGCGCATTGCACCACTCCACGCCAATTCGGTGCAATGCCTGTTGGTTATTGCACCCTACAAATTTCGATTTCTGAAAGGAAGCAGCAAATGGACGAAACCATCGGTTACATCAACTTCGCCAGCGCCGAGGACGTGGCGCTCCACGCCTTGAAATTCGCCCGCGACCCGGCGAGCCACGCCAAGCTGATCCAGCTGGTCTACGAGCTGATGAAGCAGCCGGAGCCGGGCAAGGCCGCGGTCGAGCAATTGCTGGGCCGGTGAGCCGAATGGGCGCGCTGCAAAGCAGGCTGATGCTCGCCGCACAGAACCCGGCCGACCTGGCCACCCGCGCTTTTGCCGGCGCGTTGGAAACCTCGTGGGGCGCGCTGCCCATGGCGCGTCCGCTGGGCCTGGACGCGGTGGCGTTCGAGATGCTGCTGACCCGCTACTTCCCCGCGGCCAACGATCTGTCCGCGCTGGCCGAAGCCGTGCCCACGGGCTGCGAGGCCCTGCGCGCCGACGAATACGACGACTTGCTGCAACTCCTGCTCGATCACCGCGGCGACGCCGGCGACGAAACCCGCTGGCTCGCCGGCGCGGTGGCGGCGGCCTGTCTCGGCGGCAACCATCTGTGGCAGGATCTCGGGCTCGCCAACCGGGCCGAGCTCACGGACCTGATGAAAACCCGCTTCCCCGTGCTTTACGCCCGCAACCGCGCCAACATGAAGTGGAAGAAGTTTTTCTACAAGCAGCTGTGCAACCAGGCCGGCGTCAATGCCTGCCGCGCGCCGAGCTGCCAGGTGTGCGCCGACTACGCGGGCTGCTTCGGGCCGGAATGAATCAGGCCGGCAAACCACGCCGGTAAAATTTACGCAAGTGGAAGGTAGGATGCGGTGAGGTACGAACCGCATCAATCGCGAACGATGCGGTTCGTACCTCACCGCATCCTACGGAGCTCACTCTCCGCGCCTTCCGCGCCTCCGCGTGAATCCGGATGCTCACGCGGAGACGCGAAGAACGCGGAGCTCCGGCGAGCCGCCGGACTAGCGTGGTGTCCGTCTTGTGCGAATGAATTCGCACCTACATCGCCCATCGCGGGATTGCTGTTCGTGCCTCACCGCATCCTGCCTGGCAGCAACGGAAAAACCCGCAAATCCGTCAACAGGCCGCCCTCGGCCGGGGTCTTGATCAACCGTTCCAGCTCCGACGGCGCCAGCGGTTTGATCCTGGCCCGGTCGCGCGACCGGCTGAACACCCAATTTCGCCACTGGTACACTTCGTCCAGCTTTTCCTTGAAGCTGTAGGAGTGCTCGTTGTCGTTATAGTAATCGTCGAATTTGTTGCGCCCGAGGTAGATCGCGTTGGAGCCCTCATATCCGGTTTTCTTGCAGGAAACCGGGTCGGTGTTGAGGAAATACACCCAGTCGCCCGGAACGAAATTCTTCGGTGCAATGCCGTACTGGATGGTCAGGATTTTTCCGGGGCGTCCGCTCTCCTTGGGGTCGAAATCGGCCTCGAAGTCCCACATCTTCCCCGGCTCGACGCCGACCAGAGGCTCGCCGTCCGCCTGGAGGCGTTGCTCCATCCGCTTCGTTTTGGCCGGATCGCGCTTGATGCGGCGAAAATAATCCAGTAAACCCTGGAGCATGGCGAGCTTGGTCGCGGTGTAGCAGCCGATGGAATATTTGCCCTGGTGCAGAAAGACGTCGTTCAGGGCGACATGCAGGGGAACGCCGCGCCGTGGCGTGCCGCGTTTCCAGTATTTGTTGTTCCAAATCGCCGATTCCCCGTCCGGCCAGCTCCACTCCAGGCTCTCCGCCCAGGCCACCGTGTTCTGGCGGATGCCGACATGGTCCTTGAGAGCTTCCAGATCGCAGTCAGCGTCGTTGAATTCCGTCAGGCGGCCATGCTGGAAGAGCGCCAGCAGGATTTCCTTTTTCGATACGGTAATGACCTTGCGTGATTTTCCGCGCGGCGCGGGGAGATATGCGACATGTTCCCGGATGCCCAGCTCGGGGCGGTCCTTGAGGTCCAGGGTGTTGGTGTCTTCCGGCGGGGTGTTCAGGGTGTAGACCAGCGTGTTCGCCGCCCGGTCCGCCTTCTTGATCAACCAGGCGGAGTCGATGCCGAGGGAAGCGAGATAGGTTTCCATCCCGTCCTCGATTTTTTCCAGCCGGCCCGGCGAGCAGGCAAAGCGGATACCCTCGTCGCCCGGCGCATCGGCGCCAGCGGCGGCGGACATGCCCAGGAACGTGATGGGTGCAAGCAGCCATTTCCGCCAATCCACGATTTTTCCAGCCGTAAAAACCCGATAAATTCACTATAGGGTATCCGGGTGGCGCCTTGGAGCTTGTCGGATCAGCCGGGCGCCTTGGCGGGCATCAGGTTTTCCAGCGCCTGTGTCCGCTCGGCCTTGGGCAGGTGCGCGAGGGCCTCCACGCGCCGGTAGAAGCGCGGCAGGTCGCCGCCTTCCTGTTCGAGCAGGGCTTCGAAGGCCGGGCCCAGCCGGGTGTACAGGGTCAGCGCGGCGATCTTGGCGTTGTTGAAATCCGTCTCGAACCACTTGTCGTAGCCGGCGTCGCCGCCCCAGGCCGCCTTCAGGGCGGCGTAATCCAGCGCCATTCTGGCCATGGTTTCCCGCTTGGCTTGCCGCTTTTCCCCGTCCGGCAGCGGCGCGGCATACAGTGCGCGCAGTTTGCCGCGATAGGTTTCCACCAGCCCCAGGAACTGGGCCTTGCGCCGCAGCCGCTCCGCGAATGCCTGCTGCTGCGCCGGATCGGCGTTGCGGGCGAGCCAGCGGCGCAAGCCTTCGTTCTCGACCGTGGTGGCGAAGGATTCGTTGAATACCGAGTCGCCCTTGACGTACAAACGCTGATGAGCCAGCTCGTGAAAGAGCGTGCGAGCGACTTCGGTGTCGCCCAGGCGCAGGAAGGTGTTGAG
>JAQTMN010000138.1 GCA_028714315.1 Sulfuricella sp. | reverse complement strand
GTTTTCCGCACCACCGCCAGCGCCTCGTCGGCCTGGGCGCGCTTGGTCTGTAAGCCGATTTCGAATGGCCCCGGTTGCTGCAACGGCATGAAATAGCTGTGCACGCTGTACACCAGGCCGCGCTTCTGGCGCACCTCCTCGATCAGGCGCGAGGCGAACCCGCCGCCGCCCAGGGTGTAGTTGCCGACATAAAGGGGAAAATAATCCGGATCGACGCGCTTGACGCCCGGCTGGCCGACGAGGATGTGGCTTTGCGTTGCCGGATTGGGGATTTTCTCGGTTTCGCCCTTTGGCATCGCCACCGCCGGCAGGGGCGGGAGCTGGCCCTCGCCCCGCGGCAAGGAAGCGGTCAGCGCGGAGGCAATTTCCCTGGCCTGGGCCGGGGTAACGTCGCCGATCACGGAAACCACGGCATAACCGGCGCGGTAGTGGCTGCCGTAGTAGGCCGCCAGATCGTCGCGTTTCAAGGCGGCAATGGTCTCCGGCTCCACCGCCGAGGACAGCGCGTAGGGGTGATCGCCATAAAGCAGGGCGATGAATTTCCGCTCGGCGACGAACTCCGGCTGCGTCATCGCGTCCTGGAGCTCGGTGGCGGCGCGGGTTTTTTCCCGCTCCAGCACGGCTTCGGGGAAATCGGGAGATTGCAGCGCCTTGGCCATGATGCCCAGCGCCTCGGTGCGCTCGCGCTCGCTGCTCAGGGTGCGCAGGCGCAGGCCGGCGCGGTCCTGGTCGAAACTGCCGCCCAGCGTCGCGCCGACATCCGCGATCCGCCGCGAAATTTCCTCTTCCGTCATGCCGCCCGCGCCGTGGATGAGCATATGCTGGGTCATGCTCGCCAGCCCTGGCTTGGACGGATCGTCGCGCCCGCTGCCGGCGGGAAATTCGACGCTGACATCCAGAAGCGGCAAGTCGTGGTTCTCGACGAAATACACCCGCGCCCCGCTGTCCATCCGCCAATGCTGGATCGGCAGGGCGGCCTGGGCGGTGGCGGCGATCAGCAACAGCCCGGCAACACCGGCAAGCCTCGCCGCGAAAGTGGCGGATTCGAATTTAATTCGCATGACGTCCTCCCGGAATGGGTTTTGCCGGCTTGGCGCCGCTCATCGGCTGCGGATCGAGCAATGCCACGGTAAGGTGGTCGTCGATCAGGTATTTTCGCGCCACGTCCTGCACCTGGGCCGCGGTCACCGCCTTGAGTTTGGCCAAGCGCGTTTCCAGCGTGCTCACCGGCAACCCGGCGGTAACCACCTCGCCGATCAGCATTCCCTGGTAGAACATCGAGTCGCGCTGGTAAACCTGGGCCGCGATCACCTGCGCCTTGACGCGCTGCAACTCCTCCTCGCTCACGCCGTCCTGCTTGATCTTGTCGATCTCCGCGCGGATGGCCGCCTCCAGGTCGGCGACGGTCTTGCCTTCGGCGGGCGCCCCGTCGAACAGGAACATGGAGGGCCCGCGCGAGATCAGGTCGTATCCCGCGCCGACCGAATTGGCAACCTGCTGCTTGCGCACCAGCGACTGGTTGAGGCGCGCCGAGGCGTTGCCATCCAGCACGCCGGCCAGCATTTCCAGCGCATACGGATCGACATCCTTTTCGGGGTCGCGCAGGGCGGGCGCCTTATAGCCCATCGCGAGGTAAGGCAGCTTAGCCGGCGCCTTCACGGTGACGCGGCGGATGCCGAGCTGCGCCGGTTCATCCTGCGGCTGGCGCGGCGGCAGCACCACCGGCCTGATCCCGCCGAAATGACGCTCGGCCACCTTCAGGGCCGCCGCCGGCTCGACATCGCCGACGATCACCAGGGTCGCGTTGTTCGGCGCGTACCAGCGCTGATACCAGTTCCTGGCGTCCGCCGCCGTCATGTGCTCGAGATCGCCCATCCAGCCGATTACCGGGTGGTGGTAAGGATTGGCCACGTAGGCTGCCGCCATCAGATTTTCATAGACCAGCGCCTGCGGCTTGTCGTCGGTGCGCAGCCGGCGCTCCTCCATCACCACTTTGATTTCCTGGGCGAATTCCTTGGGCGACAGCGTCAGGTTGCGCATCCGGTCGGCTTCGAGCTTCAGCGCCAGGTCGAGCCTGGATTTTTGCAGCTGCTCGAAATAGGTGGTGTAGTCCCGGTTGGTGAACGCGTTTTCGCGCCCGCCGGCCGCCGCGATGATCTTGGAAAATTCGCCGGCGGGCACCGCGCGGGTGCCCTTGAACATCATATGCTCCAGCACGTGGGCCACGCCGGTGGTGCCGTTCAGCTCGTCCATGCTGCCGACGCGGTACCACACCTGCGACACCACCACCGGCGCGCGGCGGTCTTCCTTGACGATCACCCTCATGCCGTTGGCAAGCCGGTATTCCTGCACGTCCGCCGCCGCCTGGAGCGGCAGGATTGCCGCCAAAAACCACAGCCAGCCGATCCATAATTTATTGCGCTGCACAAAAACCTCCTGATCGCCTAAAATAGCGGGATACCCAATTATAGCCATCCCCGCATACCGTGTAACCCTATGCTAAGTTTCTTCAAATCCGGCAACAAGCCCGCCGAAAGCCAGGAGCAGCCTCTCGGCTGGGCCGCCCGGCTCAAGCAGGGGCTGTCCAAGACCCGCGCCAACCTCGGCAAACAGCTGTCCGGCCTGTTCGGCAGCGGCGCCAAGATCGACGAGGCGCTGTACGAGGAGCTGGAAAACGTCCTGCTCTCCGCCGATGTCGGCGTCGGCGCCACCGAGTTCCTGCTCGACGACCTGAAAAGCCGCGTCAAGCGCGGCAAGCTGGAAGACGCCGCGCAGCTCAAGGAGGCCCTGCGGGACGGGCTGCAAGCCCTGCTCGCGCCGCTGGAAGCGCCGCTGGACATCTCCGGCCACAAGCCCTACGTGATCATGATGACCGGCGTCAACGGCGCCGGCAAGACCACCACCATCGGCAAGCTGGCCAAGTATTTCCAGGCACAGGGCAAATCGGTGCTGCTCGCCGCCGGCGACACCTTCCGCGCCGCGGCGCGCGAACAGCTGATGGTCTGGGGCGAACGCAACAATGTCACGGTCATCACCCAGGAAGGGCAGGATTCCGCCGCGGTGATCTTCGACGCCATCCAGGCGGCGCGGGCGCGCGGCATCGACATCGTGCTGGCCGACACCGCCGGGCGGCTGCCCACCCAGCTGCACCTGATGGAAGAGCTCAAAAAAATCAAACGCGTCATCGCCAAGGCCGAGCCAAGCGCGCCGCACGAAGTCATCCTGGTGCTCGACGCCAACACCGGCCAGAACGCCATCGCCCAGGTCAAGTCCTTCGACGACGCCTTGCAGGTCAGCGGTCTCGTGCTGACCAAGCTCGACGGCACCGCCAAGGGCGGCGTGATCGCCGCCATCGCCAAAACCCGGCCGATTCC
>JAQTMN010000137.1 GCA_028714315.1 Sulfuricella sp. | reverse complement strand
GCCACCAGGGACAGCACCGCTTCGCGGCCGTCGATGATGCGGTGGTCGTAGGACAACGCCAGATACATCATCGGCCGGATGACCACCTGGCCGTTTTCCGCCACCGGGCGCTCGGTGGTCTTGTGCATGCCGAGTATGGCGGACTGCGGCGGGTTCAGGATCGGCGTGGACATCATCGAACCGAACACGCCGCCGTTGGAAATGGAGAAAGTGCCGCCGGTGAGCTCGTTGATGGTCAGCTTGCCGTCCTTGGCACGGGTGCCGAAATCGGCGATTTTTTTCTCGATCTCGGCGATGGAAAGCCGGTCGGCGTCGCGCAGGATCGGCACCACCAGGCCGCGCGGGCTGCCCACGGCAATGCCGATGTCGAAATAGCCGTGGTAGACGATGTCGCCGCCGTCCACCGAAGCGTTGACGATCGGGTATTTCTTCAGCGCCGCGATGGCTGCCTTGACGAAAAAGGACATGAAGCCGAGCTTTACGCCGTGCTCCTTCTCGAACTTGTCCTTGTAGCGGTTGCGCAGTTCCATCACCGGCTGCATGTTGACTTCGTTGAAGGTGGTGAGGATCGCCGCCGTCTGCTGCGCCTCCACCAGCCGTTCGGCCACGCGGGCGCGCAACCGTGTCATCGGCACGCGCTGTTCGGGACGGGTGCCGGCCGGGATTTCCACCGGCGCCGTGCGGGGCGGGGGCGGCGCGATGGCGGGCGCCGTCGGCGCAGCCGGTTTTTCCAGATGGACCAGCACGTCTTCCTTGGTGATGCGCCCGGCCGGTCCGCTGCCGGTAATGGCATGGGGATCGAGGTGGTGCTCGGTCACCAGCTTGCGCACCGCGGGGCTTAGCAAGGGCTGCGATGCCGACTGCGGCGCAGCGCGAACCGCCTCGGCCGCGGCAGGCGCCGCCCGCCCCTCGCCGCGTTCCGCTGCGGGCTCCGGGCTGGCGGCGGCTTCGGTATCGATCACGGCGATCACCTCGTCGCTCGTCACCGAGGCGCCATCCGCCCGGATGATTTTCGCCAGCACGCCGGCCTGGGCGGCCGGCAGTTCAAGAACCACCTTGTCGGTTTCGATATCGACCAGGTTTTCGTCGCGCGCCACCGCCTCGCCCACCTTCTTGTGCCAGCTCAGTAGCGTGGCCTCCGAAATGGATTCTGACAACACCGGAACCTTGATTTCGACTAGCATCTTAGGAATCTCCGATAATATTATGAGTTGATTGTTATTTCTTTGAGCTCAATGCCGCTTCGACCAGCGCTTTCTGCTGCTCCAGGTGCTTGGCGGCGTAACCCACCGCCGGAGAAGCGGAAGCGGGCCGCCCGGCATAGCGAAGCTGCTGCTTGCCGGTCAGGCATTCGCGCAGGTGGTGCTGGGTCTGGTACCAGGCGCCCTGGTTCATCGGCTCCTCCTGCGTCCACACCAGCTCGCGGGCTTTCTTGTAGCGCTTCAGCTCAACGCTGAATTCCTCGGCCGGGAACGGATAGAGCTGCTCGATGCGGACGATGGCGATGTGGTTCAGTTTTTGTTCGCGCCGGGCATGCAACAGGTCGTAATAGACCTTGCCGCTGCAAGCCACCACGCTGGTGACCTGGTCCGGATCGGTGGCATCCACCTCGCCGATCACCGGCTGGAATTTGCCCCGCGCCAGCTCTTCCAGCGACGAAATCGCTTCCTTGTGGCGCAGCAGGCTCTTCGGGCTCATCACCACCAGCGGCTTGCGGTAGGCGCGTATCATCTGGCGCCGCAGCAGGTGGAAGATCTGCGCCGGCGTGGAGGGTACGCAAACCTGCATGTTGTCCTCCGCGCACAGTTGCAGATAGCGCTCGAGGCGGGCGGAGGAATGCTCCGGCCCCTGCCCTTCGTAGCCGTGCGGCAGCAGCATCGTCAGGCCGCACAGGCGGCCCCATTTGGCTTCGCCGGCGCTGATGAACTGGTCGATCACGACCTGGGCGCCGTTGGCGAAATCGCCGAACTGCCCTTCCCAAATCACCAGTTCGTTCGGCTCCGCGGAAGCGTAGCCGTACTCGAAACCCAGCACTGCCTCTTCCGACAGCACCGAGTCGATCACCAGGAAGCGCGGCTGCTTTTCGGAAATGTTCTGCAGCGGAATATACGCGCCGGCATCCCATTTCTCCCGGTTCTGGTCGTGCAGCACCGCGTGGCGGTGAAAGAAGGTGCCGCGCCCGCTGTCCTGGCCGGAAATGCGCACGGCAAATCCGTTCTCCAGCAAGGTGGCGTAGGCCAGATTTTCCGCCATGCCCCAGTCGAGCGGCAGCATGCTCTCGCCCATCTGGCGGCGGTCGGCGACGATTTTCTCCACCCGCGGATGCAGCTTGAAGTTGGCGGGAACGGTAGTCAGCACGCCGGCGAGGCGCTGCAAGTCGGCACGCGGCACGGCGGTGTCGGCGGGATCGTTCCATTTGGCCTTGAAGGGCGACCAGTCGGTGGCGAAGGATTTCCTGAAATTGGTCAGCACCGTCTTGGTGACGGAAACTCCGGCATCCAGGTCGCGCCGATAGGCGGCGACGATCTCGTCCACGTCATGCGGCGCCAGCACGCGCTCGGCCACCAGCTTGTCGGCGTAGAGCTTGCGCGTGCCCGGATGCTGCGCGATGGTCTTGTACATCAGCGGCTGGGTGACCAGCGGCTCGTCCTGCTCGTTGTGGCCCAGCCTGCGGAAGCAGACCAGATCGATCACCACGTCCTTGTGGAACGCCATGCGGTAGTCGAGGGCGATCTCGGTCACCAGCAGCACGGCCTCGGGATCGTCGCCGTTGACGTGGAAAATCGGCGCGTTGACCATCTTCGCCACGTCGGTGCAATACAAGGTGGAGCGGGTGTCGCGCGGATCGGAAGTGGTGAAGCCGATCTGGTTGTTGATGACGATATGCACGGTGCCGCCGGTGCCGTAGCCGCGCGTTTGCGACAGGTTGAGCGTTTCCATCACCACGCCCTGCCCGGCGAAAGCCGCGTCGCCGTGGATCAGCACCGGCACCACTTCGTTGCCCTCGATGTCGCGGCGGCGCTGCTGGCGCGCGCGCACCGAGCCCTCCACCACCGGATTGACGATCTCCAGGTGCGAGGGGTTGAACGCCAGCGTCAGGTGCACCGGGCCGCCGGGCGTGGCGACGTCAGTAGAGAAGCCCTGGTGGTATTTCACATCGCCGGAAGCGAGTTTGCTGCTGGCGGCATGCTTGCCCTCGAACTCCAGGAACAGGTCGCTCGGCAGCTTGCCGATGGTGTTGACCAGCACGTTGAGGCGGCCGCGGTGCGCCATGCCGATGACCATTTCCTTCACCCCTTCGCCGCCGGCGCGCTGGATCAGGTGGTCGAGCAGCGGAATCAGGCTGTCGCCGCCTTCCAGCGAAAAACGCTTTTGGCCGACGTAGCGGGTATGCAGGTATTTTTCCAGGGTTTCCGCGGC
>JAQTMN010000136.1 GCA_028714315.1 Sulfuricella sp. | reverse complement strand
GTCCGCATGTGGGCGATCCAATCCTCCTGCCCCCAGTCGCGGCGGGCGAAAGCGATGAAGCTGAGGTTGTCCGGCAGCCGGTTAGCCGCCTCGAGGCGGTACATCGCCGGCAGCAGCTTGATCGAGGAAAGGTTGCCGGTCGCGCCGAAAATCACGAAATTGCAGGGGTAGTTCAGCGGATATTCGTTCACGGCTTTTCCCCGTGCAGCGCATGGCCGCCAAACCCCTTGCGCATCATCGCCAGCAGCTTCGCCGGGTAGTCGTTCGCCCCCTGCGACGCGAACCGCATCATCAGCGCCAGGCTCATCACCGGCGCGGGCAGTCCCTGCTCGATGGCTTCCAGCGCGGTCCAGCGGCCTTCGCCGGAATCCGCCACGTAGGGTTCGATGGCCGCGAGCTGCTGGTCGTCCTTGAGGAATTCGGCGGTCAGATCGAGCAGCCACGAGCGCACCACGCTGCCGTGGCGCCAGCTTTCGGCCACCGCCGCCAGGTCGAGGGCGAATTCCTCCTTGCCCTTGAGCAGCGCCATGCCCTCGGCGAACGCCTGCATCATGCCGTACTCGATGCCGTTGTGGACCATCTTGACGAAATGGCCCGAGCCGGCCGGGCCGCAATGCAGCCAGCCCTTGTCCGGCGCCGGGGCGAGCACTTTCAGGAAAGGCTCGACATGGGCCACCGCCTCCTTGTCGCCGCCCACCATCAGCGCGTAGCCGTTCTCCAGCCCCCACACCCCGCCCGACACGCCGGCATCGACGAAATGGATGCCCTGCCCGGCGAGCAGGCCGGCGTGGCGCATCGAATCGCGGTAGAAGGCGTTGGCGCCGTCCACCACCACGTCGCCGATTTCCAGCAGCGCCGCCAGATGCACCAGCACCTGCTCGGACGGCTCGCCCGCCGGCAGCATCGTCCACACCACGCGCGGCGGTTCGAGCTGCGCGACCAGTTCCTCCAGCGTGGCGCAGGCGGTGAGGCCGGTTTCCCGCGCCAGCTCCGCGGCCACTTCGAAATTGCGGTTCCAGGCCGCCACCGCGGCACCGCCGCGAACCAGCCGCCGCGCCATATTGGCGCCCATCCGGCCGAGGCCGATCATGCCGATATTCATACTTTTTTGGCTCCTTTTTTCACTCTTTCAAGTATAGGCCATGGCGTGACCGGAAAATCCGCCGGGCGCGCTTCTGCTATAATCGACGGCATTTGTCAGCTTATTTAACCGCCATGGCCGCACGAAAAACTCGAAACCCGCGGGTGCTGTTTGTCACCCCCGAAATCTACCCCTTGATCAAGACCGGCGGGCTGGCCGACGTCGGCGGCGCCCTCCCGGCGGCGCTGCGCGAGCTGGGCGTGGACGTCAAGGTGCTGGTGCCGGGCTACCCCAAAGTGCTGGCCGGCGCCAAGAACGTCCGGCAGCGCTGCGTGTTCCACGACCTGCCCGAAGCCAAGGTGGTCCGGCTGCTTTCGGCCACGCTGCCCGGCAGCGGCGTGCCGCTCCTGATCGTCGATTGCCCGCCGCTCTTCCAGCGCGACGGCGGCCCCTACCAGGACCCGTCCGGCGCCGACTGGCCAGACAACGCGCGCCGTTTCGCGCTGCTCTCCCGGATCGGCGCGCTGCTCGGCGGCGAAGCCTCGCCCCTTTCCTTCCGCCCCGACATCGTCCACTGCAACGACTGGCAAAGCGCCCTGGCGCCGGCCTTCCTGCGCTACATGCCGGGGAAAAAAGCGGCGACGGTGATGACCATCCACAACCTCGCCTTCCAGGGCATCTTCCCGCCGCAGGTGTTCGGCCAGACCGGCCTGCCGCCGGAAAGCTTCCACATGGAAGGCGCCGAATACTACGGCAATTTCTCCTTCCTCAAGGCCGGCCTCTTCTATGCCGACCACATTACCACGGTCAGCCCCAACTACGCGCGGGAAATCCAGCAGGAACCGCTCGGCTTCGGCATGCAGGGGCTGCTGGCGCTGCGCAGCGCCAGCCTCACCGGGATCGTCAACGGCATCGACACCAACGACTGGAATCCCGCCACTGACCCCCACCTCGCCGCGAATTACGATGCCGTCGACCTGACGGGCAAGGCCGCCAGCAAGCGCGCCCTGCAGGAAAAACTGGGGCTCGCGCCCGACCCGGACATCCCGCTGCTCGGCATCATCAGCCGCATCACCCACCAGAAAGGCCAGGACCTGCTGCTGGAAATCGCGCCGCGCCTGCTCGACAAGCCGGTGCAAATCGCCCTCCTGGGCACCGGCGAGGCCGAACTGGAAAACGGCTTCCGCCGCCTCATCCAGTCCTATCCCGGCAAGGTCGGCGCGCTGATCGGCTTCGACGAAGGGCTGTCGCACCTGATGGAAGCGGGCGCCGACCTGTTCCTAATGCCGTCGCGCTTCGAACCCTGCGGCCTCAACCAGATGTACAGCCAGCGCTACGGCACCCCTCCCGTGGTGCACGCCACCGGCGGCCTAGCCGACACCGTGGTGGACGCCAACCCCGCCACCCTCGCCGACGGCAGCGCCACCGGCTTCGTCTTCGCCCCGCCTGCCGCGGAAGATTTCCATGCCTGCATCGGACGGGCGCTCGGCGCCTACCAAGACAAGGACACCTGGAGCCGGATTCAGCGCAACGGCATGACGCGCAATTTCAGCTGGCAAAAAAGCGCCGAGGATTACCTGGCGTTGTATAAATCCATCCAACCATAGATCTCCCTCTCCCCTCTGGGGAGAGGGCCAGGGAGAGGGGCGAAAGCAATGCGCTGATTCATCTTCCGATCCACATCCGACGCCGCCCTACCCACCCCGTGCCTAATCCCCTAAAACAAGCCCTTCGCCAACTCGGCACCGTGTCCGCCGCCTTGCTCGCCTCGCTGCGACAGCTTTTTTACCGCGTCAAAACCATCCAGAACCGGGAACGCCAGCAGGAAAGCTAACCCGATAGCTTCAACTCGTGATCCAGCAGGTGACTCAGGTCGCATTCGAAACTGCCGGGCAATAGGTGCCGTTCCAGGTCAACAGCGAGAAATCGGGGACTGGTGCCGATGTGTTTGTGGCGCGCCATTTTTTTCCATCCGCTGGCAAATCATGATCATGATAGATGAATATTGATGTACTCGGCCAGTTGAGGCAAGATGTGCGCATGAAACTTTTTCTACGGCCTCGTTAGGCTTCTTTTTGGAGCATTCCCTTGGACAAGTCGGAAATCAGCTACACCAAAGAGCTTTATGACTACATCCTGTCTGTCTCGCTGCGTGAGTCAGACGTCCTTAGGCGCCTGAGAGAAGAAACCGACAGCGACCCCAATGCCATCATGCAGATTCCGCCTGAACAAGGTCAGTTCATGGCATTTCTTATCCGAGCTCTCGGAGCCAAAAAGGCAATCGAGATAGGCACGTACACGGGCTATAGCGCACTCTGCGTAGCCTTGGCGCTCCCAAAAGATGGAGTTG
>JAQTMN010000135.1 GCA_028714315.1 Sulfuricella sp. | reverse complement strand
GCAGATCGCTGCAGAGGAAGAACCAGGCGGCGACGAGAGGTAATTACCCTTTTGTAGGGCAATGGAGAAGGATCGCTTCCTGGGATTTGGCGCGCGAACCACAATATTAAAGACATCTTGAATATTGCCCAGCAAATTAAAGCATGCTTTAATGTGTGCAGGATGAATTCAAGGGATCTTTAGCGTGATCCGCACCACTGGCACTTACATCACTTCCACCACATCCGGCGAAGCCGCCCAGGCCTTCATGCCGAGCCCGCTGCCGCCGAGCGATCCGCCGCTGGCGCCGGAGTCGTTCGCCGATGCCAATCGTGCGGCGGAACTGGCGCTGGCCAGGCTATCCGGTGTGTCGGGGCTGGTGCCGTCGGTGGACTGGCTGCTGTATGGCGCCGTCCGCAAGGAGGCGTTGCTCACCTCCCAGATCGAGGGTACCCAGGCCACCCTGACCGACCTTTTCGACGAGGAAGCCGGATTTGCCGTCCGCAACACGGAAGACGTCGAGGAGGTGACCAACTACCTACGTGCATTCCGTCTGGTGCAGGACAACCTGCGCGATCCCAAGGGGCTGCCGATCAGCATTCGGCTATTGTGCGAGGCTCACCGGCTATTGCTTGCCGGCGCACGTGGCGCAGGAAAACAACCGGGCGAACTGCGCCGCTCGCAGAACTGGATTGGCGGCACCCGGCCGGGCAACGCCGTGTTCGTGCCGCCACCGGCCGACCGCGTGCCGGGCCTGTTGGGCGACATGGAGCGGTTCATCCACGATACTTCGCCCACGCTGCCGCCGCTGGTGCGCATCGCCTTGACCCACGCCCAGTTCGAGACCATCCACCCGTTCCTGGACGGCAACGGCCGCATCGGGCGCCTGCTCATAGCCGCGCTGCTCGAACATTGGCGCCTGCTGCCCGAACCGTTGCTCTACCTCAGCGCCTATCTCAAGCAGCATCAAACGGAATATTATCGTCGCCTGTCCAACATCCGCACCGACGGGGATTGGGAAGGCTGGGCAACCTTCTTCCTGGAGGGCGTGGCCAGCGCGGCTGGCGACGCCGAGCGCAGCATCGTGGCCATTGCAAGCCTGGTGGCAGCGGATCGACGCCGCCTGCTCGAATCGCCGAAGTCGGGGCCGGCGGCTTATCGCGTGTTCGAGATGCTGCCGATGATGCCGCGCTTCAACATCGAACGGACGCGGCAGATGCTGAATACCAGTTTCCCCACGGCCAGCGCAGCGATCAACCAACTGGTCGATCTGGGCATCGTGAAGGAAATGACCGGGCAGAAGAAGAACCGCAGCTACAGCTATCAGGGCTACGTCGATCTGTTGATGCGGTGATACCTCACCGGCGTTGTAAAGCGGCATGCGAAGGAAAGTTGATTGCCCTGGGCATGCTCTGCGCAAGATGGCCGGCGGCGGGGGAACGACCTACGAATTGGCCGATTGAGGGCGCAGCGGTCGAGTAAGGTGCAAAGGGCAGGAATCCTATTCGACGCCTTACCCCTGGTACTTCTTTTCGGACGGCGGCTCGATCATGAATACGCCGCCGCCGAGATCTTTTTCCTTCAGTTCCTGCATGTCGCCCAATTTGTTGAGTTTGGCCGAAGTCTCGTGAATCAGCTGGTCCAGCATGCGCAGCGATTCCGAATCGCTGGGGACGCGCTCTTCGTTTTCCAGCGCCAGGCGCACCAGTTGCAAATCGTTCAGGGAATTGTTGACGATATCGTTGACGGTGCGCATCGTGGACTGGAATACGCGCAGTCTGGCTTGCTCTTCGTCGGTCTGTGACGCGGTCATGGGGCACTCCGTTTCCGGTGTATGGAAGAATGATGAAGCGTCCGGCCGGGAATGAAAATAGGCAAAAAGCCTATTTGGCCCTATGGTTTTTGCTTGTTCCGCGCCGTCGGATTCCCTATCCGGGGAGCGGTTCGTAACCCGCTGTTTTCGATACTACAATTAAACCGATCATGCCCTCACAAATCACCTCCGACGACATCCTGAACTTCTGGTATTCCGACCGGATGCGGCCGCGCTGGTTCGACTCGACGCCGGAGCTGGATGCCGAAATCCGCGCGAGCTACGAGCCGCTCTGGCGGACGGCGGGCAGCGGGGCGCTGGACAGCTGGAAAGCTTCGGCCGAAGGCTGTCTGGCGCTCGCCATCGTGCTCGACCAGTTCCCGCTCAACATGTTTCGCGGCGAGGCGATCAGCTTCAGCACCGAGAAAAAAGCCGTCGAAACCAGCAAATACGCCGTTGCGCGCGGCTACGACCAGACTCTGCCGGCGGATCGGCTGGCCTTTCTGTACATGCCGCTGATGCACAGCGAGGATTTGGCCGACCAGGATCTCTCCGTCCAGCTGTTCGAGCGGGCGCAACTGGCGGATAACCTGCGCTTCGCCCGCCACCACCGGGAGCTGATCCGGCGCTTTGGCCGATTCCCGCACCGCAACGCCATCCTGGGCAGGAAAAGCAGCCCGGAGGAAATCGCCTATCTCAATTCGAAGGAGGCTTTTCTGGGGTAGAACGGTAGGCTTTGCTTCTACCGTCATTCAGGGCTGCCCGGAGTGCCTCGCCAATACCGTTCCCGTCCCGCCTGAATGACGGCGCATCGATATTTAGTGGCACCTCGATAGCTCTCCCCCTCACCCCGACCCTCTCCCGCCTGCGGGAGAGGGAGACCCCCTTTCCGGCTTCATTGCATCATTGCCTTTTGTCTTCCATGGTCTTTAATGAATCTTTGCGATTTCATTCGAACCGAAGACTTGAAGAGGAGCGGCATATGCTGGTGGGCAAAATTGGCAATCTGGAAGCGGCGTGGGAACCGAAAAGCGACAACGATCTGATCCGTATCATCGAGGCGCGCCATCACGACCCGTTCGCTGTGCTGGGCATGCACCCGGATGAGGAGGGCTGCGTGGTCAGGGCTTTCGTGCCGCACGCGACCGAGGTTTCGATTGCCGAGGGAAACCTGCCGATGTGCCGGATCGCGGGCACCGATCTGTTCGAGTGGCGCGGCAAGGCCCGGACGGTTCCAGACCATTACCGGCTGATCTGGCGCGACACGGAAAACCGCCTGCACATCGCCCACGACCCCTACACCTATCCGCCGCAGATTTCCGATTTCGATCTGCACTTGTTCGCCGAAGGCAAGCATCGCCAGGCCTACGCCATGCTCGGCGCGCACGAGCACGAGATCGACGGCGTCGCGGGCGTGCTGTTCGCGGTGTGGGCGCCCAATGCCGAGCGCGTCAGCGTGGTCGGCGATTTCAACCGCTGGGACGGCCGCATGCATCCGATGCGGGTGCGCATGGGCGTCGGCGTGTGGGAATTGTTCGTGCCCGATCTGGGACCCGGCAGCCTCTACAAATTCGAGATTCGCAACCGGCACTCCGGCCAAGTGCTGCTCAAGGCCGACCCTTACGGCCAGGAATTCGAGCTGCGG
>JAQTMN010000134.1 GCA_028714315.1 Sulfuricella sp. | reverse complement strand
TCCGTGCCATGCACATGAGGCGCGAGCTTGAGGTATTTGCCGGTGTCGAGGACGATATGTTGCTGCGCCAGTATGCCGGATGCCTCGACCAGCCGGAACTCGGGGTGGGCTTCGAGGAAGGCTTCGACGATCTGCTCGTTCTCTTCGGCCAGGATGCTGCACGTGGCGTAGACCAGCCGACCGCCGGTTTTGACCAGACGGGCGGCGGCGTTGAGGATGGCGGCCTGTTTCTGCGTCAATTCCTCGATGTCTTGCGGCTGCTGCCGCCATTTCAGGTCGGGGTTGCGGCGCAGGGTGCCGAGCCCGCTGCAGGGCGCATCGACCAGCACGCGGTCGAGCTTGCCGGCGAGGCGCTTGATCTTGAGGTCGTTTTCGTTGGCGATCAGCTGTGGATGCAGGTTGGACAGGCCGGAGCGCTTGAGGCGCGGCTTGAGCTGGGACAGCCGCTTGTCCGAAACGTCGAAGGCGTAGACGCGGCCCTGCGAGTGCATCAGCGCGCCCAGGAGCAGGGTCTTGCCGCCGGCGCCGGCGCAGAAATCGGCGATCATCTCGCCGCGTTTGGGGGCGACCAGGTAGCCGAGCAGCTGGCTGCCCTCGTCCTGCACTTCGATCTTGCCCGTAAGGAACAGCGGGCTGCGGTTGATCGCCGGCTTGTCCTTGAGCCGCACGCCGACCGGGGAATGGGACGTGGCTTCGGCGGCGAGGCCGTCGCGCGCCAGGGCAGCCAGCACTTCATCGCGGCTGGCGAGCACGGTGTTGACGCGCAGATCGAGTGGGGCGGACTGCTGCATCCCGCGCGCCAGGGCGAGGATTTCCGCCTCCGGCAGGCGCGCCGCCAAGCGCTCCGTCAGCCAGTCGGGGAAATCCGCCCGCACCGCCAGCGGCAGGTCGTCGGTCGGCACCGCCTTGACTTGTTTCAGCCATTCGTCTTCGCCTTTTTGCAGCAGCGGCTCCAGCTCGCGCAGGCTCAAGCCCTGCAATCGCGCCAGGGCCGCCAGGATCAGGTGGCGCGGGTCGGCGTGCGGCGCCGCCAGGTGCTCCAGCAGGCGCTTGCGGCGCAGCACGCCGTAAACCGTTTCGGCGACGAAGGCGCGGTCTTTCGCGCCGAGCTCGTGGTGGTTGCGGAAATACCGGCTCAAGGAAGCATCCGCCGGATGGGTCAGCGGCAGGATATCGGTCAGGGCGTGCACGGCGTGGCCGAGGCGGATGGGGGAGAGTTGCATGGTTTTTCCTGGTTAAGTTAGGAGTTGGAAGTGAGGAGTAAAAAAACAGCGTCGCTGGTTTTACTCCTAACTCCTCACGGTTTTATATCGATGTCGTTTGCCAGCAGCACCAGCCCGTCGCCGTCCTTGTCGAGCTGGCTGATCTTGACGGGCAGGTAATGGTAATCGGCGGCGAGCCAGATTTCCGTATCTTTGTCGCCGTCCTCGCGCTGCTTTCCCAGATGCAGGGTATTCAGCCGGCCCATCCGGGTATCCAGCGCCTCTTCCACCACCCAGTAGCTGTAACTGTCGAGCTTGCGGCCGTTGGTGATGCGCATTCGCACCGAGCTTTGCTGCGGCGGAGCAAAGGCGAGCTGGTACATCATGCTCAGCAAATCCTGGGTGCCTTCCTCCAGCTTCAGCGTCCGGCTGTCGCCGCCGCTGGCGAGGGTAAGCGTCATCGCGTTCCAGTCGAAGCGGGCGGTGTCGGTCTTGTCCGCGCCCTGCCCCCGCTCCGCCCGAAAGCTCGAGGGCTTCAGCCCGGCACGGACGATCTCGCCATGGCTTTCCTGGATATGCCGGCCGGAGGCGAACAGGGAAAACAGCCCGGTGGCCTGGGCCACGCTGGTAATCGTGTAGCGCTCGCCGTCGAGCTGCCAGCTTTGCTCGGCGCGGCCGACATTCAAGCCATGCAGGCCCTTGAACACGGTGAACTTGATGGTCACCCGCTGCGGCATGGCCGGCGCGGGGGTTTCCGCCGTTTCGGCTTCCGGTTCGGCCGGCGCCGGCGTCGCCGCCTGCTGCCGGGTTTCGGCCACAGGCGTTTCGCTCGGCGCCTCCGGTTCGGCCGGCCGGACGGCGGCCGCCGGCTTTGCCGCCAAGTGCGGCTTGGGCTTCGCGCGGTGTGGCGGCTTGGCCGGTTTTGGCGTTTCCGGCTGGGCCGGCGTAGGCGGCGGGGTTTTTTCCAGCCGGGCTTCGAGCGCGGGAGCAGGCGCCAAGTCTACCGGCAGCGAGAAGCGCGGGCCGAACAGCAGGATCAAGTGTGCCGTCAGGGACAGCGCCAGCACCCACAGCAGTTTTTTTAACAAATCCTGCATGATATAGCGCAAAACTCGCGGAGCGAGACCTCTTCCCCCTCGCCCGCTTGCGGGAGAGGGCTAGGGGAGAGGGGAACGGTCATGGCGAATCGCCGTTTCATGATTCGGGGCAGTGATTCGCCATGACCGTTAGGGCTATTGGCGATTTATTCGCCCTCGAAACTCAGGGCCGTCAGGTTCTGTTCGATCCGGCCGCCATCGTGTTCCTCGACCACGATCCGAACCGGGAAATGATGGCGCTTCTTCGCCAGCCAGATTTCCGTGCCATCCTCGTCCGCCGCGTGCTGCTTGATGAAATGCAGCGTCTGGAACGTACCCGCCGGCGTGGTGATTTTTTCCTCGCCGGCGCGCTTGTAATGGTACAGGTTGAGCTTCCTGCCGGTGGTCATCCAGAGTTTGGCGTCGCCCTTGGCCGATTGCATGAACATGAACTGGTAAAGCAGGCTGATGCGATCCTGCGTGCCGGGTTCCAGCTTGGCGGTTTCGGTGTTGCCGTCGAAATGGTGGACGAGGCTCATGTTGTCCCAGTCGAAGTCGGCGCGAATGGTTTTGGCCGGGTCGCCGCCGCGCTGGTGCTCGAACTGCAGGGGGCGCAGGCCCTTGTCGGTGACTTCGCCGCTGCTGGTCAGGCGGATTTTTCCCTTGGCGAAAAGGGCGAAAATGCCGGTGGCGGCGGTCACGCTTTCCAGCGTATAGCGGCCGTCGTCCTGCTTGTACGCCTCCTTCACCGTGCCGATCTGCTGGCCTTGCTTGGTGAGCGCATAGGTCGCCGCGATCTGGTGCGGCGGCGCGGCATGCAGCGCGCCGGCCCAGAACAGGGCGGCCAGAGCGAAGAGGTATTTCATTGCGGGTCCTGCGGCGAGATCAAGGCGGTTTCCATCGGCGGCTGGTCTTTCAGTATAACGTTTCCGTCGGGAGTGACGCGCAGCCGGCCTTCGGCAAACCAACGGATCGCCTGAGGGTAGACGACGTGCTCCTGCGCCAGCACCCGCGTCGCCAGCGTTTGTTCGGTGTCGCCCGCCAGCACCGGCACGGCGGCCTGCGCGATGATCGGTCCCTTGTCGAGGTGGGGAGTGACGAAATGCGCCGTGCAGCCGTGGATTTTGACCCCCTCGGCGAGGGCGCGGGCATGGGTGCTGAG
>JAQTMN010000133.1 GCA_028714315.1 Sulfuricella sp. | reverse complement strand
GATGATGGGTTGAACCGGGAGAGCCATATGGGCATAAAGGGCCAGCCGTTCTTCGGACTTGTTCTGGAGCAACTGCATCAGATCCTTGAAACGTTCCGGATTTTGCTGCTCCACCATGCGGAAACGGGTCTCGTTGCGGGTGTAGTCGGTGACCTTGCCCTTGGGCGCGGGCGAATCGACGCGCAGCGGGCTCTCGCCGGGGGCATTCCGGCGCGGGTCGTAGCGATACAGCGGCCAGTAACCGGTATCGACCGCCAGTTTCTGCTGCGCCGCGCCCTGGGCCAGGTCATAACCATGGGCAATGCAGTGCGAGAAAGCGATGATCAAGGACGGGCCCGGATAGGCTTCCGCCTCGGCAAAGGCCTTTACCACCTGGGCGTCGTTGGCGCCAAAGGCGATCTGGGCCACATACACGCTGCCGTAGGACATGGCCAGGAGACCGAGGTCTTTCTTGGCCATCGATTTGCCCGCCGCCGCGAACTTGGCCGCCGCGCCGGTAGGCGTGGCCTTGGAGGCCTGACCGCCGGTATTGGAATAGACCTCGGTATCCATGACCAGGACGTTGACGTCGCGGCCGGAAGCGAGCACATGATCCAGGCCGCCGTAACCGATGTCATAGGCCCAGCCGTCGCCGCCGACGATCCAGATGCTCTTCTTCACCAGATAGTCGGCGATGAGTTCCAGCCGGCGCGCCTCGGGCCGGGAAATCCCCTTGAGCTGCTCGCGCAACGCCAGCACGCGAACCCGCTGGGCGGCGATCCCGGCTTCGTCCTGCGGCTGGACTGCCAGCAATTCCCCGACCAGACGGTCACCGATCTCGCCCGCCAGGACTTGCAGCAGTTCCCGCGCCTGCTTGGTTTGCTGATCGACGGCAAGCCGGTAGCCGAAACCGAATTCGGCATTGTCCTCGAACAGCGAATTGCTCCACGCCGGTCCGCGCCCCTCGCGATTGACCGCGTACGGCGTCGTCGGCAGGTTGCCGCCATAGATCGACGAACAGCCGGTGGCATTGGCGATCAGCGCCCGATCGCCAAAGAGCTGCGTCAGGAGTTTCACATAAGGCGTTTCGCCGCAGCCGGAACAGGCGCCCGAATATTCGAACAGCGGCTCGAAGAACTGCGTCCCCTTCACATTGAGCGGCACCAGGTTGCGGTCTGCCTCGGGCAGCGCGAGGAAGAATTCGTAGTTGTCGCGCTCCGGGACGCGCAAGGGCAGTTGCGGGACCATGCCGATGGCCTTTTGCCGCGGGTTCTGCTTGTCCTTGGCGGGGCAGACTTCGACGCAAAGCCTGCAGCCGGTGCAGTCTTCGGGGGCCACCTGCAAGGTGTATTTTTGGTCCTGGAAAGGTTTGCCCTTGAAATCGATCGACTGGAAGGTGGCTGGCGCCCCTGCCAGCGCTGACGGCGGGTAGACCTTGGCGCGAATGGCCGCATGCGGACAGACCATCGCGCATTTGTTGCACTGGATGCAGATGGCCGGATGCCACTGGGGAATTTCCAGCGCCAGATTGCGCTTCTCCCAGCGCGCCGTGGCCGTGGGCCAGGTGCCGTCGACCGGGAACGCGCTCACCGGAAGTCCGTCGCCCTTGCCCGAGAGCATCACCGCCGTGACCCGCTGGACGAAGTCCGGCGCCTTGGCCGAGACGATCGGCGGCATGACGATGGCGGAATCGGCCGTGGCCGGCACCTTGACTTCATGCAGATGCGCCAGCGAATCGTCGACCACGGCGTAGTTCTTGTTCACCACCGCCTCGCCCTTGGTAGAGTAGGTTTTCTTGATCTGGCGCTTGATGTAGCCGATCGCTTCCTCGCGCGGGAAGATCTCCGCCAGCGCAAAGAAACAGGTTTGCATCACGGTATTGACGCGTCCGCCCATGCCGGCGCGACTGGCCACATCGTAGGCGTCGATGGTGTAGACCTTCAACTTCAGATCGATGATCTGCTGCTGGACTTCGCGCGGCAATTCATTCCACAGCTTTTCCGCGGGGAACAGCGAATTGATGAGCAGCGTGCCGCCCGGGGCCGCGATCTCCAGCACATCGTAGCGCTCGAAGAAGTTCCACTGATGCACGGCGACGAAGCTCGCGCGCCGGATCAGGTAGCTCGACTGGATCGGCCGCGGGCCGAAGCGCAGATGCGAAGTGGTAATGGCGCCGGACTTCTTCGAGTCATAGACAAAATAGCCCTGCGCAAACTGGTCGGTCTCTTCGCCGATGATCTTGATCGAGTTCTTGTTCGCCCCGACCGTGCCGTCGGCGCCCAGGCCGTAGAACACCGCGCGCACGACGTCCTTCGGTTCGATGTCGAAGGATGAATCGACCGGCAGGGAGAGGCCGGTCACGTCATCGACGATGCCCACGGTAAAGCGCCGTTGCGGCTTGTCCTTGGCCAGTTCGTCATACACCGCGCGCACCATGGCCGGGGTGAACTCTTTCGACGACAGCCCATAACGCCCACCTACAACGCGCGGGTGTATCTTCAAAGCGCCTTCTTCCTCGGCCTCGCGCAGGGCGGCGATTACGTCAAGGTAGAGCGGGTCGCCGAAGGCGCCCGGTTCCTTGGTGCGATCCAGGACCGCGATGCTGCGCGCCGTGCGCGGAATGGCCTGGATGAAGTCGGCCGTGGCAAAGGGCCGGAACAGGCGCACCTTGAGCAGGCCCACTTTTTCGCCGCGGGCCACCATCCAGTCGACGAGTTCGTGCGCCGTTTCCGCGCCCGAGCCCATCATGATGATCACGCGCTCGGCTTGCGGGTGACCGACGTAATCGTAGAGGTGGTATTGGCGGCCGGTGAGCTTGGCAAAGCGTTCCATCTCCGCCTTCACCTTTTCCGGACAGGCGTCATAGTAGCTATTGCAGGCTTCGCGCGCCTGGAAGAACACGTCGGGATTCTGCGCCGTGCCCCGCAGTACGGGGTGATCGGGCGATAGCGCGCGACGGCGGTGGGCGGCGATCATTTCTTCGTCCACCAGCGCCCGCAGGTCGTCGTCGGATAGCACCGCGATCTTGGCCACTTCGTGCGAGGTGCGGAAACCGTCGAAGAAATGAAGGAAGGGGATGCGCGTCTTCAGCGTGGCGGCGTGGGCAATGGCGGCAAAATCCTGCGCTTCCTGCACCGAACCGGCGGCCAGCATGGCGAATCCGGTCGAGCGGCAGGCCATCACATCGGAATGATCACCGAAAATGGACAGGGCGTGCGTGGCAAGGGTGCGCGCCGAGACATGCATCACGAAGGGGGTGAGTTCGCCGGCGATCTTGAACATGTTGGGGATCATCAGCAACAGGCCCTGCGAGGCGGTGAACGTGGTCGACAGCGCGCCGGCCTGGAGCGCGCCGTGAACCGCCCCGGCGGCGCCGCCTTCGGATTGCATTTCGGAAACCTGCGGCACGGTATTCCAAAGATTGTGCATCCCCTTCGCCGCCCATTCGTCGGAGTGCTCGCCCATGTTCGATGAGGGGGTGATCGGGTAGATCGCGATCACTTCGCTCAGCCGGTACGCCACCGAGGCTACCGCCTGGCTTCCATCCAGGGTTTGCATCGTCATCTCAGAATTACTCATCAAGGTTTCCTCAGGATCAACCTCTGGGTTGAT
>JAQTMN010000132.1 GCA_028714315.1 Sulfuricella sp. | reverse complement strand
GATGATGGGTTGAACCGGGAGAGCCATATGGGCATAGAGCGCCAGCCGTTCTTCGGACTTGTTCTGGAGCAACTGCATCAGATCCTTGAAACGTTCCGGATTTTGCTGCTCCACCATGCGGAAACGGGTCTCGTTGCGGGTGTAGTCGGTCACCTTGCCACTGGGCGCGGGGGAATCGACGCGCAGCGGGCTCTCGCCGGGGGCATTCCGGCGCGGGTCGTAGCGATACAGCGGCCAGTAGCCGGTATCGACCGCCAGTTTCTGCTGCGCCGCGCCCTGGGCCAGGTCATAACCATGGGCAATGCAGTGCGAGAAAGCGATGATCAAGGACGGGCCCGGATAGGCTTCCGCCTCGGCAAAGGCTTTTACCACCTGGGCGTCGTTGGCGCCAAAGGCGATCTGGGCGACATACACGCTGCCGTAGGACATGGCCAGCAGACCGAGGTCTTTCTTGGCCATCGATTTGCCCGCCGCCGCGAACTTGGCCGCCGCGCCGGTGGGCGTGGCCTTGGAGGCCTGACCGCCGGTATTGGAATAGACCTCGGTATCCATGACCAGGATATTGACGTCGCGCCCGGACGCGAGCACATGATCCAGGCCGCCGTAACCAATATCATAGGCCCAGCCGTCGCCACCGACGATCCAGATGCTCTTCTTCACCAGATAGTCGGCGATGAGTTCCAGCCGGCGCGCTTCGGGCCGGGAAATGCCCTTGAGCTGCTCGCGCAACGCCAGCACGCGAACGCGCTGTGCGGCGATCCCGGCTTCGTCCTGCGGCTGGACTGCCAGCAATTCCCCGACCAGGCGATCACCCACCTCGCCCGCCAGGACTTGCAGCAGTTCCTGCGCCTGCTTGGTTTGCTGATCGACGGCAAGCCGGTAACCGAAACCAAATTCGGCATTGTCCTCGAACAGGGAATTGCTCCACGCCGGTCCGCGCCCCTCGCGGTTGACCGTGTACGGCGTCGTCGGCAGGTTGCCGCCATAGATCGACGAACAACCGGTGGCATTGGCGATCAGCGCCCGATCGCCAAAGAGCTGCGTCAGGAGTTTCACATAAGGCGTTTCGCCGCAGCCGGAACAGGCACCCGAATACTCGAACAGCGGCTCGAAGAACTGCGTCCCCTTCACATTGAGCGGCACCAGGTTGCGGTCGGCTTCGGGCAGCGCGAGAAAGAATTCATAGTTGTCGCGCTCCGGGACGCGCAACGGCAGTTGCGGGACCATGCCGATGGCCTTTTGCCGCGGGTTCTGCTTGTCCTTGGCCGGGCAGACTTCGACGCAAAGCCTGCAGCCGGTGCAGTCTTCGGGGGCCACCTGCAAGGTGTATTTTTGGCCCTGGAAAGGTTTGCCCTTGAAATCGATCGACTGGAAGGTGGCTGGCGCACCCGCCAGCGCTGACGGCGGGTAGACCTTGGCGCGAATGGCCGCATGCGGACAGACCATCGCGCATTTGTTGCACTGGATGCAGATGGCCGGATGCCACTGGGGAATTTCCAGCGCCAGATTGCGCTTCTCCCAGCGCGTCGTGGCCGTGGGCCAGGTGCCGTCGACCGGAAACGCACTTACCGGAAGTCCGTCGCCCTTGCCTGAGAGCATCACCGCCGTGACCCGCTGAACGAAGTCCGGCGCCTTGGCCGAGACGGTCGGCGGCATGACGATGGCGGAATCCGCCGTGGCCGGCACCTTGACTTCGTGCAGATGCGCCAGCGAATCGTCGACCACGGCGTAGTTCTTGTTCACCACCGCCTCGCCCTTGGCGGCGTAGGTTTTCTTGATCTGGCGCTTGATGTAGCCGATCGCTTCCTCGCGCGGGAAGATCGCCGCCAGCGCAAAGAAGCAGGTTTGCATCACGGTATTGACGCGCCCGCCCATGCCGGCGCGACGCGCCACATCGTAAGCGTCGATGGTGTAGACCTTCAACTGCAGATCAATGATCTGCTGCTGGACTTCACGCGGCAACTCAGCCCACAGCTTTTCCGCGGGGAACAGCGAATTGATGAGCAGCGTGCCGCCGGGGGCCGCGATCTCCAGCACATCGTAGCGCTCGAAGAAGTTCCACTGATGCACGGCAACGAAGCTCGCACGCCGGATCAGGTAGCTCGACTGAATCGGCCGCGGGCCGAAGCGCAGATGCGAAGTGGTGATGGCGCCGGATTTCTTCGAGTCGTAGACAAAATAGCCCTGCGCGAACTGGTCGGTCTCTTCGCCGATGATCTTGATCGAGTTCTTGTTCGCGCCGACCGTGCCGTCGGCGCCCAGGCCGTAGAACACCGCGCGCACGACGTCCTTCGGTTCGATGTCGAAGGAATAATCGACCGGCAGGGAGAGCCCGGTCACGTCATCGACGATCCCCACGGTAAAGCGCCGGCGCGGCTTGTCCTTGGCCAATTCTTCATACACCGCGCGCACCATGGCCGGGTTGAACTCCTTGGACGACAGTCCATAGCGCCCGCCGATGACGCGCGGGTGTATCTTCAATGCGCCTTCTTCCTCGGCTTCGTGCAGGGCGGCGACCACATCGAGGTAGAGCGGATCGCCGAAGGCGCCCGGCTCCTTGGTGCGATCCAGTACCGCGATGGTCCGCGCCGTGCGCGGAATCGCCTTGATGAAGTCGGCCGTGGCGAAGGGCCGGAACAGGCGCACCTTGAGCAGCCCCACTTTTTCACCGCGGGCCACCATCCAGTCGACGAGTTCATGCGCCGCTTCCGCGCCCGAGCCCATCATGATGATCACGCGCTCGGCTTGCGGATGGCCGACGTAATCGTAGAGGCGATATTGGCGGCCGGTGACCTTGGCGAAGCGGTCCATCTCCGCCTTCACTTTTTCCGGACAGACGTCATAGTAGCTATTGCCGGCTTCGCGCGCCTGGAAGAACACGTCAGGATTCTGCGCCGTGCCCCGCAGTACGGGGTGATCGGGCGATAACGCGCGACGGCGGTGGGCGGCGATCATTTCTTCGTCTATCAGCGCACGCAGGTCGTCGTCGGAAAGCACCGCGATCTTGGCCACTTCGTGCGAGGTGCGGAAACCGTCGAAGAAATGAAGGAAGGGGATGCGCGTCTTCAGCGTGGCGGCGTGGGCAATGGCGGCGAAATCCTGCGCCTCCTGAACCGAACCCGCGGCCAGCATGGCGAATCCGGTCGAGCGGCAGGCCATGACGTCGGAATGGTCACCGAAAATGGACAGGGCGTGCGTGGCAAGGGTGCGCGCCGAGACATGCATCACGAAGGACGTGAGTTCGCCGGCGATCTTGAACATGTTGGGGATCATCAGCAACAGGCCCTGCGATGCGGTGAACGTGGTCGACAGCGCACCAGCCTGGAGTGCGCCGTGAACCGCCCCGGCGGCGCCACCCTCGGATTGCATTTCGGAAACCTGCGGCACAGTATTCCAAAGATTGTGCATCCCCTTCGCCGCCCATTCGTCGGAGTGCTCGCCCATGTTCGATGAGGGCGTGATCGGGTAGATGGCGATCACTTCGCTCAGCCGGTACGCCACCGAGGCTACCGCCTGGCTTCCATCCAGCGTTTGCATCGTCATTGCAGAATTACTCATCAAGGATTCCTCAAGATCAGCCTCAGGACTGATCC
>JAQTMN010000131.1 GCA_028714315.1 Sulfuricella sp. | reverse complement strand
CAGGGCCATTGGTCTTTTTTGTGAATTTTGCGCCTTTTTGCGGCTAACTACTTTTCGTGCCCTTTTTGAAGCTACCCACTGTTCCACAATGCGACGCGGGTATGAAGCGCCAGGGAGCGCGATCAACAGGGGAAAAACTCATAGCCGCGAAAAGGCACAAAAAGCACAAAAAGCACAAAAGAAAATCAGGGCCATTGGTCTTTTTTGTGAATTTTGCGCCTTTTTGCGGCCAACCGTTTTTTTCAGCGGCCTGTCAGGGTCCCCGGCATGAACCGCGAACGGGTCATCATGGCCGTGCTCTACGACATGGCGATGGTCATCGGCGGGGAGGTCAACCTCGAACCCCTGCTTACCCGCACGTTGCAGCGCCTGCTCTATCACACGTCTTTCCCCGCCGGGGCGGTTTTCCTCAACCTGCCGCCCGCCGATGACGGCGAAACCGTCTCCGCCCGGCTGGAGCTCGCGCTCGGCGATTTCGAGCTGGCCCGCCACCGGGGCGAGGCGCTGCCGCTGCCGGCGGCGCTGGTCGAGGGGCCGGCTAGCCTGGTCGAAGATCCGGCGCTGATCGGCGCCCTGCCCTGCCGGCCTCGGCGCTATGGCGTCTGCCTGCGCCTGCCGGTCGGCGCGCGGGGGGTGATCCTGCTGCTCGCGCCCGAACTGCCCGACAGCGACCTGCCGATCGAAGATATTTTCCAGCCGGTGATGGCCAACCTGTCGCGCGCCATCCTGCTGTGCCACCACAACGAAGCCTACGCCAACTCGCTGATCGCCGACCGCGACCGCGCCCGCTCCGGCCAGGCGCGCTTCCGCGCCGCGCTCGACACCTCGGACGACATCGTGTTCCTGATCGATCCACAGGCGATGACGTTCCTGGATTTCAACCAGAGCGCCGAATCCCAGACCGGCTACGCCAAGGCCGACCTGCTCGGCATGGGGCCGCATGATTTGTCGCCGGCGACCGACCCAGCCAAGCTGGCGGCGCGATTCGGCGAACTGGCCGCCCACAGCCGCGACAGCGTCGAACTGGACGCACCGATCCGGCGCAAGGACGGCAGCGAGTTTCTCGCCAACATCCGGCTCAACCTGTACACCGGCGCCGCCGGGGAAAAGTCGGTGATCGCCGTGGCGCGCGACATCACCGAGCGTCGCCAGACGGAAGCCATTTCGTACCTGTTCCATGAAGTCGATCGCCGCTTGCTGGAAGGGCTCGCCCCCGAAAAAATCCCTGCGTACGTGTGCGAACGCCTGGCCGAACTGTTCGACTACCCCCTGGTCTGGCTCGGCGCCAGGGAAACGGACGGCGCGGTGACCGTCCGCGCCGCGGCAGGTACCGCGCTGCCTTACCTGGTCGGGCTAAGCGTGCGCTGGGACGACACCCCGGAAGGGCGCGGCCCCACCGGCAGCGCCATCCGCTCGGGCGGCGCCTGGGCGAAGCGCCCCGGCGGGCCGGATTACGCCCCCTGGCACGAACGCGCGAAAGCGTTCGGCATCCACGCGTCCGTCGCGCTGCCGGTCAGGGTGGCAGGGGAAACGTTCGGCGCGCTCAATCTTTACGCCCGCCATGCCGACGCGTTCGAGCCGCAGACCATCCTCCGCCTCGAAGACGTCGCGGCGCGCGTCGGCATCGTGCTGCAGATCGCCCTTAACCAGCAGCGGCTGCGCCTCCAGGGCACCGCCATGGAAGCGGCAGCCAACGCCATTTTCATCACCGACCGCCGCGGCCTGATCGAATGGGTCAATCCCGCCTTCAGCCGGCTGTCCGGCCACGCGCTTGCCGAGGTGGTGGGCAAGCTGCCCAGCATCCTGCGCTCCGGCCGGCACGATGCCGCCTACTTCGAAAAAATGTGGCGCACCATTCTCGCCGGCCAGGTGTGGAGCGGCGAAATCGTCAACCGGCGTGCCGACGGCAGCCTTTACGTGTCCAACCAGACCGTCACCCCGACGCTGGACGAAAAGGGTGAAATCTCGCACTTCATCTCCATCCAAGAGGACGTTACCGCCAAAAAGGAGACCGAGTCGCGCCTGCGCTACATGCAGGAATTCGACGTGCTGACCGGCCTGCCCAACCGCGCCATGCTGCTGGAGCGGCTCGGCCAGGCGCTCGCCCAAGCCGCCCGCACCGAGGCTCTGGTGGCCGTGTTGCAGCTCGACCTGGACCGGTTCAAGAACATCAACGACACGCTCGGGCAAGCCATCGGCAACCGGCTGCTGCAGGAAGTGAGCGGCCTGCTCGAATCATGCATGAGCGCGGGGGACACCGTTTCGCGCCAGGGCGGCGACGAGTTCGCGGCCATGCTCACCGGCCTCGGCAGCAGCCTGGATGCCGCCCTGGCGGCGCAGCGCATCCTCGACGCCTTCGCCCGGCCCATCGTGGTGGACGGGCACGACCTGTTCGTCACGCCCAGCATCGGCATCGCCTTGTACCCGCTCGACGGCATCGAGCCGAACGACCTGCTCAAGGACGCGGAGGCCGCCATGTTCCGCACCAAGGAGCAAGGCGGCAACGGCTATCAGTTTTTCACCGCCGACATGACCGCCCGCACCGCCGACCTGCTCGAACTGGAAAGCAGCATGCGCAAGGCGCTGGAACAAAACGAATTCCTGCTCCACTACCAGCCCCAGGTCGATCTCGCCAGCGGCGAAATCATCGGCGTGGAAGCCCTCGCGCGCTGGCTGCACCCCGAGCGCGGGCTTATCCCCCCGGCGCGCTTCATCCCGGTGGCCGAAGAGACCGGGCTGATTCTTCCCCTCGGCGCCTGGGTACTGCACACCGCCTGCGCCCAGGCCAAGGCTTGGCAGGATGCGGGCCATGCCCCGATCAGGATGGCGGTCAACCTGTCGGCGCGGCAGTTCCGCAAGGGAAACCTGATCGCGCTGGTGGACGAAGTGCTGCAGGCGACCGGCCTGGCGCCGCAATGGCTGGAGCTGGAAATCACCGAAAGCGCGATGATGGAAGAACCCGCCGCCGCGGCGCAGACCTTGGGCGAACTGAAGAAGCGCGGCATCCAGATCGCCATCGACGACTTCGGCACCGGCTATTCCAGCCTGAGCCAGTTGAAGCGCTTCCCGCTCGACAAGCTCAAGCTGGATCAATCCTTCGTGCGCGAGATTCCCGCCAGCGCCAACGACGAACAGATCGCCCTGGCGATCATCTCGATGGCGCGCAGCCTGAAGCTCAAGGTGATCGCCGAAGGCGTGGAAACCGAGGAACAGCTGGCATTCTTAAGCCAGCACGGCTGCGACGAAATCCAGGGCTACTATTTCAGCCGCCCGGTGCCGCCGGAAGAACTGGCGCGGATGCTGGACAAGCGGCAGGCGCTGGCGGTCATGCAATGACAAAACCGGTTGGCCGCGAAAAGGCACAAAAGACACAAAAAAGCCCATAGGGCCGAATTCATTCGGCCATCCCGGCATGGTTCGGCCGAATAAATTCGGCCCTACGTTTTTGCGCGGTATTGCAAGTCATGTAGGTCGGGCACCCCGTGCCCGACCTACGCCGACGTAGAACTCGTAGGATGCGGTGAGGAACGAACCGCATCGTTCGCGACCGATGCGGTTCGCTGGCGCTCACCGCATCCTACTATGGCGATGTAGGTGCGAATTCATTCGCACAAGACGTCGGGCACGAGGTGCCCGACCTA
>JAQTMN010000130.1 GCA_028714315.1 Sulfuricella sp. | reverse complement strand
TGTTTTTCCACCGTTTTGACGCTCAGGCAAAGATAATCGGCGACATGGCGATTGGGATGCCCTTCCGCCACCAGTTTCAGCACTTGCCGCTCGCGCGGTGTCAGCGCATCCATCGAACCGCCCAGCCGTTCGCCGAACGCTTTCGCCGCGACATCCGGGCTCCAATAGGATTTGCCGCTCAATACGCGGCGCAGCGCGATGCGCAGCTCCCCGTATTTCGCCTCCTTGAGGATATAGCCGTCGGCTCCGGCCAGGCGGCTTTCGCGAACATGCGCGTCGGAGTTGTGCATGGTGAGCACCAGCACGCGGGTGGCGGGATAGCGCCGCTTGATCTCCCGGATCGCCTCGATGCCGTTCATGCCCGGCATGGACAAGTCCATCAGCACCGCGTCCGGCGCGTACAGCCCGGCCAAACGGATCGCATCGCGGCCGTTGTCCGCCTCGCCGACGATCTCCACCTCGCCATCCCGCGCCAGGATCGCCCTGAGGCCGTCCCTGAACATGGCATGGTCGTCCACGATCGCGATACGCCGCTTCACGGCCATAAAAACCTCCTGTTCGGCGTCACGCCACGCCTAATCTCGTTCCGGGGTTCGTGAACCGCGCTTGAATGGCGGATAAAACGATATGGGGATGAACCGCGGAAAGAGAGGACGAACCATCCGCTGGAGCGGGGTAAGCCAGTGATGTGTATTAGTTTTTATAGTGCGGATAGCGCGGTTTGTAAAGGCGGCGGCAGCGACTGGCCGTCAATGCTTGTCCTGGTAACGATGGTAGAAGCCCGTCACGCGCGCGACGAACTCCTCCGTGCCGCGCCCGGTTGGGATGCGGTTGCCGTTCCTGATGACGGAAAACTCGCCGGCATTGTAGGCGGCGAGCGCCAGGCTCAGATCGCTGTTAAACATGACCAGCAGGTCGCGCAGATACTTTGCCCCGCCATGAACGTTCTGAACCGGATCGAACGCGTTGGCCACGCCGTAGCGTTTCGCGGTTCCCGGCATGAGCTGCATCAATCCCACCGCGCCCCTGTTCGAAACTGCCGTCGGGATATAGTGCGATTCCACCGAAATCACGGCATGCAGCAGCGCGCTTTCGAGCCCATAGAGGCGCGCGATTTTCTCGACCAGCTGGTTGTACTTTGCCTTGTCGGCGATTTTTTTCGAATCCTGGACCGCCAGCGGCGCGGCCACCTCGACCGCGCGGGGTGTGGGACGATCATCCGCCTGCGTGCTGCTCAACGTCAGCGAACCATCCTCTTCGATGGTATCCGCCTGCGCTCCTTGCCAAAGGCAGAGACCGGAAAAAACCAATAGCCCCGCTAATTTCAGCGATTTCACCGACACTCCTTGCCGGAACGGCGTGAACGATCACCGTTTCAAGCTAGGCAATGAAATGCGAAGGGGCAATACAGTGAATACTGTAAATTCGGGTCGGCGACAGGTTGCCGCCGAACCGTAGGTGCGAATTCATTCGCACAATCAATGAAATATGTGCGAATGAATTCGCACCTACGACAGGCTAGCGCAGCCGCTTGCGCCCGTTCTTGGGCACATGTTCCGGCGGATGGCAGGCGCGGCGGAAGGCTTGCAGGTTTCTCTGGGCCGCGCCCAGCACGGTGTCGTGCGGGTAGCTGCCCGCCTCGTTCGGCTCGCCGGCGGGGACGCCGGTAAGGAGTTCGATGCCCTCGGCCACGTGCTGCGCCGTATGGACGTGAAACAACCCCTTGGCGACGGCCTCGCCCACCTTGCGATCCAGCATCAGGTGGCGGCGGTTGCGATGGGGGATCAGCACGCCCTGGCTGCCGTCCAGGCCGGCGGCTTCGCAGATGCGGAAATAGCCCTCGATCTTCTCGTTGAGCCCGCCCACCGGCAGCACTTCGCCATGCTGGTTGACCGCGCCGGTGACGGCAATGCCCTGCCTGAGCGGCAGGCCGGACAGGGACGAAAGCAGGGTGTAGAGCTCGGCGCAGGAAGCGGAATCGCCCTCGACGCCGTGATATTCCTGCTCGAACACGATGGAAGCGCTGAGCGAGAGCGGTGCGACGTGGGCGAACAGCGCGGCCAGGTAGTTTTGCAGGATGAACACGCCCTTATCGTGGATCGGGCCGGACAACTCCACCTCCCGCTCGATATTGAGCAGGCCGTCCTCGCCGGCGTAGGTGCGCGCGGTGAGCCGCACCGGAAAGCCGAAGCGGTAATCGCCCAGATCGACCTGGGTCAGGCCGTTGAGCTGGCCGACCCGCTCGCCGCGCACGTCGATCATCACCTCGCCCTCCTGTATCGATTCGCGCAGGCGCTGATCGGGGTAATCGTGGCGCCAGGTGCGCGCGTTCAGCGCCCCTTCGACATCCGCCGCCTCGACCAGACCGCCGGCGCGGGCGCGGCAAAGCGCGGCGCTTTCCATCACCAAGGCCTCGGCGCGGGCGAAAATCGCGCTTTGGCGCGCCTGGTCGTCCGCGTCGCGGTGGCCCTCCTCCAGCAGGCGCGCCACGGCGGCCGCGGAGAAGTGCGGCAGGCCGAGCTGGCGGCAGGCGTGGGCGACGAAAATCGACGAGGCGCGGCGGGTCTCGGGGCCGGCGACGAAGCTCTCGGCGAAATCCACCTTCACCCGGAAATGGCGGGCGAATTCCGGGTCTTGTTCCTGCAAGTCGTAATACTGGTCGCGCGAGCCGACCAGCACGATCTTGACCTCGACATCGACCGCCTCGGGCTCGAGCGATACCACCGCCATCGGAGCGGCCGTTCCCGGCTCCTCGACCTGCACCCGGCCGCTGCGCAGGAAGCGGCGCAGCTTCTCCCACACCTGCGCGTCGGCCAGCAGGTCGCGCAGGTGCAGCATGAGGAATCCGCCGTGCGCACGATGCAGGCTGCCAGCGCGGATGCGGCTGAAATCGGTCACCAGCACGTCGCTTTCCGCCTGGTACTCGACACCGCCGAACAGCGAGCGGGACAACGGGTTGTCCTCGACGATCACCGGCGCGCCCGAACGGCTGCCGTTGTCCACCACCAGGTTGACGCGATAGCGCGACATCGCCTCGTTCAGGTCTTCCAGCCGCTCTTCCTCGTCCTCCGCGGAAGCCTGGAACAGCGCCAGATTGTCGAGCACGTCCCGCGCGATGTCGTCCAGATAGGCGTTGAGCTTGGCCGAATCCTTGATCTGCTTTTTCAGGCCGGCGCGGATTTCCTGCAATTCGCGCTCGACGAACGGCTTCACCACCTGGCGTTGCAGCGCCGCCAGCGCCTCGTTCATGGCGCGCTCCGCCGGCCGGGTTTTCTCGAAATAGCTCGCGATCTCGGCACGCAGCTCCTGTTCGGCCCCCTCCACCGCGCTCCGGTGCTCCTTCGGCAGGGCCATCACTTCATCCTCGGACAATGGCTGTCCGGCTTCGCCCAGCAAGGTAAAAACCATCCGCCCTTCCTCGCGGTGGATGTCGAAATGGCGCGCCTCCGCGAAGGCCGACAGCTCGGCGTAGCTCTTGCCTTCTTCCGTCTTGTAGGCTTTCCCGATGCGCTCGCTCTCCGCCTTGAAATCCGGCCCCGTCAGCAGGCGCGGAATCTCGACCAGCAGGGATTTGACCAGCCGCACCAGCGACTGGCGCAGTTCGCGTCCCTGCCCCGCCGGCAAACGCAGCGCCAGCGGCCGTTCCGGCACATCGAAATTGTGCAG
>JAQTMN010000129.1 GCA_028714315.1 Sulfuricella sp. | reverse complement strand
TGGCGAACAGGGTTAAAACCAGGGGGAACATATCTCGTACTCATAACAGACCTCTGCCTCATGGATTGTGAAATGTTGCGTCACGGGTTCGAAGAACGCCGCGATTTGCCAAACTGGCGGATATCCTTGAACCCAGATAATCCATTGGCCCTGATTCTTGCAGAACGTACCCCGTAGGGGCGAATTCATTCGCCAATGGGCGGCTAAAGCCACCCCTACGTGCGCTAATGGACAATCTGGGTTGAAATCAAATCATATCATTAACTACGATATGCATCCCTGCAAGTTGTCCAGCGCATCCCTCCTGCCGGAAAACCATCTTTTCACGGAAAATGCATAGCCGGTTGTCCGACAGGCTGCTAAACTGAAATTTGTCTTGGCGCGACGAATACAAAAGCAGGCCACAAGTAGGGAAAACGGCACAAAGCCTGCATGCTTGCTGCGCTGGCTCGCTCATTTCCATACAAATGAATTCTTGGTTCGGGAGTTATCATGGCTATCATCGGCATCGATCTCGGCACTTCCAATTCGGCGGCCGCGGTATTGCGCGGCGGCCGTCCCGTCATCATCCCCAGCGCCGAAGGCATCAGCGTCGGCGGCAAGGCGTTTCCCAGCTACGTCGCTCTCACGGCCGACGGCCAGGTGCTGGTGGGCGAACCCGCGCGGCGCCAGGCGGCGGCAAACCCCGAGGGCACCGTCACCGCCTTCAAGCGCAGGATGGGCAAGCGCGAAACCATTGTGCTTCGCGGCCGGGACTACTCGCCGGAACAGCTATCCGCTTTCCTGCTGCAGAAAATCAAGCACGACGCCGAGGCGTTCCTCGGCGAGCCGGTAGAAAAGGCGGTGGTCACCGTGCCGGCCTATTTCGACGACAACCAGCGCGCCGCCACCAAGGACGCCTGCCGCATCGCCGGGCTGGAAGTGGTGCGCCTGGTCAACGAGCCCACTGCTGCCTCGCTGGCCTACGGCCTCGACCGTCTGGGGCAGGAACTGCGCATCGCGGTGATCGACCTGGGCGGCGGCACCCTCGACGTGACCATCATGGAATTCGGCAAGGGCGTGTTCGAGGTCAAGGCCACCAGCGGCGACACCCAGCTCGGCGGCACCGACATGAACCAGCGCGTTTTCGAGCACCTCGCGGAGCGCTTCCAGATGTCCACCGGCGTCGACGTGCGCGGCGACCAGAAGGCCGCCGCGCGCCTCATCGAAGCGGCGGAAACGGCCAAGATCGAACTCAGCACCAGCGTTTCCACCCATATCAGCCTGCCCTATCTCGCCACGGTCAACGGCGAGTTGCGCCACCTCGAACTGGATCTCAACCGCACCGAACTGGAACGCCTGGTGCACCCCGTGATCGAACGTTGCCGCGGCCCCGTGGAGCAGGCTCTGCACGATGCCGGCATCGGCCCGAAGGACGTGGACCGGATAGTGTTCGTCGGCGGCCCGACCCGCATGCCGGCGGTGCGCGCCTATTTCGAGGAGCTGTTCGGACGCAAGGCCGAGATGGGCGTGGACCCGATGGAGTGCGTCGCCGCCGGCGCGGCGATCCAGGCTGGCGTGCTGGCGGGCGAGGTGGGCGGCATCGTGCTGGTGGATGTCACGCCGCTGACCCTGGGCGTGGAAACCCTGGGCGGCATCGCCACCCCGCTGATCGCGCGCAACACTCCGATCCCGGTCAAGCGCAGCGAAATCTTCACCACCGCTGCCGACATGCAGACCAGCGTCACCATCCACGTATTCCAGGGCGAGCGACCGATGGCTGGCGACAACACCAGCCTGGGCGAATTCAACCTCGACGGCCTGCCCCCGGCGCCGCGCGGCGTTCCCAAGATCGAGGTGACCTTCGACATCGACTCCAACGGCATCCTCAGCGTTTCGGCAAAAGACACGGCGAGCGGCAAATCGCAGTCGATCAGCATCACCGGTTCAGCCCGGCTTTCCGAGGATGCCAAGAAACGCATGGTGGAAGACGCCGAACGCTATGCCGATGCCGACAAGAAGCGCCGCGAGGATGCGGAAAAGCTCAACGCCGCGGACGCCATCTGCTACGAGGCGGAGAAAATGCTCGCCAACTTCGCCGACAAGCTCACCGACGACCTGAAAAAACGCATCGAGAGCGCCCTGCGCGAAACCAAGGAAGCGCTGCTCAGGAAAGAAGTCGCCCTCGCCTCCGAACGCGCCGACGCGCTGAGAAAAATACTGCAGGAGGCCGGCGCGGTGCTCTACACCCAGTCAGGCCAGGCGCCCAAGGGCGGCCCCTACTCCGAAACCCGCTGGGAAGGCCCGGAGCCTGCTCCCAACGTGAGGCCGCCAGGCGGGGAAGCGCGCCCGAGCGGCGCGGGTCCGCGCGGCAAGGTGGTGGATGCAGAGTATAAAGAGAACCGTTAGAAGCCGCTTGAGGCGGCGCCACCATGCCAGAAACCGCGCAGCGCGATTACTACGAAGTGCTTGGCATCGCCAGGGACGCCGACCAGAAGGCGATCAAGGACGCTTTCCGCAACCTCGCGCTGAAATATCACCCCGACCGCAACAAGGAACCGGGGGCCGAGGCGCGCTTCAAGGAAATCGCCGAGGCCTATGCGGTCCTGTCCGATTCGAAGAAGCGCAGCGAATACGATGCGCGCGGCTTCGCCGGGGTGGCGGGCTTCAGCGAGCAGGACCTGTTCGGCGGCATCAACTTCGAAGACATATTCGGCGGACTCAATTTCGATTTCGGCGGCGGCAGCCCATTCGAGGGATTCTTTCGCCGCCGGCATACCGGCCCACAACGCGGCGCGAACATTGAAGTGGACCTGTTCGTCACCCTGGAGCGGATCGCCAGAGGGGGCGAAGAAAAAGTTCGCCTGACGCGCCCCTCGACCTGCCCCGCCTGCCATGGCACTGGCGTCGAAGGGGGCGCCGAACCGCTCAAATGCAAGATGTGCGGCGGCACCGGGCGCCTGACGCATAGCCGGCGCGACGAGAAGGAACACGTCCTGATCCAGCAGATCACTACCTGCCCGGTTTGTCATGGGCGCGGCAGCATCATAGAGCATCCCTGCCCACAATGCCACGGTACTGGCATGGTGGATCAGGAAGAAATCCTGACTGTAAAGGTGCCGCCGGGTGCCGAGGAAGGCATGGCGCTACGCATTCCCGGCAAGGGAATGCCGAGCCCCGACGCAGGCGGCATTGCAGGAGACCTTTTCGTGGTGGTGCATTCCCGGCGCGACCCGCGCTTCGAACGCGCCAGTGCCGACCTGTTGCGGGTGGAAAGCATCTCTCTCACCGATGCGGTGCTCGGCACCACGCTGGAGGTGCCGACACTGGATGGCTCCGCCAGCGTAACCGTGCCGCCCGGCACCCAGCCCGACGCGGTGCTGCGCCTCAGGGGCAAGGGCTTGCCGCTGTTTGGCGAAAAAGGCCGCGGCGACCTGTATCTGCGTATCGGGGTGCATGTGCCGGAGCACCTCTCCCGCGAGGAACGCGAACTGTATGAACAACTGCGTGCCATCGCCAGAAACGCCGGAACCTGAATCCGCGACCTTTCAACCTGATTTCCGCTCCTGTTTTGATGCCGGGTCGCTTTTGCCACGACCATTGCTTATTTTTCGCCGGGAGACATCGGAAGAGAATGCTCGGCCACGTGATGGGTCTGCGCTGCGGCATGGTGATGGAGTCGCACGTGTTCTGGTTCCTCGGGCAAGGGCTT
>JAQTMN010000128.1 GCA_028714315.1 Sulfuricella sp. | reverse complement strand
ACTTCCGCTGCCGGTGTCTCTGGCGCAAACAAGACCAACGTATCGAGCAACGTCTCGCGCTTTGGCTTGAAGGGTGCGGAGGGGCTGGACGATGGCCTGTCGGTAATCTGGCAGATCGAGCAGCAACTAAACATCGATAACACTACCGAAGCAGGCGGCACCGGCACCTTTGCCACGCGCAATAGCTTCGTTGGCCTGAAGAGCGACAGCGCAGGCACCGTGCTGCTGGGCCGCCACGACACTCCCTACAAGCTGGCCACACGCAAGCTGGATGTGTTCGCCGACAGCATCGCGGATAACCGCGCGCTGATGGGCGGCGTAACCAGCCCCACCACAGTCGATTCCGCCAACACTGCCTTCGACGGCCGCCCAACCAATACCATCCTCTACACCACGCCCAAATTGAGCGGCTTCACCGGCATGATCGCCTACTCCAACATGTCGGAGGCCAACACGGCAGCGGCTACCGCCAAAAACAGCCTCGTGAGTATGGCCGCCACGTACGATGCCGCCCCGTTCTTTGGCTCGCTGGGCTACGAAGAACACAAGCTCGACGTGACTCGCGTCGGCGGCAAGGAATCGGCCTGGAAACTGGGGCTGGGCTACACAATGATGGATGCGCTCACCCTGGGTTTCGCCTATGAAAAAACCAGCGACAATCTGTGTACCGCCGTGGTGGCCGGCGGCTGCGCCGCAGTCGGTAACGACCGCTTTGGTCACAATGCCTACTACCTGTCCGGCAATTACAAGATGGGCATGAATGCCATCAAGTTTGCCTACGGCAGGGCAGACAAGCTGGCCTCGGTCGCGAACACCGGCGCCAACCAGTTCAGCCTGGGCTACGACCACGGCCTGAGCAAGCGCACCAAGCTGTACGCGATCTATTCCCGCATCAGCAACAAGACCGCCAGCGACTACGGCTTCAGCCAAACCACTTCGGCAGCAAGCACCGTCAACGGTATCGGCGCTTCTCCGTCTGTAGTTTCTCTCGGCATAAAGCACACTTTCTAATCCAGCCCTGCCGATATGAAAAAACTGGATCAACATGCATTTCGCAACAAGGTGTTGTTGATCCAGGCAGTGTTTTTAAGCGATACAACCGAAATGGAGACAACATGAACAGCAAACTCAGGCAACTCATCATTGGCATCACCACAGCCGCCGCTCTGACCTGTGCTGGCGCGAGGCAGCCGCCAATATCACCGGTGCGGGCGCAACCTTTCCTTACCCGATCTACGCCAAATGGGCGGAAGCCTATAAGGCCAAAAGCGGCGTAAACATGAATTACCAGTCCATCGGCTCCGGCGGCGGCATCAAGCAGATCACCGCCAAGACCGTGGATTTCGGCGCATCCGACATGCCGCTGACACCGGAAAAACTGGAAAAGGATGGCCTGATGCAGTTTCCTACCGTGATCGGCGGCGTGGTGCCGGTCGTAAACATCGAAGGCGTCGCAGCCAACAAGATGAAGCTGGACGGTGTGACGCTGGCCAACATCTACCTGGGCAAAATCACCAAGTGGAATGACCCCGCGCTGGTGGCCCTGAACAAGGACCTCAAGCTGCCCGCCGACAATATCACCGTGGTGCACCGCTCCGACGGTTCCGGCACAACCTTCATTTTCACCAATTACCTGTCCAAAGCTAGCCCGGAGTGGAAGTCCCTCGTGGGTGAAGGCACGGCGGTTTCCTGGGAGGCCGGTACCGGCGGCAAGGGCAACGAAGGTGTGGCCGCCAACGTGCAACGCATGAAGAACACCATCGGTTATGTGGAATACGCCTACGCGCTGCAAAACAAAATGGCCTCCGTGCAGATGAAGAACCGCGACGGCCAGTTCGTCGAACCCGGCGATGTATCCTTCAAAGCCGCCGCAGCCAACGCGCAATGGGACAAGGCGCCGGGTTTCTACGAAATCCTGACCGACGAACCCGGCAAGGAAAGCTGGCCGATCAGCGGCGCGACTTTCATCCTGATGCACAAGATGCAGGAAAATCCGGACATGGCGAGGGAAGTCCTGAAGTTTTTCGACTGGGCCTACACCAACGGCAGCAAGCTGGCTGCCGACCTGGACTACGTGCCGTTGCCGGAAAATGTGCAGAACCTGATCCGCAAGGCATGGAAAAATCAAATTCGTGACGCATCGGGCTCGTCGCTGATGAAGTAAACAAGCTGGTTGGGCAATCAAGCAAGTAACCCCCTCCTGCTCAAGTTGCTTGAGTGTCTCCACCTTCCCTGTTGCGGCATCCATCCGGATGCCGCTTTTTTTCATCCGAAATTTGTTCGCCCATAAAAAGTTGCGCACGGCATGTCATGCATGAATCAACTAGATTCTCCGGTTATCCTGCGCCTTTCTGCCCACCGCTCCGGCGGGTATCATGCCGGCAAATGCCACGGGAACTTGCAATGATCGGCAAACTTCTATTTTTTGCAGCCGCCTGCCTGCTCGCGCTGCTTCCCGGCGCCGGCCGGGCCGACGATGCCTGGCTCAAGGCCGGTGCTGACGGCCGGCCCGAGGTGCAGCTCTACTTTTTCTGGTCGCTCACCTGCCCGCACTGCACCGAGGCGCGTCCCTACATCGAGGCACTGCCCGAGGCGCGCCCCTGGGTGAAGCTGCACTCCCTGGAACTCAGCCGCCAGCCGGAAATCGTGCGCCGGTACGAATCCATGGCGCGGCAACTCGGCGAGGACGCGGCAGCCGTTCCCGCGCTGCTGTTCTGCGGCGAAATGCATGTCGGCTGGGACGACGACGCAACCACCGGCGCGCTGATCCGCCAGCGCCTCGACGACTGCCGCACGCGCGCCCTGAGCGGGAAGGCGGCACAGACGTCGCCCACCGAAGCCATCCGCCTGCCGCTGATCGGCGCCGTCGATCCCGCGAGCCTCTCGCTGCCCGCGCTCACTCTCGTTCTCGCCGGGCTGGATGCCTTCAACCCCTGCGCCTTTTTCGTGCTGCTGTTCCTGCTCTCGATGATGGCGCACCAGAAGAGCCGCCGCCGCATGCTGCTCATCGGCGGCGTCTTCGTGCTGGTGTCCGGCATCATGTATTTCGCCTTCATGGCGGCCTGGCTGAATGTCTTCCAGCTGTTCGGCCACCTCGCCTGGGTCACGCTGGCCGCGGGCGCGCTGGCCGTGTTCGTCGGCGCGGTGAACGTGAAGGATTTCTTCCGCTTCGGGCAGGGCTTCACGCTGTCCATCCCCGAATCGAAAAAGCCCGGCCTCTTCCGCCGCGCCCGCGCCATCCTCAACGCCGACAGCCTCCCGGCCATGCTCGCCGCCACGATATTCTTGGCCGTCGCCGCGAACTTCTACGAGCTGCTCTGCACGGCGGGCTTCCCCATGGTCTATACGCGCCTGCTCACCCTGGCCGACCTCGCTCCCGCCGCGCGCTATGGCTATCTCGCCGCTTATAATCTGGTCTACGTCCTGCCGCTGGCGCTGATCGTCGCCGTCTTCGCCCGCAGCCTCGGCGCAAGAAAACTCACGGAACGCGAAGGTCGCTTGCTCAAGCTCCTGTCCGGCGCGATGATGCTGGAGCTGGGCGCCCTGCTGCTGATCGCGCCGGATTACATCAGCCGGGTCGGCGGCGCCTTCGGGCTGATGGCGGCAGCGATCGGGATCACCTGGATCGCCGCGCGCCTGACCAAGGAACACAGGGATGAAAAACGAGAATAGAAATGACCCAAAAAACACTACTTACCACGAAGGACACGAAGGCCGCGAAGGAGAACAATGGTTATTTCCAAGGCGCGCTTTACCTTACTGTTAATCACCCAAACATCGTGCAACCCCATGAAGCATCTTCGTGATCTTCGTGCCCTTCGTGGTTCAAATAAGGATTTGAGATGACTCACAGCCACCCGCATAGCCACGACTACGGCCGCGCCT
>JAQTMN010000127.1:1810-4053 GCA_028714315.1 Sulfuricella sp. | reverse complement strand
CTCAATCCACCCCGAGCCATTCCAGAATCTCCCCCAGCCGTGCGGCGCTGTCCTCGAAATCCTCCTGGGCGGCGCGGGCGGCTTCGGGCACTTCGACCACTTCGATGGTGTTGAGGATCAGGGCATCCTGGGAGTTGTAGTACTGCACCCACCACACGTTCCGGGTGCCGCTCGCCGAAATGCGGCAATTGCCATAGCCGCGCGACAGGATGACGATGTCGCCGCGACCGAGCACCTGGTCGAGGTGGGCGAGGTCCTGGGGCGACATCGGCAGCAGCGACAGGTTGACGACGCGGGCGGCGGCGCCCTGCATCGGCTGCCGCGCGTAATGGCGGATTTCGGCCAGCACCGGGGGGGCGTTCATCAGGCCCGCCGACGCGCTGTCCGGGCTCGCCGCCAGTTCCGGCGACAGCTGCGAGGCTGCCGTCAGCACCGCTTGCGGCACGCAGCCGATTTCCACGCTGTCGAGAAAGCAGTCGCCGGCTTGGTCCAGGTAGCGCACCCGCCACACGCCGGTCAGCACCGATTCCTGCACCAGGGTTTGGCCCTCCCCCGCCAGCTTGATGCTGACCTCGCCCTCGCCCAGCAGCTGGTTCAGCAATTCGAGGTTTTCCGCATCGAGCGAATTCAGCGAAAAGACCACGTTGGCATCGCCGGCGCGGTAGCGCTCCAACGCGCGGCGCATGTCGCCGAGCTGGGCCTTGGCGGCGGTGAGGTGCCCGACCTGCGCGGGCTCGGGCAAGGGCGGCGGGCTGAATTGGCGCATGCCTTCCGGCATGACCAGGTATTCGAGCTGGGCGCCGTCCTCCTCCACCGGTTGGGAACCGGGGCCGACGCTGATAACCGGGATGTGGGAAATACGGTTCATGGTTGATCCTCGATGGTGAACGCGATCGATGCGGTTCGTGCCTCACCGCATCCTACAAGCTTGCTAGTGGCATCCCTCGCTGCCGCCTTTGACGGCCAACCCGATGCTGGGCGGGCGAGCGGCCGGCCCTTGCCGCAGGGTGTCGATGGCGCGCAGGTACTCGGCCCAGTCCCGCAGGCGCGCGATCGCTCCCAGATATTCGCCGTCGCGCAGCAACACCAGCGTGGGCCATAGCGTCACGCCGAACTTGAGTTGCAACGCCGGCTCCGCCTCCGGCCGGACGAGCCCGATGCGAAACGCGCCGCCGAACGCCTTGGCCAGCTCCGGCAGAATCACCGCCGCATCGAGGCTTTCCGGGTAGCGCACGGTGTCGCCGGCGAAAAACAGCACGACAAGGCCCGGCCCGGCAAACGCGTCGTAATTCGCGGCATCGATTTCGATTGCGCCGTGCGCGCCCACCAAGCCGCCCAACAACGGATGCCGTGTTATCGCTGGAGAAACCTGAATTTCGTTCATGCTGTTTTCCTCAAGAATTCGGGCAATTCGGGTTCGCGGCCGATCAGGTCGGCGAACTTGTCGGCGATGTCCATTTCGCCCCGCATCACGCTGTCCAGCGCATCCAGCGCATCGTTGATCTGAGCCGCGCTCGCTTCGTCCAGATCCTGCTGCGCCCAGTCCCGATAAGCCAGCACCCAGCTGCCGGCCGGCCTCTCGCCGAGCAGGCTCATGTCGAGCCGGCGGGTTTCGCCGCGCCCTTCGCACACGGCGAACACACCCTCGATTTGCCTGACCCGCATGGGAACGCCGATACACATCTTTTATTCGTCCAATTTCATGAGCTAGTTCCCGCCGAACAAAACCCTGGCGTCGCCGGTACGGCAGGCGTCCGCCTCGCTCGGGCGGCCGGCCTCGTAGGCTTCCAGCTCCAGCCCCGGCAGGTTGATGCGCTCGTCGGCGGGCAGCGGCTGAAAGCGGGCCGCGGGCTCCACGCCCCAGCGCTTGAGCTGCTGCAAGGCGACGTAGAGGCAGCGCGCCATCTGCGTCTTGACGATATCGGTCAGGCTGCCGCCGTAGTCCTCCAGGTTGGCGGGCTGAATGCCGATCAGCAGCAGCTCTTCCGGGTATCTGCCGGTCAGCTCGGCGGCGGCCAGCACTTCCTGGAAACCGGTCTGGTGCAGACTCATTTTTTTCGCCCCCATGAACTTGGGCACCTCGTCGTTGTAAACCAGCTTGACGGTGCCGGGCTTGAGGCCGTAATCCACGGCATCGAACACCAGCAGTTTTTTCGCGGCCTGCACGAACTGAACCAGGTAGAGCCCCTGCGTGCCGCCATCCATCAGCCTCACCGACTCGGGGAACCGGTATTGCCGGTGCA
>JAQTMN010000127.1:0-1710 GCA_028714315.1 Sulfuricella sp. | reverse complement strand
CATTTCAAATCACTCCAATCTGATAACTTACTTTCCATATGATTTCAACCAAACTGAAAACCATGTTTCCATCAAGGCTTTTCCCTTGCCATGAAAAAAAGGCCGGCCATGATTGGCCGGCCCAAAGGGACGTGCGGATGAAAGGTTTCCCGTCAATCCTTGAACATGCGGTAGCCGCTGACCATGGTGCTGATCAGGCTCTGGCGCGACATGATGTCTTCGCGGATGGCGGCGTAGACGTGCAGCATCACGAACAGCACGATCCACCACATGCCCAGGTGGTGCCAGGTATGCACGCCCTGGCTTTGCCCCAGGAGCGGGATCACCCAGCCGAACAGCCGGCTTTGCCAGCTGCCCAGGCCTTCGCCTTCGCCGTAGAGGGCGAAGCCGGTGAACAGCATGAACACCGAACCCAGCATCAGCATGAAAAACATCATGAACTGGCCGAGCGGATTATGTCCGACGTATTTTTTCGGGTCCGGTTCGAGGAACAGGTACCAGCGCAGCTCGAACAGCAGCTCGCGCCACCACTTGCCGTCCAGCAGCGGCAGCACGAACAGCTGGCGGGCGTGGAAGTTGCCGACGAACGCCCAGTAGATGCGCCCGAGCAGGCCGACGGCGAAGACGTAGGCGGCGGCGAAATGGGCGAAGCGGATGTAGCCCATGAGGAAATGGCCGCTCGCCTCCCCCGACATCGACGGCAGCGGGCTGCCGATGAAATAGCCGGTCACCGCCAGCACCGTGATGCTGAGGGCGTTCAGCCAATGCCACAGCCGCACCGGCGCCTCGTACACGTAAATGGCCGGCACCCGCTTGGCATTGACCGGCGTTTGATCCAGTCCGTATTCGACTTGCATGGTTTTCTCCTCGTAATGAGCTCGTAGCTGGTAGCTGTTTTGCCGCCCGCAAAGCGGGCGGGGTTTTGCTACAAGCTACAAGCTACAAGCTACAAGCTACAAGCTACAAGCTACCAGCCAATAGCTAGCGCACCGTCACCGACACCTGCTCCCCGTCCGGCGACATGATGTGCGTCGAGCAGGCGAGGCAAGGATCGAAGCTGTGCAGCGTGCGCAGGATTTCCAGCGGCTGGTCGGCCTTGGCCAGCGGCGTGTTCATCAGCGAGGCCTCGAACGCGCCGATCTGGCCCTTCGGGTCGCGCGGGCTGCCGTTCCAGGTGGTCGGCACCACGCACTGGTAGTTGTCGATCTTGCTGTCCTTGAGCCGCACCCAGTGCGCCAACGCGCCGCGCGGCGCCTCGGTGAAACCGACGCCCTTGGTCTCCTTCGGCCAAGTGTGCGGCTCCCATTTCTCGATATTGGCGGTCGCCAGGTCGCCGGCCTTGATGTTGGCCATCAGCTTGTCCTGGAAGTAGCGCATCTTGTGCGCCGCCCAGGAGCACTCCAGCCCGCGCGCGGCGGTGCGGCCCAGGGTGGAGAACAGCGCGGAAATCGGCACGTCGAGCTTTTTCAGCACCATGTCCACCGGCTCCTTGAACTCCGGATTCTTCTGCACGTAGCCGATGATGTAGCGCGCCAGCGGCCCCACTTCCATCGCGTTGCCGCGCCAGCGCGGTGCCTTGATCCAGGAATACTTGGCCGCCTCGTCCAGCGCCTCGATGTGGGTGCGCGTTCCCTTGAAATTCTTGCCCGGATCGAAATTCGCTTCGGTGACGCCGTCCCACGGATGCAGGCCCTTGTTCTCGTCGGGATA
>JAQTMN010000126.1 GCA_028714315.1 Sulfuricella sp. | reverse complement strand
GCGACGAACTGCGCGGCGAGCCGCTGCTCTCCTTCACGCTGGCGCCCCACGCGCCCTACACCGTCAGCGACAAGACTTTCACCAAGGTGCTGACCTACGCCGAGCAGCTCGACCTGCCCATCCATATCCACCTGCATGAGACCCTCGACGAGGTGGCCGAAAGCCTCCGGCAATACCAGGTGCGGCCGCTCGAACGCATGCACCGCCTCGGCCTGCTCGGGCCGAATCTGATCGCGGCGCACATGGTGCAGCTCGACAACCAGGAAATCCGCCAGCTTGCCGAGCACGGCTGCCATGTCGCCCACTGCCCCAGCTCCAATCTGAAGCTTGCCAGCGGCATCGGGCCGGTGGTGGAAAAGCTCGAACACGAAGTCAACGTCGGCCTCGGTACCGATGGCGCGGCCAGCAACAACCGTCTCGACATTTTCACCGAAATGCGCCTGGCCGCCTTGCTCGCCAAGGGCCAGAGCCGCCATGCCGCCGCCCTGCCCGCCCATCAGGCGCTGGCCATGGCGACGATCAATGCCGCCCGCGCGCTGGGCATCGACCATCTCACCGGTTCGCTCGCCGTCGGCAAGGCCGCCGACATCGCGGCGGTGGACCTGTCCGCCCCGGAAACCCAGCCGTGTTATGATGTTGCCTCGCATCTGGTGTATGCCGCCGGACGGGAAAACGTCAGTCACGTCTGGGTCAACGGCAGGCTGGTGCTGGACGAACGCCGGCTCACCACCATCGATATCCGCGAACTCAACGCCAGGACCGCGTTCTGGCAGGAAAAAATCAGCCCTAAAAAATGAACGAATCGAACTTGAACGCCGACCAGCACGAACTGGACAAATTCAGCCAACTCGCGCATCGCTGGTGGGATCCCAACAGCGAATTCAAGCCGCTGCACGACATCAACCCGCTGCGCCTCGACTACGTCGATCAGGCCGCCGGACTGGCCGGCAAGACCGTGCTCGACGTCGGCTGCGGCGGCGGCATCCTGGCTGAAAGCATGGCGGCGCGCGGCGCCGACGTCACCGGCATCGACCTCGGCGAAAAAGCGCTCAGGGTCGCCAAGCTGCACTTGCTTGAAACCAGCCAGAAAGTGGACTATCGCCTGATCGCGGTGGAAGAGCTGGCGAAGGAACAACCGCACCGCTACGACATCGTCACCTGCATGGAAATGCTCGAACACGTGCCCGATCCGGCCAGCGTCGTGCGCGCCTGCGCCGAGCTGGTCAAGCCGGGCGGCCACGTGTTTTTCTCCACCCTCAACCGCAACCCGAAGTCCTACCTGTTCGCGGTAATCGGCGCGGAATATGTCCTCAACCTGCTGCCGCGCGGCACCCATGATTACGCCAAGTTTCTCAAGCCGTCCGAGCTCGGCGGCTACTGCCGCGCCGTCGGCCTCGGCGTCGCCGGCATCACCGGCATGAGTTACGACCCCTTCGGTAAGACTTACTCGCTCGTGCCCGACACCAGCGTCAACTACTTGATCCACTGCAAGGCGGCATGATCCAAGGCGTTTTGTTCGACCTCGACGGCACGCTGGCCGACACCGCGCCCGATCTCGGCTACGCCCTCAACCTCCAGCGCGAACGCCACGGGCTGGCGCCGCTGGCGCAGGAGATCATCCGCCCCTATGCCTCCCACGGCACGCGCGGCCTGTTCGAAATCGGCTTCGACCTGGCGCCGGGAGACACGCGTTTTGAAGTCATGCGCGAGGAATACCTGGAGCTCTACACCGCCAACCTGTGCCGCCACACCCGCCTGTTTCCCGGCATGGGCGAGCTGCTCGATGCGCTGGAAGAGCGCAAAATCCACTGGGGCGTGGTCACCAACAAACCGGCCCGCTTCACCCTCCCGCTCATGGAACAACTCGGGCTGCTCGACCGCGCTGCCAGCATCGTCAGCGGCGACACCTGCCCCCACCCCAAGCCCCACCCCGAGCCGCTCCTCACCGCTTGCCGCGAGCTCGCCGTCCCGGCGCAGCATTGCCTGTACGTGGGCGACGCCGAGCGCGACATCGAGGCGGCGCGTGCCGCCGGCATGCCCGCGCTGATCGCCGACTACGGCTACCTCGGACCCGCCGACCGCCCGGAAGACTGGGGCGCGCAGGGCCGCATCGGCGCGCCGCAAGACATCCTCGCCTATCTTTCCTAGTAGTCAGTCAAGATGAAACACCGGGGAGGTCGTTTTTGTGGGTACGGCTCTTGTGCCCTTTAGGGCGCAGCCGTACATGTCAGGCTGAAGCCTGACCCACAGATCGCGCATCTGTTTCGTGAATTTCACGCTAACCCGCACGGGCGGCTCCCGTGCTGCCCGCCTGAATTGTCTATACTGATTTCTGCATAGAACTCATGGGGTCGCCTATCCGACACCCCATGAGACTGCGGAGGACGGAGATGGACAGCGTGGATCTGGAAGTGCTGCAGAAATGTCTGCACTGGCAAAACGACGGCCACCGTGTGGCGCTAGCCACGGTGGTCAAGACCTGGGGTTCGTCCCCGCGCCCAATGGGTTCCCTGCTCGCCATACGCGACGACGGCCTGCTCGCCGGATCGGTTTCCGGCGGCTGCGTGGAGGCCGACCTGATCGAGCGCATGCGCACCGTGCCGGCCATCCACCCGGAAGTTCTGAGTTATGGCAATCCGACCGACGAATGCAGCCGTTTTCGCCTGCCTTGCGGCGGCATGTTGCAACTGGTCCTCGAACCGGCACCGCAAAAGCTCATGCTGCAAGCCATCCTGGACGCCATCACCCATCATCACCGGCTGATCGGCCGCCGCCTCGATCTTGCCAGCGGCCATGCCACGCTTTACACGCCGCAAACAGGCGAAACCACGCGATTCGTCGGCCTGACGCTGACTTCCGTACACGGGCCGCGCTGGCGGCTGCTGATGATCGGCGCCGTCCAGACCGCGCGCTGCCTGACGCAGATCGCGCAGGCCCTGGATTACCAAGTGTCGGTGTGCGATCCCCGCGAGGAGTACCGCAAGGCCTGGAGCATCGAATGCGCAGAACTGGTGCCCGGCATGCCCGACGAGGCGGTAAGGGCTTTCGTGCCCGACGTCCACAGCGCGGTGGTGGCGCTCAGCCACGACCCAAAGATCGACGACCCGGCCCTGCTGGAAGCGCTCAAATCGCCTGCCTTCTATGTCGGATCGCTGGGGTCGCGCGCCAGCAATGCCAAGCGGCGCGAGCGGCTGCGGCAGGATCTCACCGAAGGCGATGTCGGCCGCCTGCATGGCCCTGTCGGCCTGCCTATCGGCAGCCATACCCCGCCGGAAATCGCCGTGTCCATCATGGCGGAATTGACCGCGACGCGCCACGGCATCGAACTTGGCATCGTTCCCGCAGCGAGGGAAAACATGATTTCGCTCCCGCACCTGGCGGTGTCCTGACCGAACGCTCATGGCGAATCGCCACTCCGAATCATGAGCCTGCGCGTTGTGGGTACGGCTCTTATGCCCTTTAGGGCGTAGCCGCACAGTCAGGCTGAAGCCTGACCCACGAGAATTCGACTTCGCGAGTTTCACGCTAAAAACAGATCAACCGGGGAGCAGACGAACGACAAGGAGAAGAAACCATGTACTACATGATCTTTACGTCACACCCCGCAGGCGAAAGAACCGCGCCTTCGGAAACACGCGGCATCGCTTCCTGGCTCAGTCACCTTACGGACGAACACCAGGGATTTTCTTCCCGCCTTCGTGCCTTGGTGGTTCGATTTTTGAGGTGATCGGCAGGCTCCGTACGGCTGCGCCCTATCACGACGCCTGATCCGGGCGCTTGGTGCGATACCCCGCCAGGCGGCCGAAGAGTTCGCGCCTCGACACTTCCTTTTGCCAGCCGCATTCGCGCTGCTGCTCTTCCATCACCCGGTCGCGGGTTTTGATCACCTCGTTCCAGGCGGCGAAGACCGCATCGGCGCTGGCGTAGCCTTCCATCGACTGGACCAGCGGCTGCAACAGGAAATGGCCGAGCTCCGGCAGGTAGTTGAGATGGGCCTTCTGCGCGCCGCCCAGGATGGTGAAATCGAGTAGCGGGCCGATCACCAGGAATGGCGAGGCGGCGCGCTCGGCCGCGGCCCAGCCGGGCGGGATGC
>JAQTMN010000125.1 GCA_028714315.1 Sulfuricella sp. | reverse complement strand
GCGCAATCCGTCAGCCAGGTGAAAGAAGCGCAGCGCCTGCGCTACCGGGTATTTGCCGAGGAGATGGGCGCGCGCCTCTCGGGCGGCGAGGACGGGATCGACGAGGACATCTACGACTCTTTTTGCGAACATCTCCTGGTGCGCGACGGCGACACCGGCGAAGTGGTCGGCACCTATCGCATCCTGCCGCCCGCCCAGGCGAAAAGGATCGGCGGCTTCTATTCCGCCAGGGAATTCGACCTGACGCGCCTGTTGTACCTTTCCGACCGGATGGTGGAAGTCGGCCGCTCCTGCGTCCACCCCGACTACCGCAACGGCGCGGCGATCAGCCTGCTTTGGTCCGGTCTGGCGAAGTACATGCTCACTAACGGCTATGAATACCTGATCGGCTGCGCCAGCGTGAGCATGGCCGACGGTGGACACTCCGCCGCCAGCCTTTATAATAATCTCAAGGTCGATAACCTGAGCCCGGTCGAGTGGCGCGTTTTCCCGCGCTGCGCCCTGCCGCTGGACCGCCTCAACGGCAACGCCGATTTGCCGGCGTCCCTGCCGCCGCTGCTCAAGGGCTATTTGCACGCCGGCGCCTATGTGTGCGGCGACCCGGCCTGGGATCCCGATTTCAACACGGCGGATTTCCTGGTGCTGCTGCCGATGGCCAAGGTGAACCGGCGTTTTGCGCGACACTTCATGGGAACGACAGATTAATCGAGACAACGGCTTCTTCATCCGCGCGGCGCGGCTCTTCCTGGTCGTCCTCCATCTCCTGGTGGGCGTGGCGAAGGCGGCGCTGCTGCTTCCCCTGGCCGGAAAAGCCCGGCGCGCGGCGATGATCCGGGCATGGGCGGTGCGCGTGCTCGCCATCTTCCACGTCGATCTGGTGGTCAAGGGCCGGGTGCCGGACGCTTCAACGCACGGCGCGCTGTTCGTCGCCAATCATGTTTCCTGGCTGGATATTTACCTGCTCGACGCCGTTTGCCCGGTGCGCTTCGTTTCCAAGGCCGAAGTTCGCGCCTGGCCGGTGATCGGCTGGCTGGCCACGAAGGTGGGAACGCTGTTCATCGAACGGGCCCGGCGCCACGACACCGGGCGCATGAATCAGACGGTGGCCGAGGCTCTGGGGCGCGGCGACATGGTGGCCTTGTTTCCCGAGGGCACCACCAGCGACGGCTCCCTGCTGCGGCCGTTCCATGCCTCCCTGCTGCAGGCGGCAATCGACAGCGGCGCCCAGCTATGGCCCGTGGCGATCCGCTATGCCAAACCGGATGGCTCGGCGAATCGGGCTCCGGCCTATGTGAACGAGATGAGCTTTGGCGAGTCGCTGTCCCGGATATTGGGCGAGCCGCGGCTGGTGGCGGAAGTCACCTATCTCGACCCGCTGCCGACGGAGGGCCGGAACCGGCGCGAACTGGCCGCGATGGCGGAGCAGGCTATTGCCAGCGCGTTGAACTTGGCAGCGCCTTGCAGGAGACCTGGAAAACCTGCCGGTCCTCCAGGCGCACCGCGGTCAGATAGCCTCCCCACAGGCAACCCGTGTCCAGCGCAATCAGATTGCTGCGCACCGCCAGCCCCAACGCCGACCAGTGGCCAAAAATGATCGTGGCGTCATGGCTTTTACGGTTGGGCGCTTCGTACCAGGGCACGTAGCCCGGCGGACAGATTTCCGGCGGCCCCTTGTGGCTGAATTCCATTTCTCCCTCGGGGGTGCAGCAGCGCAGACGGGTCATGGCGTTGGTGATCAGGCGCAGCCGCGCCATGCCGCGCAGCTCTTTGGACCAGGCGATGGGCTCGTTGCCGTACATGCGCTCGAAAAAATCGAGGTAATGTTTGCCGCCGAGTTCTTCTTCGACTTCGCCGGCGAGGGCGGCCGCTTTTTTCACCGTCCACTGCGGCAGCAACCCGGCGTGCACCAGCGCGTATTCCCCTTCGGCGTAAAACAGGTGCTGGCGGCGCAGCCAGTCGCATAGCTCTTCCCTGTCCGGCGCGACCAGCAAGGCATCCAGCGTATCCTTGCGGTGCGGCTTGACGAATCCGTAAGCGACCGCGAGAAAATGCAGGTCATGGTTGCCGAGCACCACCACCGCGCGGTCTCCCAAATCCCGCGCCCAGCGCAGGACGGCCAGGGAATCCGGCCCGCGGTTGAGCAGGTCACCCACCAGCCAGAGCCGGTCGCGCCCCGGATCGAAATCGATTTCCCGCAGCAGCAGTTGCAGCCCCTGAAAGCAGCCTTGTATGTCGCCGATGGCGTAGGTAGACATAGTTCCGAGTCCGGAGTCCCAAGTGGTTTGCCGCCATTTTACAGGGTGCGGCCGTCCCCCGTGTTAAAATCGGCTTCCCTTCGTGCCCAAACACTCGGCACTCGGCACTCAGGACTCGGCACTCATGTTGTCTCACCTCAATCCCCCGCAGCGCGAAGCGGTGAAATACCTCGACGGCCCGCTGCTGGTGCTGGCCGGCGCGGGCAGCGGCAAGACCCGGGTGATCACCCACAAGATCGCTTACCTGATCGAGGAATGCGGCTTCCCGGCAGCCCATATCGCGGCAATCACCTTCACCAACAAGGCGGCGCGCGAAATGGCCGAGCGCGCGGCGAAGCTGTTGCAGGGAAAGCCGGGGCGGGGACTGACCGTCACCACCTTCCACGCGCTGGGCATGAAGATGCTGCGCCAGGAGGCCGCGCATCTGGGCTACAAGCCGCGCTTTTCGATTTTCGACGCGGCCGATGCCGCGCAAGTGCTGAGCGACATCGTCAAGACCACCGACAAGGGCGAGATTCGGCGGGTGCAAAGCCGCGTCTCGCTGTGGAAGAACGCGCTGGTTTCGCCCGATGCGGCGCTGAAAGCCGCCGCGGACGACCTCGAACACCATGCCGCGAAAATCTACCTGGCCTACCAGGACACGCTGCGCGCCTACCAGGCGGTGGATTTCGACGACCTGATCCGCCTGCCGGTGGAGTTGTTCGGCGCGATGCCGGACGTGCTCGAAAAATGGCGCAACAAGCTGCGCTACCTGCTGGTCGACGAATACCAGGACACCAACAGCTGCCAGTACCAGCTGCTGCGCCAGCTGACCGGCGACCGCGGCGCCTTCACCGCGGTGGGCGACGACGACCAGGCGATCTACGGCTGGCGCGGCGCCGACGTGCAGAACCTGCACACCCTGCGCGAGGATTACCCGCGCCTGCACGTAGTCAAGCTGGAGCAGAACTACCGCTCCTGCATCCGCATCCTGCGCGTGGCCAACAGCCTGATCGCCCACAACACCAAGCTGTTCGACAAGAAGCTGTGGAGCGACCTCGGCCTGGGCGACCCGATCCAGGTGGTGGCGGCGAAAAACGAGGAGCACGAGGCGGAAAGCGTGGTGATGCGCCTCCTGGCGCACAAGTTCGAGCACCGCACGCGCTTCGCCGACTACGCCATCCTCTATCGCGGCAACCACCAGGCGCGCATCTTCGAACAGCAACTGCGCAACGAACGCATCCCCTACCAGCTGTCCGGCGGCAGCTCGTTTTTCGACAAGGCCGAAATCAAGGACGTGACCGCCTATCTGCGCCTGCTCGTCAACAGCGACGACGACCCCGCCTTCATCCGCGCCGTGGCGACGCCGAAAAAAGGCATCGGCGCGCAAACCCTGGAAAAACTCGGCACTTATGCCGCCCAACGCCAGCAGAGCCTGTTCGCCGCCGCCTTCGAGGCCGGCGCCGAAGCCCAGATCGGCCCGACGCCCTACCATGCGCTGATGGAATTCTGCCGCTTCATCAACCAGTTGCAATTCCGCGCCGAGCGCGAACCGGCGGGGGCGGTCATCGAGGATTTGCTCAAGGCGATCGGCTACGAATCGCACCTGTTCGACAGCGAAGAACCGCGCGCCGCCCAGGCCAAATGGAACAACGTGCAGGAATTTGCCGCCTGGCTGACGAAGAAGGGCGAAGAAGACGGCAAGAACATCGTCGAACTGGCGCAGACCATCGCCCTGCTCAACATCCTGGAAAACCGCGACAACGGCGACGTCGATGCGGTGCGCCTGTCCACCCTGCACGCGGCGAAAGGGCTGGAGTATCCCCACGTCTTCCTGGTCGGGGTGGAGGAAGGCATCCTGCCGCACCGCGAGTGCATCGAAGGCGGGCTGGTGGAGGA
>JAQTMN010000124.1 GCA_028714315.1 Sulfuricella sp. | reverse complement strand
CATCACCGAAAACGCCTCGTCCCAGGAAATTTCCTCGAACTCGCCGTCGCCGCGCTCCGAGCCCGGTTTGCGCCGCAGCGGTTTGGTCAGCCGCGCGGGAGAATATTGCTTCATGATGCCGGACGAACCCTTGGCGCAAATCACGCCCTGGTTGAGCGGGTGGTCCGGATTGCCCTGAATGTAACGCACCTCGCCGTTCTTCAGCGTGACGCGGATGCCGCAGCGGCAGGCGCACATGTAGCAGGTGGTGTTCTTGACCTCGATGCGGTCCGGGTCGGTTGCAGTGGCGCTGGCCGGTGATTGCATGACTTTATCCAAATATGCTGTACCGGCTGAATTTTACCGGCTTTGCCGATTTTTTTTCTTCATATTTATTTATATGGATATAAGAATTTCGATGAAGTCCAGCTTGCATACCAAGTCGAAATCGCCGCGGTCAAGACCGTGCAAAGGATTTGACAATGGAACCAATGGGGCAGATATTTACTCGAACCGAACGTCGGTTAACTTAATTGTCACCGCCATCCCGAATATCGACGCGTATACTTTTCACCATTGCTTGCTCCATCGGAGGGCACGGATGTTTCCTGGACTCGGCACACAGCGCTGCTACGCCCTCGACGGCGGATCGGGAAAGTAACGCATGCGCCCCGCCCAAGCCTGGCTTCCCGTTGCCGCCTGCATCGCGCTCGGCGCGTGCGCGACGACGACATCGCCGCAGGGCCGTTCGCAGCTGACCGCGCCTCCCGCGCTCAGCGCCGTATACTCCGAGATGGACATGCAGGCGCACCTGATGACTTCGGCCGACGCCGGCACCCTTTGCGCCGGCATGGAGTGCCTTCTCAACCACGCCTTCGACCAGCAGGTGCAGCGGCTTGGCGCCCGGCTGGCGGAGTCGGCCTTCGCCACCTACCCCGACCTGAAACAACGCATCGGCAAGTTTGAGTTCGTCGTCGCGGAAAAGGCCGAGCCCGGCACCGCCTCCAACTCGTCCGGCACGGTGGTGATTTTCCGCGGGGTCCAGAAGCTGCATCTAAGCGAAGAGGCGATCGCTTTCCTGATCGCCCGCGAAATGGGGCACGCCATCAGCCGCCACCACGACGAAAACTCCGCGGTCAGCATCCTGTTCTCGGTGGTAGCGCAGGTGTTGCTGCCGGTAGCCAACCTCGTCCGCGGCTCGGTGGCCCTGATCCAGACCGCGTCGGCCGCGACCACGGCGGCTTCGTTCATTGGCTCCCGCGCGATGATAGAGAACAACAAACCCGAGCAAATGCGCGAAGCCGATGCCATCGCCCTGGAATTGCTGGCGAAACAAGGCTGGAACAAGCGCGACATCGCCGACGCGCTGGCTTCCGGCAATCAGGCCGCCGGCGACGACACCTGGTCGAAAGGCCTCCGCCTCTCCGCCGCAAGAATCGACTAATAAGCCGGCAATTGAGCCCGGATCCGCAAGGATTCCCGCCCCGCAGCATTCCCCTGACGCAATACCGCAATACCGCAAAACTCTGAACGAACGTTCCCCGGTTGCAGTCGAAAAGAACATATCGTTGAATCAGCGAGGCTGGCTATGGCGCGCAAATTCTTACTCGTGGTTTTGCTGGGGTTACTCGGCGTGGGGCTTTCCGGCTGTTACGTGGGTTTCGGGGATAGGGGCGATGGCCGCCACCATCACCACGGGGAATACTGGAAAGGACACGACACAGGCCACTATCGCAGGTAGCTGAAAGATGACTGAGGAGCTCGGAAATCAGCCTCGATGCATTTTCCGGGTTGTCCGCGCGCGTCGCGCGATAGGGTTGCCTCAGCGCTCGCCGAGCGACTCCGACATGGTCTTGGTAATAGGCTTGGTCAGGTAGTGCAGCACCGTATTGCTGCCGGTCTTGATTTCCACCATCGCCGTCATGCCCGGCTGGATGTCGATGCGCCCTTTCTGCCTGCTTGCAAGATTGCGTCCCTTGGTCTTGATTTGCACCCGGTAGTAGAGCTGCTCGCTGCCGCGCACTTCTTCGTTCATGGTGTCGGCGCTAATGTAACTCACCTCGCCGTTAAGCGATCCATAAATACTGTAGTCGTAGGCGTCAAGCTTGACTGTCGCCGGCAGGCCGGGTTTGATGAAGGCGACATCGGCAGGCCTGACCTTGGCCTCGATAATCAGATCATCGTCGAGAGGCACAATCTGCATGATTTCCTCTCCCGGTTTCGCCACGCCGCCGCGGGTGGTCAGGCGTACGTTGCGCACCACACCATCCATCGGCGCGCGGACCTCGGTGGAATCCAGCTGTTCCTTGCGCTGCGCCAGGATCTGCATCACCCCGGCAAGATCCTCCTGCGCCTTGGCCAAGTCGGTCTGGGTGTCCTGCATATACTTGTTGTGTCGATTGGTGATCTGGCCCTGAATTTCCGCCACCTGGCGCTGTAGCTTGAGAATCTCCGCGCGGCTCACGTCGCCCGTCTGCAGCAGCGGCATGTTCATTTTCAACTCGGTCTTGACCAGGGACAGCGACTCTTGCAGGGCGGAGATTTCCTCGCGAATCGCCGACTGGCGCTTAATGAACAGAACCTGCTGGGCATTGCGGAATTCCGGATAATTCCCCAGCTCGGGCTGGAACTTGGGCTGGCCGCCGAACACCTCGGCATTCAGGCGCGCCTCTGTGGCCTTGAGGGCCGCTGCCTTGGCGGCGCTCTCCAGATAGGCGGCTTGAGCCTTGGTTTTGTCAAAGCGGAATAGCAGTTGGCCGCGTTTGACCGTCGCCCCCTCCCTGACCATCAACTCCTCCAGTACGCCGCCGTCAAGCGACTGGATTACCTGATTGCGCGAGCTGGCGATCACCTGGCCATTGGCCCGCGTAATCTGGTCCAGCTCCGCCCACGCCGCCCAGGACAGAAAACCGATCACGGTGAACGCGCTGGCCCAGATCAGCACCCGCCCCGAACCCTTCACGGTACCCATGCCCAGGGACTTCCTTGGTTGGATCAATCTTTCCGTCATGCGGAAGCTCCCCCTTGCACCACGGCCAGAGGCTTGCCGGCCAGCTTCGCCAAAACCTGGTCACGCGGGCCGTCGAGGATAACGCGCCCGCCATGCAAAACCACGAGACGATCGAGCAGCGGCAGCAACGCCGACTTATGCGTCGCCACCACCAAGGTCGCCCCCTTGGTGGCCGCATCGCCAAGCAGCGAGACGACCCGCGCCTCGGCGCCGGCATCCATCGAGCCGGTTGGCTCGTCCAGCAGCCAGACCTTCGGCTTGGCCAGCAGAATGCGCGTCAGCGCGATAAGCTGTTTCTGCCCGCCGGAAACCCCGCGTCCGCCCTCCATGATTTCCAGGGCCAGCCCTTTGGCCTGGCCGGCAATCAGGTCGATCAAACCGGTGCGCCGGGACACCTCCAGAATCGCCTCGTCCCCCGGATCCGCCAGCCCGAGAAGAAGGTTGTCGCGCAAGGTGCCGCTGAACAGGCGCATGTCCTGCGGCAAATAGCCTGCAACTTCACGCACCACGGGCGGCGAGAGCAGCGCCATGTCCACTCCGCCCATGAAAACCTTGCCTTCCACCGGGCGGTACAGGCCGGAAGCCAGCTTGAGCAGGGTGCTCTTGCCCGAACCGATAGACCCGAGCAGCCCCACCCGCTCGCCGGGCCGAATTTCCAGCCGATCCACCTCAAGCGCCAGCCGGTTGGCCATGCCGTAAGCAAAACGTACCCGCTCGAAGCGATAGCCCGCCTCCAGCGTCTCCACCACCAGCGCGTGAGATTCCTCATCGGATTCGCAAGGCAGCGCAATAATCCGGTCCAGCCCCTCGACCGCGGCGCGGGCGTGAGCCCACTGCACCATCACGCCCGGCAGCTGCACGATGGGCATCATCGCCCGGTTGCTGATGATCGTGCAGGCCAGCAAGCCACCCATCGTCAGCTGGTTTTCTGTGACGAAATAGGCCCCGAGCGCGACCAGGGCGACATATCCCAACTGCTGGAACGCCACCGTCAAGTGCTGCGACAGTGCCGAGTAACCCCGCACTTTCTCTTCCGAGTCGCCCACCTCGGCCACCAGGTGATTCCAGCGCGCCAGCATCTTCCATTCCGCGCTGTTGGCCTTCAGCGATTCCGCCCCATCGACCGCCTCCACCAACAGGCCGGC
>JAQTMN010000123.1 GCA_028714315.1 Sulfuricella sp. | reverse complement strand
GCAGCGCGCCGAGCGCCTCGTTCACCACCTTGGCCTTGTCGGCGCCGAAGAAAATCAGGTCGCCGTCGGTCGCGCCGGTGCGCTCGATCACCGCTTTCAGGGCGGCGTCGGACAGGTTCTTGACGATCGGCGATTGCAGGCCTTCGCGCCCCTTGGCGACGTCGTTGACCTTGATGTAGGCCAGCCCCTTGGCGCCGTAGATGCCGACGAACTGGGTGTAGGCGTCAATCTCGCCGCGGGTGATCTCGCCGCCTTTCGGCACGCGCAGCGCGGCGACGCGGCCGGCGGGCGAGTTGGCGGGGGCGCTGAACACCTTGAAATCGACGCTCTTCATCACGTCGGTCAGTTCGGTCAATTCCAGCGTCACGCGCAGGTCGGGCTTGTCCGAGCCGTAGCGGCGCATCGCCTCGGCCCAGGTCATGCGCGGGAAATTGCCCAGCTCGACGTCGAGCACTTCCTTGAACAAACGGCTCACCATCTGCTCGACCAGATCGGTGATCTCGCGCTCGCCCAGGAACGAGGTCTCGATATCCACCTGGGTGAATTCGGGCTGGCGGTCGGCGCGCAAATCCTCGTCGCGGAAGCATTTGACGATCTGGTAGTAGCGGTCGAAGCCGGACACCATCAGCAGCTGCTTGAACAGCTGCGGCGACTGCGGCAGGGCGTAGAACGAGCCGGGATGGACGCGCGACGGCACCAGGTAGTCGCGCGCGCCTTCCGGGGTGGAACGGGTCAGCATCGGCGTTTCCAGCTCGATGAAGCCCTGCTCGTCCAGCGCCAGGCGCAGGGCCTTGGCCACCCGGTAGCGCAGCAGCATGTTCTTCTGCATCGCCGGGCGGCGCAGGTCGAGGTAGCGGTGCGTCAGGCGCACGGTTTCGGACAGGTTCTCGTCGTCGAGCTGGAACGGGATCGGGGCGGAGGCGTTGAGAATCTCGATCTCCTGCGCCAGCACTTCGATCTCGCCGGTCGAAAGATTCGGGTTGATGGTGCCTTCCGGCCTGCCCCGCACCAGCCCGGTGATTTTCAGCACGAACTCGTTGCGGATGGTTTCGGCCGTGGCGAAAGTCGCCGCACGGTCGGGGTCGCACACCACCTGCACCAGGCCCTCGCGGTCGCGCAAGTCGATGAAGATCACCCCGCCGTGATCGCGGCGGCGATGCGCCCAGCCGCATAGGGTAACGGTTTGCTGCAAATGGCTACGGTTGACGTCGCCGCAATAATGGGTTCGCATGCTTACAATCCAGTTTGAAAAATAATTTTGAATTTTGAATTTTGAATTTTGAATCGAGGCGCGGCTGCGCCGCCGTTTAATTCAAAATTCAAAATTAAGAACTCAGAATTGCTTCTAGTCGCCCGGATAAATCCGGACCGGCGATTCCCTGTCGGACGGCGCCATCACGCCCATCGAAACGATGTATTTCAGGGCGTCGTCCACGCTGATGTCGAGCTCGACGACATCGCTCTTCCGGACGAAGAAATAGAAGCCGTTGACCGGGCTGGGCGTGGTCGGGATGAACACGCCGACATGGTCTCCGTCCAGGCTGGGCGCCACATCGCGCGGAACCGTGGTCTGGAACGCCAGCGACCACGCCTCGGGATGCGGGTAGCGCACCAGCAGCACCTTGCGGAACGCCTCGCCCTGGCCGGAAAACAGCGTGTCGCTGACCTGCTTGACGCTGTAATAGATCGATTTCACCACCGGAATGCGCGACAGCGCGATTTCCCAGAACCGGATCAGGCGCTGGCCGACCATGTTCGCGGTCAGCACGCCGGTGAGGAAAATCACGCCGATGGTCAGGATCGTGCCCAGCCCCGGCAGGTAGATGCCGAGCCAGCTCTCCGGCCTCAGGCGCTGCGGCAGCAGCAGCAGGCTCTGGTCCATGCTGCCGATCAGCAACTTCAGCACCCACACCGTGATGCCGAGCGGCACCCAGATGAGCAGGCCGGTAATGAAATATTTCTTGATCATCTATCTTCGGGAATCAGCCGCAACAGCAACCGCCGCCCCCGCAGGCCGGCGCGGGCTTGGCTTCTTCCTTGGATTTGGCGCCGCCCTTGAAATCGGTCTGGTACCAGCCGCTGCCCTTCAGCTGGAAACCGGCGGCGGACAGCAGCTTGGCGAAGGTTTCCTGCTTGCACTCGGGACAGGCGGTCAACGGCGCATCGCTCATTTTCTGGATGAATTCCTTCTGGAAACCACAGGAAGAACAGCGATATTCGTAAATCGGCATGGCGACCTCCAAAAAACGGGATTATATCTCAATTGGTTCTGATTAACGCTGCTTGTAGATGGGGCGGTTTCTGCGGTTTGCAAGGCCGGCCTGACGGTCAGGGCGAATCGCCAGTGGTTAACCTGGATGTTGCATAAATTCGCGTTCATACGCCCGACTGAACAAAATTTCCATACGAAACAAAAGACCAGCGAGGGCGCGCGTCAATTTATGCGACATCCGGGCTAGCTGCTTTTTATAGGTTCAACCGGCCCCCATGCACGTTTTGCCGTTTCAAGCGATAATGCAAAAAAGCCGTCCGCCGCGACGCGCTTAACCCACGGATCGCAACCATGAACCTGACCTACCGCCAAACCACCTGGCTGCTTGCCGCCTTGCTCCTGTTCCTGGTGCTCAAGCTCAAGCTGTTGCCCGCGCTGCTCGCCGGGCTGGTGGTTTACCACCTCGTTCATATCATCGCCGCCAAGCTGGCGATCGCCCGGCTGTCCCGCAAGCCCGCCAAAATCATGTCGGTGGTGCTGGTGTCCGGGCTGGTGATCACCCTGCTCATCGCCGGCGTCGTCGGCCTGCTCGCCCTGCTGCGCAGCGAAAATGGCGGACCGGGGGCCTTCCTGGGGAAACTGGCCGAAATCCTGGAAACCTCCCGCTCGTCCCTGCCGGAATGGGTTTACAGCACCCTGCCGCGCGACGCCGACGAACTGAAAGCCCATCTTGCCGGCTGGCTGCGCGAGCACTCCGGCGAGCTGCAGCTTTGGGGCAAGGAAGCCGGCCATATTTTCGCCCACATGCTGATCGGCATGATCATCGGCGCCATGCTTTCCCTGCGCGAGGTGGTCGCCGAGGAAGCCCACAAGCCTTTCGTCGCCGAGCTGGCCGCGCGCGCCGCCAACCTCAGCGCCGCCTTCCGCGACATCGTGCTGGCGCAGGCGAAAATCGCCGCCGTCAATGCCTTCCTCACCTGGATCTACCTGGGCGTGGTGCTGCCGCTGACCGGCGTCAAGCTGCCCTTTGCCGGCACCCTGGTCGCCGTCACTTTCGTCGCCGGCCTGATCCCGATCATCGGCAATATCCTGTCGAACACCGCCATCGTCATCGTCAGCCTCGGCCACTCCTTCCAGCTGGCGATCGCCTCGCTGCTGTTTCTGGTCGGCATCCACAAGCTGGAATACTTCCTCAACGCAAAAATCGTCGGCTCGCAAATCCACGCCAAGGCATGGGAGCTGCTGACCGCCATGCTCATCATGGAATCGGCGTTCGGCGTATCGGGCCTGGTTGCGGCGCCGATTTACTACGCCTTTCTCAAGTGCGAGCTGAAGCAAAGCGGCGTGATTTAGCATGACGTCATGACGGCGGCCGAGGTAAACTCGTTCGCGCACCAGGAACCAATAAGGAACGGCAACAAGGTGGACAGCAATCCGGCGGACGCTCTACATGGCCGCATTTCCGGGGACCGGCAGGCCGCGCCGCACCAGGCTCCGGCCGCGGAATTCGAAGAAGCCCACCAGGCAGGCGAAAAACTGCTGCGGGACATCACTTCCGTGCTGGGCGAGGGGCTGCTGGTGCAGGATCCGGGCGGCTACCCGATCTTCATGAACCAGGAGGCGGAGCGCCCTAAAAAAAGCCGTTAACCACTGAGAACACGGAGGTCACGGAGAAAAATCAAGCCATTGCATAGAGTTTACCTTTCACCCATTGGGTGAGCGCTCGATCTTTCCCGAAAACTTTGGTTTTACTCCGTGTTCTCCGTGGTTCAAATGAGGTTTTTAGGATGAAAAAAACTATCGAACTCCCGCCGCAAAAAGGAGTCAAGTCCAAAATCTGCTGTAAATTTCCCTCAGCCCGGACGATGACAAATGGTTTTTAGCTGCTGAGAGCGACAATGTTGTTGCTCTCAGCGGCGGCGCGGGCGGCGGCCCACTCCGCGAACTCGTCCATGTCCAGATACTTCCGTTCCTGCCAGACTTCATTCTGCTCGGCCAGCAGGGCACCGATCAGGCGCAGCGCGGATTCGTCATTCGGGA
>JAQTMN010000122.1 GCA_028714315.1 Sulfuricella sp. | reverse complement strand
ACGTGCGCGATTACGCCGCCAACCAGGGCGTTTCGGAGGACGAGGCGCTGCGCAAGGGGATGGAGGAAAAGTCGGTGGAGTTCGTTAAGGCCGGCGCCGAGGTTTACCACAAGGCTTGACCCGGGCCTAGGAGCCTGTCGGACTTATGATGAATCTGCTGCGAATCCGCCTGGGCGGTCCATATTTCACCGCTTTTTTGGTCAATAGAATGACTATTGACCTGCAAAACCGGCAAAATCTGTCCTCGCCCAGCCGAATTCTGCGAGCAGCCGCTTTGCGGCTTGCCTGCTAAAATCGTTGCGCTTCGATCCCCATAAGTCCGACAGACTCCTAGGAACCCACTCGATGGACGGCAAGCTTTTTTCGCAAGACTTCCTGCTCGACGGCATCCGCAGCACGCCCGTCTGGGAGGCGTTGCCGGAAGACGCGATGGATGCCTTCCTCGATGGCCTCCAGCGCATTTACGCCCCACTCACCACGAACAGCCAGCTCAACGAGGCCAACACCGAAGCCGACATTATTGAACAAGTGCTCGGCCTGCTGGGCTGGCGCGACCTGACCCTCAGGCAAGTCACTGCCTCCAGCGCGCGCCGCGAAGACGTGCCGGACTTTCTGCTGTTTCCGGACGAAGCCGCCAAACAGGCCGCGCGTGCCGAGGCGCGCGACGACCGCCGCTACCGCCACGGCATCGCCATTCTCGAAGCCAAGCGTTGGATGCGCCCGCTCGATCGTGGCGATGCCACCAACCGCCTTGATCCCGGCACGCCGTCGAACCAGATTCTGCGCTACCTATCCAGCGTCGAAGTGGCCTCCGAACGCAAGGTGCGCTGGGGGATCCTCACCAACGGCGCGGCATGGCGGCTGTACTGGCAAGGCGCGCGCTCGCGTTCCGAGGAGTTCCTCGAACTCGACCTCGCTGCCCTGCTCGGCGTTCCCGGCACCGGGCAAGACTTGTTCGGCCTGGAGGCGCGGCACGGCATCAAACTGTTTCATGCCCTGTTTCAGCGTGATGCTTTTCTGCGTCAGGGCTGGGACAAGGAAGGCCGCACTTTCCACGAATATGCCTTCAACGAAGCACGGCTATACGAGGAAAAGGTTTCGCAGGATCTGGGCACGCGCGTGTTCGCCACCATTTTCCCGCAACTGGCGGATGCCCTCGCGGCAGGCGACCCCCAGGCCGATACCGCCTCCACCGCTTATCTGGCGGAACTGCGCGAAGCGACCCTGATTTTGCTTTACCGCCTGCTGTTCATTTTTTACGCCGAGGACCGCAACCTCTTGCCCGTGCGCGACGAACGCTACGATGACTACGCCCTGCGCAAAATCCGCGAAGACATTGCCCGGCGCCGTGACGCCAACGATGCCCTGAGCACCAGTGCCTGCCGCTACTGGCAACACCTGGGCGACCTGTTCCGCATCATTTCCCAGGGTGACGCCTCCATCGGCATGCCCGCCTACAATGGCGGCCTGTTCGACGACAGCCGCGCGCCATTGCTGGCGCGCGCCCGCATTCCGGATGCACGTTTCGCCCCACTGTTCGACGACCTGTCCCGGCGGCCCGACCTGTTGCGCGTCTGGATCAACTACCGCGACCTCTCCGTGCAGCACCTGGGCGGCATTTACGAGCGCCTGCTCGAATACAGCCTGGCCGTGGAAAACGGCAGCATCGTCGCCCGCCCGGCCAGCTTCGCGCGCAAGGTCAGCGGCAGCTATTACACGCACGACGGTTTGGTGAAACTCATCATCCGCGAAACCGTCGGCCCGCTGGTGACTGAACAAAAAGCCACCTTCAGCGCCCAGATCGAGGCCTGGCGTCACAAAAAGGCGCTCAAGCCCACCGATTGGGAAACCCTGGACCGCCTCGACCCCGCCAGCGCCATGCTCGGCCTGAAAATCTGCGACCCGGCCATGGGCAGCGGACACTTCCTGGTCTCGCTGGTGGACGATCTGGCCGATGAAATTCTCGAAAACATCGCCGCCTCAGAGCTGGAAATCGCCGCCCAGCCGTGGGCAAAGGATATTGCCAATCCGTGGGCCTCGCCGCTCATCAAGCGCATCCATGACATCCGCGGGCGCATCCTCAGCGCAGCGCGTCAGAACCGCTGGGCGGTGACCGAAGCACAACTGGACGACCGCCACATCGTGCGCCGCATGATCTTGAAGCGCGTGGTGCACGGCGTAGACAAAAACCCGATGGCGGTGGAACTTGCCAAGGTCGCGTTGTGGCTGCACACCTTCACCGTCGGCGCGCCGCTGTCCTTCCTCGACCACCACCTGCATTGCGGCGATTCGCTGTTCGGCGGCAAGGTCAGCCAGATCAGGGACGCGCTCAACCAGCAGGGCAGCCTGCTGTACCAGGCTGACATGCAGCGTTTGCAATCTGCCCGCGACCTCATGCTTGCCATCGGCAATCTCACCGACATCGACATCGCCGAGGCACATCATTCCAGGGCCATGATGGACACGGCATCGTTTGGCTTGCGTCCGCTGTGGCACACGCTGGATTTCCTGCAAGCGCGGCGCTGGGCGGGCAAGGCGCGCAAGGAGGAATATGACCGGGCATGGGCGAATCTGCTTGCCGCCGAATACGGCGACACCCTGCTGGAGGCGGTGAAATTCTTTGCCGAACGCAAGGGCAAGCTGCCCACCGAGAGCGAGCGGCAGACGCACGCCACGCTCATGGATGCGTTGCGCCGCGCGGCGCAGGAACGCTTCCTGCATTGGGAACTGGCGTTCCCCAACGTGTGGCAGGACGGCCAGGGAGGCTTCGACGCCATCATTGGCAACCCCCCCTGGGACCGGATGAAATTGCAGGAAGTGGAATGGTTCGCCGAACGCCGCCCGGAAATCGCCAAAACCGCGCGCGCCGCCGACCGCAAGCAACTGATCGCGCAACTGCAAACCAGTAACGATCCGCTATGGCAGGACTACCTTGCCGCCCAAGCCGCCGCCGAAGCAGGCAGCCGCGTGGCGCGCGAATGGGGCGACTACCCGCTGCTCTCCGGCGGCGACATCAACCTGTATTCGCTGTTCGTCGAACGCGCCCAGGCGCTGATCCATTCGCGCGGCATGGTCGGCCTGCTCACGCCTTCCGGCATTGCCGCCGACAAGGGCGCGGCGGCGTTTTTCCGCAGCATCTCGACCACAGGACGGCTGGCCGCGCTCTACGATTTTGAAAACAGGAAATCCCTTTTCCCCGATGTCGATAGCCGCTTCAAATTCTGCGCGCTGATCTTCGGCGGCGCGCAGCGTGCCGTGACCACCGCGCGTTGCGCCTTCTACCTGCACGCGCTGGAGGATGCGGACGACCCCGCGCGCGTACTGGAACTGAGCGCCGAGGACTTCAGCGCCGTCAACCCCAATACCGGCGCGGCCCCCATCTTCCGCACCCGGCGCGATGCTGACCTCACCACCGCGATTTACCGCCGCCAACCGGTGCTGGTCAATCGCAGCGGCGATGTGGTGCAAAAAGTCTGGCCGCTGCGCTATTGCACCATGTTCCACATGACCAACGACTCCGGCCTGTTCAAGCGCCGCGACGAGCTGGAAAAGGAGGGCTGGTATCCGGTGGGCGGCAACCGCTGGAAGAAGGGCGAAGCGGAAGCGCTGCCGCTGTATGAAGGCAAGATGGTGCAGATGTACGACCACCGCGCCGCCAGCGTGGTAATGAACGCCGATAACTTGCATCGCCCAGCGCAGCCGGAGGCCAGCACCGTCGCGCAGCGCGCCGATCCGGCATTCTTGCCCACACCGCAATTCTGGGTGAACACTTCGGATGTACAACAGCAACACCCAGGACAGTGGGTCTTGGCATTCAAGGAGATTACCGCACCCACCAATATACGCAGCATGATCGCCTGCATTGCGCCGGGTTACGGGTTCGGCAACAAGCTGCCGCTATGGTTGCCGGAAACGGGAACTGAAAACACTTATCCGCAAATAGCACCGTTGCTGCTGGCCAACTTCAATGCGTTCGCCTTCGATTTTGTTGTGCGCCAGAAACTGCAAGGGCAAACGCTCAATTTGTTCATCGTCGAGCAGCTCCCGCTAATCCGCCCGGAGCAGTTCGAGCAAACGCTGGGCAAAACCAGAATCGCCGACTTCGTGCGCGGCGAAGTGTTGCGCCTGTCCTACACTGCCCACGACCTCGCGCCCTTCGCGCGCGACCTGGGCTACGACGGCGCGCCCTTCGCCTGGGACGAGGATGACCGCCGCCACCGCACGGCACGGCTCGATGCCCTGTTCTTCCATCTCTACGGCCTGTCCCGCG
>JAQTMN010000121.1 GCA_028714315.1 Sulfuricella sp. | reverse complement strand
GAACTATCCACCAGCGGCGGCACCTCGGACGGGCGCTTCATCGCCGACATCTGCCCGCAAGTGCTCGAAATCGGCCCGCTCAACGCCACCATCCACAAGATCGACGAATGCGTGGCGGTGGCCGATATCGAACCGCTCAAGGAAATCTACCGGCGGACGCTGGAAAATTTGTTAACGAGCTAAAGAAAAGATAGCCGCAAAAAGGCGCAAAATGCACAAAAATCCGGGTCATCTTTAATAGAAGTTTTTTGTGGCTTTTGCGCCTTTTTGCGGCCAAAGGTTTTCGCGGCCAAAAAGGTAAACATGTTCAATCAAGCCAAAACCCAACTTTCCACCGTCGGCGATCTTCTGCGCTTCGCCGTCAGCCGCTTCAACCAGGCGGAACTGTTTTTCGGCCACGGCACCACCAATGCCTACGACGAGGCGGCCTATCTGATCCTGCACACGCTGCATCTTCCGCTGGATCGGCTGGAACCGTTCCTGGACGCGCGTTTGCTGCCGCAGGAGGTGGACGAAGTCGTCGATATCCTGCGACGCCGCGTCGAGGAACGCCTGCCCGCGCCCTACCTGACGCACGAAGCCTGGCTCGGCGAATTCCGTTTTTACGTGGATGAGCGGGTGATCGTACCGCGCTCGTTCATCGCCGAGCTGCTGCGCGAACAGCTCGCGCCCTGGGTGGAGGATCCGGAAGCCATCGCCAGCGGCCTCGACATGTGCACCGGTTCGGGCTGCCTCGCCATCCTGATGGCGCACACCTTTCCCAACGCATTGATCGACGCCGTCGATCTATCACCCGACGCGCTCGACGTGGCGCGGCGCAACGTCGCCGACTACGGGCTGGAAGAGCAGGTCCACCTGACCCAGTCCGACCTGTTCTCGGGCCTGCAAGGACGGCGCTACGACCTGATCGTGAGCAACCCGCCTTACGTCAACGCGCCATCGATGGAGGTCCTGCCCGGCGAATACCGGCGCGAGCCGGTCACCGCGCTCGCCAGCGGCGAGGACGGCCTCGACCATGTGCGCGTCATCCTGCGCGAAGCGCCCAGCCACCTGAACGACAACGGCCTGCTGGTGGTGGAAATCGGCCACAACCGCGACGCGCTGGAGGAAGCGTTCCCCGAGCTGCAATTTTCCTGGCTGGAAACGAGCGCGGGCGACGAGCACGTGTTCCTGCTCAGCCGCGAACAGATGGCCTGAATGCCAGCATCCTGCTCAGCGGGCTGAAGGCTCCTTGCGCGGACGGCGCGCCGGTTTCTCCGGCGCGGCGACGTGATGGGATTTGATGCCGCTGCCGCTCCTGCCCGGGCGCGCCTGCTGCTGGGGAATGGCGGGCGCGGCGATCCCGGCCCACTCCAGTACCTTTTTCACTTCCACCGGCTCCAGATCGAGCGTCTGGCCGCGTTTCAGGCGCGGCGGCAGGTTGATCACGCCGAAGCGCACCCGCATCAGGCGGCTGACCGTGAGGCCGACCGCTTCGAACATGCGCCGCACTTCGCGGTTGCGCCCTTCGCGCAGGATCACGCGGTACCAGTGGTTGATGCCTTCGCCGCCCTGGTCGGAAATATTGTCGAAGCTCGCCATGCCGTCTTCCAGCTCGATCCCTTCGGCAAGCTGTTTCATCTGCTCCGGCGCGAGCGAGCCCAGGGTACGCACGGCGTATTCCCGCTCGACTTCGAAGCGCGGATGCATCAGGTGGTTGGCCAGGTCGCCCGAAGTGGTGAAAATCAGCAGCCCGCTGGTATTGAAGTCGAGGCGCCCGATGGCGATCCATTTCGAAGTGCGCATCTGCGGCAGACGGTCGAACACGCTGGGACGGCCGTCCGGGTCGTCACGGCTGACGATCTCGCCTTCCGGCTTGTGGTAGAGCATGATGCGCGGCATTTTTTCCGCCGAGCGGACGCGGACGTTCTTGCGGTCCACCCGCAGGACGTCGGTCTCGCTGACGCGCGTGCCCAGCTCGGCGACCTGGCCGTTGACGGTCACCCGCCCCGCCTTGATCAGCTCTTCCATGTCGCGGCGCGAGCCCAGCCCGGCCTGCGCCAGGATTTTCTGCAATTTCTGCGCGCCGGGGGCATAGCTCGTCGGGCCGGCGGGCTTCTCCGACACCGGCGGCTCCTCGCCGCCACGGCTTTGCCAGCCTGGCTGCTGCTTGGCCCTGGGCGCTTTCTGCTCGCCGCTCGCCGCGGCCGCGCGGCGAAACGGCGTATTCTTGCCGCCGCGTTTTTCCTGAACCGCGGTGGGTTTCTTCGGCGACCCGGTGGCGTCTTTCTTGTCTGGCATATCTACTTTCTTATCCTGAAAAACTCAATTAACCGCAGAGGACGCGGAGGAGTTCAAAAGCTGATACCCCGCACCATCGGCAAAAATCCATAACCATCTTTGCTTTTCCTCAGCGTCCTCTGCAGTGAAATATTTTTTAGATTTCCTCATGGGGTAAGGCAAACAAGCTCGCATCCCCCTGTTCCAGCGGCGGCAATTCTTCCAGCGAGCGCAGACCGAGATCGTCGAGCAACTGCCGCGTGGTGGCGAACAAGGCCGGCCGGCCGGGCACGTCGCGGTGGCCGACGGTGTCGATCCAGCCGCGTCCTTCCAGCGTTTTGAGCACCTGGCTGCTCACCGTGACGCCGCGAATGTCCTCGATATCGCCGCGCGTCACCGGCTGTTTGTAGGCGATGATCGCCAGGGTTTCCATCACCGCGCGGGAATAGCGCGGCGGCTTTTCCGGATTGAGGCGGTCGAGGTATTTCTGATATTCGGCGCGCACCTGGAAGCGCCAGCCGCTTGCCACGTTGACGAGCTCGACGCCGCGCCCGCTCCATTCCTGGCGCAGCTCTTCCAGCAGCTTGCGCAGGATATCCGAACTCAGCTCGAAGTCGAACAGTTTTTTCAGCGCATGCAGGGAAAGCGGCTCCTGGCTGGCCAGCAAGGCGGCTTCCAGCACCAGTTTGATTTCCTTGAGATTAACGGTCATCCCTGCAATTTCACGTAAATCGGCGCAAACGGTTCCTGCTGGGTGACGCTCACCAGGCTCTCGCGCACCAGTTCCAGGATGGCGAGAAAAGTCACCACCAGCTCCGGCACGCCGCCCGCGACATCGAACAAGCCGGCGAATTCGGCGAACCGCGCATTTTGCAGAAGGCGCAGGATGCGGCTCATGTGCTCGCGCACCGACAGTTCCTCGCGGCTCACCTTGTGGTGGCGGTTGACCCTGGCGCGGGCCAGCACCGCCAGCCACGCCTGTTTCAGATCGTCCAGGCCGACTTCAGGCAGGCGCTTCGCCGCCGCCTGCTCCAGCCACACCTGCACCAGCGCGAAATCGCTCCCGGCGACCGGCTGCTCATCCAGGCGCCGCGCCGCCAGCTTCATCTGCTCGTACTCCAGCAGGCGCCTCACCAGTTCGGCGCGCGGGTCGCTCTCCTCCTCAATCGCCTCGTCGCGGCACGGCAACAGCATGCGCGACTTGATCTCGATCAGCAGCGCCGCCATCAGCAAATATTCGCCCGCTAATTCGAGCTGGCCGGCGCTCATCAGTTCGACATAGCTCATGTACTGCCGCGTCAGCTCGGCCATCGGGATATTCAGCACATCCAGATTCTGCCGGCGGATCAGGTAGAGCAGGAGATCGAGCGGACCTTCGAAGGTTTCGAGAAATACTTCCAGCGCATCGGGCGGGATGTAGAGATCGAGCGGCAGCTGGACCATCGGCTCGCCATGGATGCGAGCGACGGGAGATTCGACGACTTCGGGCATTTCTTGTCACCGCAAAGGCGCAAAGGCGCAAAGAAAACGACTTACTGGCAAGACTAAAAGAGTATCGCCTGTCCTTTGCGCCTTTGCGGTAAAGTTTTTCGGTGCTCCGAGACACACCTGCTCAGGCAAAAACGATTTTCACCACATCCTTGAATTGTCTCACGAAATGCGCGGTCACGCCTTCCTTTATGTGGTCCGGCAGCTCGTCGAAGTCGCGCCGGTTGGCTTCCGGCAGGATCAGCTCGTTGATTTTGATGCGCCGCGCCGCGATCACCTTTTCGCGTACGCCGCCGATCGGCAGCACTTCGCCGGTCAGGGTCAGCTCGCCGGTCATCGCGAGCGGCCGGGGAATCTTCTCGTTGCGCGCCAGCGACAGCAGCGCGGTGGCCATGGTGATGCCGGCGCTGGGGCCGTCCTTCGGCGTCGCCCCCTCCGGCACGTGCAGATGGACGAAGGCTTCGTCGAAGAAGACCGGATTACCCTTGAATGCCTTGAGGTGGGAGGACACGTAGCTGTAGGCAATCTCGGCTGATTCGCGCATCACTTCGCCGAGCTTGCCGGTCAGCTTGAAGCCGC
>JAQTMN010000120.1 GCA_028714315.1 Sulfuricella sp. | reverse complement strand
GACGGCGGCAAGGGGCAGCTTGCGGTGGCCGAGGAAGTCATGGCCGAGGTGGGCCTGAACGGCGTCAGCCTGATCGGCGTGGCCAAGGGCGTCGAACGCAAGCCAGGCATGGAGCAGCTGATTTTTCCCGGCGGCGAAAAGACGCTACAATTGCCTAAAGACCACGTCGGCCTGCATCTGATCCAGCAAATTCGCGACGAGGCGCACCGCTTCGCCATCACCGGCCATCGCGCCAGGCGCGGCAAGGCGCGTCTGCATTCGTCGCTGGAGGACATCGGCGGGATAGGTGCGAAACGGCGGCAGAAGCTGTTGTCCCGCTTCGGCGGTTTGAAAGGCGTCCTGGCGGCCAGCGCGGACGAATTGGCCCAGGTGGACGGCATCAGCCGGGAACTGGCGGAAAAAATTTACCAGGAACTGCATTAGGCAAAACATGCCGCTAAACATCCCCAACCTGCTGACCTGGCTGAGAATCCTGCTGATCCCTGTATTCGCGGCGGTTTACTACTTGCCGGCCGAATGGCTCCAGCCGCATCTGATCAATTTCACGGCGACATTGATTTTCGCGGTGGCAGCGGCGACCGACTGGCTCGACGGCTATCTGGCCCGGGCCTTGAACCAGACCTCGGCGTTCGGCGCTTTCCTCGATCCGGTGGCGGACAAGCTGATGGTGGCGGCGGCGCTGATCATTCTGGTGAAGCTGGATCGCGTGCCGGCATTGATCGCGTTGGTCATCGTCGGGCGGGAAATCACCATCTCCGCCCTGCGCGAATGGATGGCGGGGATCGGCCAGCGCAGCAGCGTGGCGGTGTCGTTCATCGGCAAACTCAAAACCACGGCGCAGATGGTGGCGATTCTATTGCTGCTGTATCACGACCCGGTTTTGCAGGTTTTCGACACTCATTTGTGGGGAATTTGGCTGATCTATATTGCGGCGATATTGACTTTGTGGTCAATGGCTTATTACCTCAGAAAGGCCGTCCCGCAAGCACTTGCGGGCAAATAGGAGCTGCAAGAGTGTTGACATCGGCCGTGAAATCATTAAAATAGCGGCTTCTCAATTGCGGGAATAGCTCAGTTGGTAGAGCGATACCTTGCCAAGGTATAGGTCGCGAGTTCGAATCTCGTTTCCCGCTCCAGAATTCAAGGGAAAGCGCAAAGCTTTCCCTTTTTAGTTCCAGTAATGCCAGTCACACTGGCGGGGTAGCAAAGTGGTTATGCAGCGGCCTGCAAAGCCGTCTACGCCGGTTCGATTCCGACCCCCGCCTCCAGCTTGTTGCTTCCTCCAATTCTTCGGCCCGGATGGTGGAATCGGTAGACACAAGGGACTTAAAATCCCTCGGCCTTACGGCCGTGCCGGTTCAAGTCCGGCTCCGGGCACCACAGGAACAATATATGTCGCCAGCCTCCGAAAGAGGCAAGGCTTCATAATCCCCGCCTGATTTAGAACAAAACCGAATCGCCCAGACCGGGCACGTTGGCTTTCCAGTTCATCGCTCCGATACGTTCGGCGAGCGCTTCGGCGGCATGGATTTCGCCGTGCACCACGAAAGTCCGGACGGGAGGCCGTTTGAACTGTTTGAGCCAGTGCAGCAGGGCGGCCTGGTCGGCGTGGGCGGAGAGCCCGCCCACCGTGTAGATTTCGGCGCGCACGGCGACTTCGTTGCCGTAGATGCGCGCCGTTTTTGCGCCGTCCACCAGGCGCCTTCCCAGCGTGCCTTCGGCCTGGAAGCCGGTGATCAGGATGGTGTTTTGTTTTCTGCCCAGGTTGTTGATCAGGTGGAACTTGATGCGGCCGGCGTCGCACATGCCGCTGGCGGAAATGATGATGGCGCCGGAATGGATGCTGTTGAGTGCGATGGATTCCTCCGCGCTGCCGGTGAACGTCAGTTTCAGCGGAATGTGGTTTTTCTCGCGCCAGGCATAGAGTTCCTGCGCTTCGTCGTCGAACATCTCCATATGCTTCAGGGTGATCGCCGTGGCGCGGGTCGCCATCGGCGAATCCACGTAGATGTTCAGGTCCTTGAGGCGGCCCTGGCGGGTAAGCTGGTACAGCAGGTAGAGAATTTCCTGGGTCCGGCCGACGGCGAAGGCTGGAATGACGACATTGCCTTTCTTGCGCAGCAGGGTGTCGTTGATGGCATGGACGACTTCGTCCACCGTCGAGGTCAGATTCTTGTGCAGGCGGTCGCCGTAAGTCGATTCGACGAACAGGATGTCGGTTTCCTCGATGATCGTCGGGTCGCGCAGGATGGGGCGGTCCGGTTGGCCCAGATCTCCCGAGAACACCAGCTTGGTCTCCTTGCCCTCGTCGTTGACCCAAACCTCGATAATCGCCGAACCCAGGATGTGGCCTGCATCGCGGAAGCGGCATTTGACGGTCGGGTGCGGCGCCAGCGGGGTGTCGTAGCCGACTGGCGACACCTGGCTCAGGCTCGCTTCCGCCTGGGCCGTGGTGTAAAGCGGGACGGCAGGCTCCTGGTGCCGTTTTTTGCTTTTGCTTTGCTCGCGCCGGCGGTTTTCCCGACTGGCCTCGATTTCCTGGATATGGGCGCAGTCCGGCAGCAGCACTTCGAGCAGGTCGGCGGTGGCGGTGGTGGTATATATCCGCCCGTCGAAGCCTTCCGCCGCCAGACGCGGCAGGAGGCCGCTGTGGTCGATGTGGGCGTGGGTCAGCAGCACGAAATCGATTTTTCGGGGATCGAACCTGAAAGCCTGCGCATTGAGCGCGTCGGCTTTGCGGCCGCCCTGGAACAAGCCGCAATCCACCAGGAATCTGACCGCGCCGGTTTCGATCAGGTAGCAGGAGCCGGTCACCTGCCGGGCCGCGCCGAGAAAAGTTATTTTCATTGTTGCGGCGCGGGTGATTCAGACCGGATAGGGCAGGGATCGAAAGTGCAGCACAGGCCCGTCCGGAAAGAGCCAGCGTATCTCGCCGCTTTCGGCGGCCTCCGTCGGGATGACCGCGAGCAGGTCGAAGCCGCCGCCGGGGGCGGGCTGGGCGTTCACCACCATTCCCGCGGTCTGGTTGCCGTCGGAGAGCTCGTCGCCCGGCTGCGGCATGCTGTCCGCGTCGATGTGGGCCAGATAGAGGCGGCGCTTGACCTTGCCCAAGTGCTGCGTGCGCGCCACGACTTCCTGGCCGGTGTAGCAGCCCTTGGTGAAGCTGACGCCGCCGAGCGCCTCGAAATTCGCCATTTGCGGCGTGAACTGCTCCTGCGTCGCGGGCAGGATGGTGGGGATGCCGGCCTGGATTTCCAGCCACTCCCAGCAGGCGCTGCCGGCCGGGGTGACAGTCCTGCTCAATTCGTCCCACAGGGCCGGCCCTTGTTCTGCCGTCGCGACGACCTCGAAGCGGGCCGGACCGAGCCGGAGAACCGTCGCGCGGTCGTGGCGGGCCACGCCCAGCACTTCTTGCGGCAATGGGCCGAGCAGGGTTTGCAGCAGGTTTTCGGCATCGGCGCCCGCCACGCCGAAGCGAACGGTTTCGGCGCCGGCATCGCGGATTTTGACCTTGGAGCGCAGCACGTACATCGTCAATCGTTTCTGGATGCCCGCCTGCAGTTCGGCCGGCAGTTGCAGGAGGTGGCCGTCTTCGCCGCGCCACAGCAGGAACGTCGCCAGCATTCGCCCCTTGGGCGAGCACAGGCTGTTGTGCTGGGCGCGGTCGGCGGCGAGCCGGACGTCGTTGGTGGTCTGGCCCTGCAGGAAAGTCAGGCTGTCCTCGCCGCTGGCGCCGATTACGCCGAGATGGGACAGATCGACAAGCACGGTGCCGGACTGCGCGGTTTGCAATTCCTGTTCGGGCTGGCCGAAATGGGCGACACGGCCGTTTTCGACCGTCGCGCCCGCCTTGATGAGATGGTCTTGCCAGATGGGATTCATGTTGTGCCGCTTGATTGACTGGATGATGGTTAAAATACGGGCATTTGGGGTTTTTTACAAGGCTTGCGGATGAAGGTTCTGACGATCGCGGTCGGCCCGTCCCGGCGGCTGGCGGGCTTGCTGGGCGGTATGCATGTTTTTGCCGCGGCGATGTGCTGGCTGGTGCCGGTGCCGCCATGGCTGGCCGTTTCGGCGATGCCCCTGCTTCTCGGCAGCGCGGCGCACGTCCTGCGCCGCGACGGCTTTCGCGTCTCGCCGCGTGCGCTGATCACTTTGAGGATCGATGCCGATTGCCGCTGCGAATACCAGTCCCGCAGCGGGGAGTGGCGCGATGCCGAATTGCTCGGCACCAGCTTCGTTTCTCCTTACCTGGCCGTGCTCAACCTGAAGCCGGCAGACGGCCGTTTCGCGAAACACCTGGTGATTTTGCCGGATGCGGTGAATGCGGACGATTT
>JAQTMN010000119.1 GCA_028714315.1 Sulfuricella sp. | reverse complement strand
GTGCCCCAGTCGATGTGCAGGCCCAGGCGCGGGTCCTCGTGCTCGTACAGGGCGGTGCCGTCGAAGCGGGCGAGCGCCCAGGCGTCCTGCGGGAAATGCGCCGGCACCCAGTCGAGAATGACGCCGATCCCGGCCTGGTGGCAGGCATCGACGAAGGCGCGCAGCTCGTCCGGCGAGCCGTGGCGCGAGGTGGGGGCGAAATAGCCGGTGGTCTGGTAGCCCCAGGATTCGTCGAGCGGGTGTTCGGAAATCGGCAGCAGCTCGATGTGCGTGTAGCCCATTTCCTGGACGTAGGGGATCAGGCTTGCCGCCAGCTCGCCCCAGCTGTAGAAGCGCCCGTCGGGATGTCTCCGCCACGATCCCGCATGGACTTCGTAGATGTTGAAGGGCGCGTGCAGCCAGTCGAGCCTACCGCGCTGTGCCAGCCAGTCGCCGTCCCGCCAGTCGTGGCCGTTGCGTGCGGCGACTCGCGAGGCGGTGCTGGGGCGCAGCTCGAATTGTTGCGCGTAAGGGTCGGCCTTCACCATCACCAGGCCGCTGCGGCGGCTGCGAATCTCGAATTTATACAGGCTGCCGGGGGCGAGCTCGGGGATGAAAATTTCCCATATGCCGGAATTTCCCACGCTGCGCATCGGGTTGACGCGGCCGTCCCAGCGGTTGAAGTCGCCGACCACGGCGACGCCTTCGGCATTCGGCGCCCACACCGCGAAACGCACGCCGGCGACACCGAGCAGTTCCATCGGCAGCGCGCCCAGCATGCGGTAGGCCTGGTACAGCCGGCCTTCGCCGAACAGGTAAAGATCCTGTTCGCCGAGCGAGCTGGGGAAGGAATAGGCGTCGCGGTTTTCGGTCATCTGGCCGTTTCGCAGGTGGCGCAGCCGGTACGCCGTCGGCGGCGCGTCCTTGCCGCGCCACTCGAACAGCGCGGGGCCGTCTTCCACGTCGGCTTGTTCCATATCCGCCCAGCCGTCCTGAGTTTCCAGCCAGACCCGGTCGGAGAACGGAGCGAATACCCGGACGGCCCAGCCGTCATCGGTCCGGTGCGCGCCGAGAAAGGCGAATGGGTCATGCAGGCGTGCCTGGAGCAGGGACTTCAGTTGTGCATTGACTTTCATTATGGCGTCATGTTTCCATAGTCAGGGCCGAATCCAGTAGATTATAGCGGCACAGATGGGGGTTGCGGGGGTTTTTGGCCTGCTATAATAATTTGTCACGTCGGCGCATGGCCGCTCGTTTAGTAGGGCCGAATTCATTTGGTCACAGCGCTGGCGACAGCGCTCCCGGATGTGTGTCTTGCCCGCGAGGGTTTCTTCGGTAGTCAAATCAATAATCGATGGAGGTTGGTTTTGCAGAAAGAATATCCCCGTTTCGTCAGCCTGCTCACAAAAAACACGGTCGCACTGATCCTCGCGGGCGGACGCGGCAGCCGGTTGAAAAATCTCACCGAATGGCGCGCCAAGCCGGCGGTGCCGTTCGCCGGCAAGTTCCGTATCGTCGATTTTCCGTTGTCCAATTGCGTCAATTCCGGCATCCGCCGCATCGGCGTCATCACCCAGTACAAGGCGCACAGCCTGCTGCAGCACCTGCACCGCGGCTGGAGCTTCCTGCGCGGCGAGTTCAACGAATTCGTCGAGCTGATGCCGGCGCAGCAGCGCATCGAGGAAAGCTGGTACCGCGGCACCGCCGATGCGGTGTTCCAGAACATGGACATCCTGCGCAGCTACGACCCGACCTACATCCTGATCCTGGCGGGCGACCACGTCTACAAGATGGATTACGGCGAAATGCTGGCGTTCCACGCCGCCAAGGGCGCCGACATGACGGTGGCCTGCCTCGAGGTGCCGCTGGAGGACGCGAGGGAGTTCGGCGTGATGTCGGTGGACGGCGACCAGCGCGTGGTCGATTTCAACGAAAAGCCGGACAACCCGAAACCCACGCCCGGCAACCCGGACATGGCGCTGGCGAGCATGGGGATCTACATCTTCAACGCTGATTTTCTTTACGAGCAGCTGCTGCGCGATGCCGACCTGGGTTCGTCCTCGCACGATTTCGGCAAGGACATCATTCCCTACATCATGTCGCGCTATCGCGTGTTCGCGCACCGCTTCTCCGACAGCTGCGTCATTTCGCAGCCGGGCGAGGCGCCTTACTGGCGCGACGTCGGCACGGTGGACGCCTACTGGGAAGCCAACATGGAGCTGACCAAGGTCACGCCCGATCTCAACCTTTACGACGAGAACTGGCCGATCTGGACCTACCAGGCGCAACTGCCGCCGGCCAAGTTCGTCTTCGACGACGAGATTCGCCGCGGTTCGGCGGTGGATTCGCTGGTGTCCGGCGGCTGCATCATCAGCGGCGCGTCGGTGAAGCGTTCGCTGCTGTTTTCCAATGTCTACGTCCACAGCTATGCTGAAGTGACCGATTCGGTGATCCTGCCCGACGTGGACATCGGGCGCGGCGCGGTGCTGCACCGCACGGTGGTGGACCGGGGCTGCAAGATACCGGAGGACCTGGTGGTCGGGCGCGACCCGGTGGAGGATGCCAAGCGCTTCCACGTCACCAAGAAAGGGATCACCCTGATCACGCCGGACATGCTCGGGCAGAGATTGCATCATGCGCGCTGACGCGCGCTAGTCCTGAGTCCTGAGTGAAAAGTGGCAGTTGGCGCTTCGCGTTTTCTTGGCACTCGGGACTCAGCACTCGGAACTCAGCACTCAGGACTGATTCATGACCGACAAAAAACTCCACCTGATCCTGTGCTGGCACATGCACCAGCCGGATTACCGCAACCTGACCACCGGCGAATTCATGCTGCCGTGGACTTACCTGCACGCCATGAAGGATTACACCGACATGGCGTACCACCTCGAAAGCCATCCCAAGGCCCGCGCGGTGTTCAATTTCGTGCCGGTGCTGCTCGACCAGCTGGAGGATTACAGCCGCCAGTTCGAGGAGGGCCGGCTGCTCGACCCGCTGTTGAGGCTTTTGGCGGAGGACGACCTCGACGGCCTTTCGCCGGAGCGGCGCGCGCTGATTTTCGACAGCTGCTTCCGCACCAACCATACCAAGATGATCGAACCCTACCCGGCCTACAAGCGGCTGTGGGAGCTGTTCAACCACCAGGAGCCGTTCGGCGCGGCGGGGCTGGATTACCTGTCCGGCCAATACCTGGCCGACCTGCTGGTGTGGTATCACCTGGTGTGGTGCGGCGAAACGGTGCGGCGCAACCACGAGCTGGTGGTCAACCTGATGACCAAGGGCACGCATTTCACCGCTGCCGACCGCCGCGACCTGCTGGCGCTGATCGGCCGGCTGATCCGGGAGCTCATTCCGCGCTACCGCAAGCTGGCGGACGACGGGCAGATCGAGATTTCCACCACGCCCCACTGCCACCCCATCGTGCCGCTCCTGATCGACTTCAAGGTGGCGCGGGAATGCATGCCGGGCGTCAGCCTGCCGGAGGCGGCCTATTATCCGGGCGGGCTCAAGCGCGCCTCGTTTCACATCAACTCGGCGATCGACAGCCACCGCGAGCGCTTCGGCGTCGCGCCGCAGGGCATCTGGCCGGCCGAAGGCGGCGTGTCGCAGGCGGCGGCGCTGGTGTTCGCCGAGCACGGCTGCCGCTGGATGGCGAGCGGCGAAACCGTGCTGGTCAACAGCCTGCGCGGCCTGGACGGGAGCAAGCCGCTGCCGGATCGGATGGATTACCTTTACCGGCCCTACCGGATTGCCACCGGCGAGCGCGAAATCGTCTCGTTTTTCCGCGACGACCGGCTGTCCGACCGGATCGGCTTCGAATACGCGAAATGGTTCGGCAAGGACGCGGTGGACAACTTCATCCATGCCCTGGAGGAAATCTGGCGCTGCACGCCGGCGGGCGAGAACCCGGTGGTGAGCGTGATCATGGATGGGGAAAACGCCTGGGAATACTACCCGTACAACGGGTATTACTTCCTGTCCGAGATGTACGAGGCGCTGGAGTCGCATCCGTTCATCCGCACCACTACCTTCAAGGATCACCTCGACGGCCACGCCGGGCAGAACGGCATGCAGGCGCAATTGCCGCTGGAGCTGGCGGGAATCGCGGGAACCGATCCGATCGCAGCTGAATTGCCCTACCTGGTGGCGGGCAGCTGGGTCTACGGCACGTTTTCCACCTGGATCGGCTCGCCCGACAAGAACCGCGCCTGGGATTTGCTGTGCGCCGCCAAGCAGAGCTTCGATTTGGTGGTCGCCAGCGGCCGCCTGAGCGAGGAAGAGATCGAGCGCGCGCATCTCCAGCTGGCCGACTGCGAGGGCTCGGACTGGTTCTGGTGGTTCGGCGACTACAATCCGCAGCACAGCGTGGAGAGTTTCGATAAACTGTACCGCGAAAACCTGGCGAACCTGTACGGCCTGTTGAAGCTGCCGGCGCCCGAAGAGCTCGGCAAGCCGATCAGCCACGGCGGGGGCAACCCCGAGGCGGGCGGGGCGATGAGAAGAGC
>JAQTMN010000118.1 GCA_028714315.1 Sulfuricella sp. | reverse complement strand
GCGGCGGCGATGGAAGACCGCGCCTATTTCGAGGAGACCTGCCGCAAGGTGATCGCCAGCCGCACCCGGCTGGTGGCCGATCTGACGGCGCTGGGTTTCGACGTGCTGCCTTCCGCCGCCAATTTCGTCTTCGCCCGCCACGGCGGCCGCGACGGCGCCGAGCTCGCCGCGAAGCTGCGCGAACGCAGCATCATCGTGCGCCATTTCAAGTCGCCGGCGCGCATCGCCCAGTTCCTGCGCATCACGGTCGGGACGGATGCGCAGTGCGCGGCGCTGGTGGCCGCGCTGGGGGAAATTTTGGCCGGGTAGGCGGCTACACTGGCGGGTGCTGGGAGTCCCCTGTGGGCACGGCTTCAGCCGCGCATGTCAGGCTGAAGCCTGACCCATGAGCACGTTGACCGGCTAATCGAATATCCAGATACTGTCTCGCCCCGCTTTGCCCTGTTGCCGTGCTGGGTTAGAATGGAAAAAATTTTTAGTAAATCTTTGGCCGATTATTTGATGCGCACCTCCCAAGTCAACCGCAATACCCTGGAAACCCAGGTCAGCGTCGAGCTGAACCTGGACGGCAGCGGCGCCGCCAAGCTGGACAGCGGCGTGCCCTTCCTCGACCACATGCTGGACCAGATCGCGCGGCATGGGCTGATCGACCTGGCGGTGGCCGCCAAGGGCGACTTGCATATCGACGCCCACCACACCGTGGAAGACATCGGCATCACCCTGGGCCAGGCTTTTGCCCGCGCGGTCGGCGACAAGAAGGGCATCCGCCGCTACGGCCATGCCTACGTGCCGCTGGACGAGGCGCTGTCGCGCGTGGTGATCGACCTCTCCGGCCGACCCGGCCTGGTGTTCGAGGTGGATTTCTCGCGCGGTGCGATCGGCGAGTTCGATGTCGATCTGGTGCTGGAGTTTTTCCAGGGATTCGTCAATCACGCCGGGGTGACGTTGCACATCGACAATTTGCGCGGCAGGAACGCGCACCATCAGGTCGAGACCATCTTCAAGGCCTTCGGCCGGGCGCTGCGCATGGCAGTCGAAGCCGACGCGCGGCTGGGCGACGCGATGCCTTCCACCAAGGGCAGTCTATAGTCTTATGAGCCACATCGCGGTAGTGGATTATGGCATGGGCAACCTGCGCTCGGTGGCGAAGGCGCTGGAGCACGTCGCCCCGGAGGCGCGCATCCGCGTCACCAGCGACGCCGGCGAGATCGCCCAGGCCGACCGGGTGGTTTTTCCCGGCGTCGGCGCGATGCCGGATTGCATCCGCGAGCTGGATGCGCGCGGTTTGCGCGGGGCGCTGATCGAGGCGGCGCGGGCCAAGCCGTTCCTGGGGATTTGCCTGGGGATGCAGGCGCTGTTCGAGTCCAGCGAGGAAGGCCATGCCGCCGGGCTGGGCGTGCTGCCGGGCAAGGTTCGGCTGTTCCCGGCGGCGGCGATGCACGACGCCCAGGGGCAGCGCCTGAAGGTGCCGCACATCGGCTGGAACGAGGTGAATCAGACCGCTCCCCATCCGTTGTGGCAGGGCATCCCCAGCGGCAGCCGCTTTTACTTCGTGCACAGCTATTATGTCGAACCCGGCGCCGCCGGCCTGGCCGCGGCCACGACCAGCTATCCGTTTGCTTTTGCCTGCGCGGTGGCGAGCAACAATATCTTTGCCGTGCAGTTCCACCCGGAAAAGAGCCAGGCTGCCGGTCTCCGGCTGCTGGCAAATTTCGTGGCCTGGGACGGAACGACCAGAGTCTGATCCAATCTAATTTGAATATTTTACATAGCCATCATGCTGATCATTCCTGCAATTGACTTGAAAGACGGGCACTGCGTGCGTTTGAAACAAGGGTTGATGGAGGATGCCACGGTCTTTTCCGAAGACCCCGGCGCCATGGCCAAGCACTGGCTCGACGCCGGCGCGCGCCGCCTCCATCTGGTCGACCTGAACGGCGCCTTCGCGGGCAAGCCGGTCAATAGCGATGCGATCCGCGCCATCGTCGATGCGGTCGGCACCGATATTCCCGTGCAATTGGGCGGCGGCATCCGCGACCTGGAAACCATCGAACGCTATCTGGACAACGGCATCAGCTACGTCATCATCGGCACGGCGGCGGTGAAAAACCCCGGCTTTCTGCACGAGGCGTGCTACGCCTTCCCCGGCCAGATCATCGTTGGCCTCGACGCCAAGGACAGCAAGGTGGCGGTGGACGGCTGGTCGAAAGTGACCGGCCATGACGTGGTGGACCTCGCCAAGAAGTTCGAAGGCTATGGCGTGGAAGCGGTGGTCTACACCGACATCGGCCGCGACGGCATGCTCACCGGGGTGAACGTCGATGCGACGGTAAACCTGGCGCGGGCGCTGACCATCCCCGTTATCGCCAGCGGCGGCATCACCAATCTGGACGACGTGAAAAATCTGTGCGGGGTCGAATCCGAAGGCATCATGGGCGCGATCACCGGGCGGGCGATTTACGAAGGCACGCTGAATTTTGCCGATGCGCAGAAAATGGCGGACGAATTGGGAGGGCAGGCGTAAGGGTGAGGGTCGAGGCGAAGTCCCCGCGCCTCTCCCTTCACGCCTCACTCCTCACCAAATATGGGCCTAGCCAAACGCATCATCCCCTGCCTGGACGTGACCGACGGCCGCGTCGTCAAGGGCGTGAATTTCGTGTCGCTGCGCGACGCGGGCGATCCGGTCGAGATCGCGCGCCGCTATGACGAGCAGGGCGCCGACGAGCTGACCTTCCTCGACATCACCGCGAGCAGCGACAACCGCGGGCTGATCCTGCACATCATCGAGGAAGTGGCGGCGCAGGTGTTCATTCCCCTCACCGTCGGCGGCGGCGTGCGCGCGGTGGACGACGTGCGGCGGCTGCTCAATGCCGGTGCCGACAAGGTCGGTATCAACACCTCGGCGGTGACCAACCCGCAGCTGGTGGCGGACGCCTCCGCGCGTTTCGGCGCGCAGTGCATCGTGGTGGCGATCGACGCCAAACAGGTCTCGGCACCGGGCGAGCCGCTGCGCTGGCACGTTTTTACCCACGGCGGGCGGCGCGATACCGGCCTGGACGCGGTGGCATGGGCGAAGAAAATGGAGCAGATGGGGGCGGGCGAGATCCTGCTCACCAGCATGGACCGCGACGGCACCAAGATCGGCTTCAACCTCGATCTGACCCGCGCGGTGGCCGATGCGGTCGGCATTCCGGTGATCGCCAGCGGCGGCGTCGGCAATCTCGACCATCTGGTCGACGGCATTCTCAAGGGGCGCGCCGATGCGGTGCTGGCGGCCAGCATTTTCCATTACGGCGAATACTCCGTGGAGCAGGCAAAGCGCTACATGGCGGAACATGGGATCGAAGTCAGGTTATGAGTGCGAAAGATATTTGGCTGAATAAGGTGAAGTGGACGGACGACGGCCTGGTGCCGGTGATCGCCCAGGACGCGGCAAGCGGCACGGTGCTGATGTTCGCCTGGATGAACCGCGAGGCACTCAAGCTCACCGCCGAGCGCGGCGAAGCGGTGTACTGGTCGCGCTCGCGCAAGAAGCTGTGGCACAAGGGCGAGGAATCCGGCCACGTGCAGAAGGTGAAGGAAATCCGCCTCGATTGCGACGAGGACGTGGTGCTGCTGAAGGTCGAGCAGGTCGGCGGCATCGCCTGCCACACCGGGCGCAACCACTGCTTTTTCCAGCAGCTGGAAAAATGCCAGTGGGTGACGGTCGATCCGGTGCTGAAAGACCCGGCGGAGATCTACAAGCGATGAGCGATATCCTGAGCCGCCTGGCGGATACCCTGGAAAGCCGCAAACAGGCCGATCCGGCGAGCTCCTACGTGGCCAAGCTGTATGCCAGGGGGCTCGACACGATCCTGAAAAAGATCGGCGAGGAAGCGGCGGAAACCATCGTCGCGGCCAAGAACGGCGAGCGGCAGCAAATCGTATACGAAACCGCCGATTTGTGGTTTCATTGCCTGGTGATGCTGGCGAGCCAGGGCGTGCGGCCGGAAGAAGTGCTGGACGAACTGGCGCGGCGCGAAGGACTGTCCGGCCTGGCGGAGAAGGCGGCGAGGAAGGATCAATGAGCGACTGCATTTTTTGCAAGATCGTGGCGGGCGAGATTCCCAGCCGCAAGGTGTACGAGGATGGCGAACTAATCGCGTTCCACGACGTCAATCCTGCTGCGCCCGTGCATTTCATGATCGTGCCGAAAGAGCACGTCGCATCGTTGGAGGATTGCCACGCCCGGCATGAAATGCTGCTGGGCCGCATCCTCCTGTTGGCGCCGAAATTGGCGAAGGAACAGGGATTGCAAGACGGCTTCAAGACCGTGATCAATACCGGCAAGGGCGGCGGCCAGGTGGTGTTTCACCTGCACGTCCATGTCATCGGCGGCGGCAAGTTGCCGCACGTTTAACTCTGGAGGAGGGGTAGCAATGGGTTCATTTAGCATCTGGCATTGGCTGATCGTACTGGTGATCGTGTTGGTGGTTTTCGGCACCAAGAAGCTGCGCAACATCGGCGGCGATCTGGGCGGCGCGGTGAAGAG
>JAQTMN010000117.1 GCA_028714315.1 Sulfuricella sp. | reverse complement strand
ACGGCATCCGCTCGATGATGCGGCAGGATCCGGACGTGATCCTGGTGGGCGAGATCCGCGACGCGGAAACCGCGCAAATGGCGTTCCGCGCCGCCATGACCGGCCACCAGGTGTATTCCACCCTGCACACCAATTCCGCCATCGGCGCGATCCCGCGCCTGCTCGACATCGGCATCCTGCCCGACATCATGGCCGGCAACATCATCGGCGTGGTGGCCCAGCGCCTGATCCGCAAGCTCTGCCCCCATTGCAAGGAACCGCTCCAGGCCGGGGCAGCGGAGCGGCGCCTGCTCGGCCTGAACAACGAAGCGCCGGACGCGGTCATCCATCGCCCGGCCGGCTGTGGGCGCTGCGACCACCAAGGCTACCAGGGGCGCACGGCGATCATGGAGCTGTTCAAGACCGACGCCGAACTGGACGAGCTGATCGCACGCCGCGCCACCGCCCGCGAACTGTCGGGCATGGCGCGCGCCAGGGGATTCCGCCCGCTGGCTGAGGACGCCGTCCGCCGCGTGCTTGACGGCACCACCTCGCTCGAAGAAATCTCGCGCGTGGTGGACCTGACCAGCCGGGCGAGCTGATGGCGCGGCTCGCCTACCAGGCCATGGATGCGGCGGGCAGGATCGTCCGCGGCGACATGGATGCGGCCAACGCGGCCGACCTGGAGCAGCGCCTGAAGCGCGCGAATCTCGACCTGATCGACTTCAAGCCGGCCCGGCGGGTCTTCGCCCGGCGCAAGCGGCCGGTCGGGCGGCGGGAGCTGGTCAATTTCTGTTTCCACATGGAGCAGCTGTCCGGCGCCGGCGTGCCGATGCTGGAGGGGCTGGCCGACTTGCGCGACAGTCTGGACCATCCGCGCTTTCGCGAAATCATCGCCGACCTGATCGAGAACATCGAAGGCGGATCGCAGCTGTCGCAGGCGCTGGATCGCCATCCCGACACCTTCGACCGCACCTTCGTCAGCCTGATCGCGGCGGGCGAGCACAGCGGCAAGATCGACGAAGTGTTCCGCAACCTGACCGAAACCCTGAAGTGGCAGGACGAGCTCGCCGCGCAAGCCCAAAAGCTGCTGATGTACCCGGCCTTCGTCGGCGCCGTCGTGCTGGGGACGACCTGCTTCCTGATGATCTACCTGGTGCCGCAATTCGCCGGCTTCATCGGAAACATGGGCCAGGCGCTGCCGTTTCACACCCGCATGCTGATTCTTGTCTCCGGCTTGTTCGTCGCCTACTGGCCCCTGCTTCTCGGCCTTCCCGCGCTCGCCTGGGCGAGCCTGGCGTTCCTGATCGGAACCGATCCGCGCGCCCGCCGCATGGCGGACGCCGTCAAGCTGAGGATGTGGCTGATCGGCCCGATCCTGCGCAAGATCATCCTCGCCCGCTTCGCCACTTTTTTCGCGCTGATGTACGCATCGGGCGTGACCGTCCTCGACTGCATCCGGCTGTCGCAGCCGATCGTCGCCAACAAGGTGGTCGAAAGCGGCCTGGCGCGCGCCGGCCAGCTGATTGCGGAAGGCCAGGGCGTCGCCGCCGGCTTCCAGAATGCCGGCGTCTTCCCGCCGCTGGTGGTGCGCATGCTCAAGGTCGGCGAGACCACCGGCTCGCTCGACACGGCGCTGCGCAACGTCAGCTATTTTTACGGCCGCGAGGCCAGGGAATCGATCGAAAAAGTGCAGGCCATGATCGAGCCGGTCATGACGGTCGTCCTCGGCATCGTGCTGGGCTGGATCATGCTGTCGGTGCTCGGCCCGATCTACGACACCATCGCCAAGCTCAAGGCCTGAGCCCAATGTTCCGCAAACAACTGTTCTACCTGACCAGCGGCCGGCTCACCGTCTACCCGTGGATAAAAGGCCGGCTAGGCGCGGGCCAGGCCTTCGCCGACGACGAGGCCGGACGGGAAGCGTTCGCCCGCCATCTGGCGGCAAGCCCGGACATCCCGGCCGCCATCCTGGCCGACCTGGTCGAGGAAGACTTCCAGCGCGAACTTCTTCCCCACGTGTCCGGGCCGGCGCGGCGCAAGATGATCCAGCGCCGCCTCGGCCAGCTCTACCGCGACACGCCCTATCGCCAAGCCACCGTCCAGGGGCGCGAAGCGGACGGACGCCGGGACGACCGCCTGCTATTCAGCGCCCTGACCAACGCGGCGCCGCTCGATCCCTGGCTGGACGCGCTGCGGCGGCAAGGAACCCCGCTCGCCGGCATCGCTTCGCCGGCGCTGCTGAGCGCCACCCTGGTCGAAAAGCTCGGCCTCCGGCGCGATCACCTGCTGCTGGCGACATTCCAGTCGGGCGGCCTGCGCCAGAGTTATTTCCAGGGCGGCCAACTCAAGTTCAGCCGCCTCACGCCGCTGCCCGATATCACCCCGGACGCCCTCGCCGCGGCGGTAATCGCCGAATCCGACAACACCCGGCAATTCCTCGCCGCCGCCCGCCTGCTGCCGCGCGACGCGGCGCTGGATGTGGCGATCCTGGCGCACGGCGAGGATTTGCGGCAGCTCCGGGCCGCCTGCCGGGATACTTCCGCCCAGACCCATACCTGCCTGGATCTGGCCGACGTCGCGCGAACGCTCAAAATCCAGCCTTTCCCGGACGCATCGCTCGGAACATCGCCCTCGTTGAGCGACAGGCTGTTCCTGAACCTGCTCGGCCGTGACATTTCGGCCAATCGATACGCCGCGCCGGAGCAAACCCGGCCGTTCAAGCTCCGTCGGGCGCGGGTCGCGCTTTATGCGCTGAGCGCCGCCATCCTGGCCGGGGGAATGGGATGGGCGGGATCGAACGGCCTGGACGCGCTGGAAGCCCGCCGGCAAGGCCATCGGATGGCCGAGGAAACGCTGGCGATCCGGGAGCAAAGCCAGGCCATCGTCCGCGCCACGCCGCCGACCGCGGCCAGCCCGCAAGCCATGAAGGCCGCGGTGGAGATGGCGCGGACCCTCGCCCAAAACGCGCCGGCACCGGACGCGCTGCTCGGCATGGTCAGCCGCGCGCTGGACGAACTGCCGCAAATCCGCATCGAGCAACTGCAATGGCAGACGAGCGAAACGGCCGGCGCCCGGCAGCCTGGCGAAGCCGAACCCGTGCCCTCCGCCCGCCTGTTTGGCGTTCCAACGCCGCCGTGGCAGACGCTCCTGATCGAAGGGGAAGTCGCCTCGCCCCGGCATGACGACCGGGCCGCCCTGGAGAGTGTGAGCCGGTTTGCCGCCGCGCTCGGCAGGAACCCGCGCTTAACCGTGGAGATCACCCGCCAGCCGCTCGACGTCGGCCCGGCCGCCAAGCTGGAAGGCCGGGCCGGCGACGGCAATGCGCAAGGCAAGGCGGATTTCGTCGTAAGGCTGGTGCTGAGGCCGGAGAACTGAACCATGCATGGGATCGATTCCGCCCGCCCGTCGGTCATGGCGAATTCCCGCCCCGAATCATGAAACAACGATTCGCCCCGACCGCTCCCCTCTCCCCTAACCCTCTCCCGCAAGCGGGCGAGGGGGACGAGGTCTCGCTTCGCGAGTTTCACGCCAAGCGCGATTTCCCGCTCGTCCGCCGAGCCCTCGCCACTTTCGCAATCAGCCTGCTGCTCGCCGCCATCCTGACCGGCGCCAGCCTCGCCGTCCTGCGCAGTGAACAGGACGCCCTGAGCCGGGCGCAGGCGCAGCGCAACGAGGCCGGCAACCGGCGGCTCCAGGCCGAAACCGCGCGGCGGGACATCCTCGCGTTCCAGCCCGAGTTCATCCGGTTGCGCGAGCGCGGCTTGGTCGGCGAGGAAAAACGGCTGGACTGGATGGAGCAGATCGGGCGCATCCGGGAAGAACGCAAACTGTTGCCGATTTCCTACGAATTTTCCGCCCGGCAAGACTTCCGGATCGACCCGTCTCTTCTGCCCGGCGAGCTCCAGCTGCGTGCCAGCAAACTGACGCTGCACATGGATTTGCTGCATGAACTGGACCTGCTCGGCTTGCTCGACGAGCTAAAAACCGAGGGGTTTTACGTCGCGCAGGCCTGCTCGATCAAGCGAACTGGCAAGGAGGAGCAAGCACCGCTATCGCCACGGCTCGGCGCGGAATGCACCCTGTACCGGCCGACCCTGGGCGAGCCGATCCCGGCGGTCAACGAAGGAACGACAAAATGACGCGCCGGCGATCAAATGCATGTAGGGCCGAATTCATTAATGCGAAACTCGCGAAGCGAGACTTCGTCCCCCTCTCCCGCTGGCGGGAGAGGGTTAGGGGTGAGGGAAACGGTCATGGCGAATCGTCGTTTCATGATTTTGGGCGGCGATTCGCCATGACCGTTCGGCCAGCTGAATTCGCGCCCCCAAAACGTTGGTTCATCGCCCCGCTTGCCGCTTTTCTCCTCTTCGGCCTCTGCGCTCCAGCCGGCGCGGAGCCCATCGGCCGGCTGTTTCTCAGCCCCGACGAGCGCGCCATGCTGGACCGGCAGCGCAACGATGCCGGCGCCGCCTCCACGCCGGCCGGGCGGATCACCTTGAACGGCTTCGTCAGACGCAGCAGCGGAAAAACCACCGCCTGGCTCGACCAGCGGCCGCAAAACGACGACGAGAATCCGCAAGGGATAACCGTCTTCAAGCCCTCCGCGAAAACGCCCG
>JAQTMN010000116.1 GCA_028714315.1 Sulfuricella sp. | reverse complement strand
AGAAGGCGGAAAAAATGGGCGATTTCGGCCCGGAGGGCCATCGCGGCATGGTGTGCGTGGAATCGGGCAACGCCGTGGACAACGTGGTGACCGTCGCCCCCGGCGCGGCGCACAGCCTGGTGGCGGTGATCGGCGTCGAGCCGCTGTGAAAATTTTGACGTGTAGCCCGGATGAAGCGAAGCGGAATCCGGGACTCGCGCTTTCGGGTGATGAAATCCCGGATTCCGCCTGCGGCTGCATCCGGGCTACGTTTTTGGCCCCGCTCCGAGACCGTCAGGGATAAGGATTTCGTGCGAATTTTCTCGGAAAAATTCCAGCTTCTCGGATGGCTCAGCGTCATCCTGATCTGCGGATTCCTCACCACCAGCATCGCGGGCTACGTCGTGTCGCGCGATGCGGTCCGGAACAGCATCGCCGAGCAGGCGCTGCCGCTGACGGCGGACAACATCTACTCCGAAATCCAGAAAGACATCCTCCAGCCGGTGTTCATTTCTTCGCTGATGGCGCAGGACACTTTCGTTCGGGATTGGGTTCTCGGCGGCGAAAAAAGCCCCGGCCAGATCATGCGCTACCTGAAGGAAGTCAAGCTGAAGTACGGCACCGTCAGCAGCTTCCTGGTGTCGGAGCGCACCCGCAAGTACTATTACGCCGCCGGCATATTGAAGACTGTCCGGCACGGCGACCCCATCGACCGCTGGTTCTTTCGCGTCCGCGCGATGACGATGCCGTACGAGACGAACGTCGATTACGACATGGCCAATCACAACACCATGACGGTTTTCATCAACCATCGGGTGCTGGATTACCGCGGCAATTTTATCGGCGCCACCGGCGTCGGCCTCACGCTGGATGCGGTGGGCACCCTGATCGACCGCTACCAGGAACAGTTCCAGCGGCGCATTTACTTCGTCGATCCAGCCGGCATGATCGTGCTGGCCGGGAAATCGATGCAGGAAATCCATGGCTCCATTCGCGCCCTCCCGGGGGTAGGCGCCATCGCCGACAAAATCCTGAGCCGGAAAGACATGCAGAACAGGCTGGAATATCGGCGCGACAAATCCCTGGTGCTGGTCAATTCGCGCTTCATCCCGGAATTGGGCCTGTACCTGGTGGTGGAGCAGGCCGAGAATGGCAGCATCCGGGAAGTGGAGCGGATTTTCGCGTTCAATCTGGTCATCAGCGCCGCGGTGAGCCTGCTGGTGCTGACCATCATCCTGCTTGCGGTCAATCGCAATCAGCGGCGGCTGGAACATATCGCGGCGACCGATGCGCTGACCGGCCTGCCCAACCGTAAGGCCTTCGAATTCATATTCCGGCAACTGATCGCCGAGGCGCGCCGGAACAAGCTTCCCTTCTCCATCGTCCTGCTGGATATCGACCTTTTCAAGCGGATCAACGATACCTGCGGCCACCTCGAGGGCGACCGCGTCATCCACGATATTGCCCGGATCATCCAAAGCGCGCTGCGCGAAAGCGACGTCGTCGCCCGCTGGGGCGGCGAGGAATTCCTGGTGATGCTGAAAGACTGCCCGCTGCAGGAAGCAAACGACGTCGCGGAAAAGTTGCGCCAGGCCGTCTCCAGCCACGATTTCGCGCTCACGCCCAACTATGGGCCGATCACCATCAGCCTGGGCGTGGCCCAATACGCCGAGGATGAATCGCAGACCGATTTCTTCGCCAGAACCGACAAATCGCTCTATGTGGCGAAGGAAAAGGGGCGCAACCGGGTTGAGGTGTCGCGGGGGTAGAGACCGGTGCTCCGTGCCTGTGTTTTGGGTAAGGCGTCAATAAGCGTAGCGCATTGCGCCGAATGCCTGCTGGTTATTGCGCCCTTGGGGCATTCCCACTTCTTGTAGCTTAGGCTTTCCAACTCGTCCATCTCGGTTCTCCTTTCTTCGCGTGCTTGGCGGCTCACGAACTGGAGTTTCCCAGATGGACTCCGTGAAATGTCAAACTTTTGCTGCCCCCCGGCAGAGCCGGGGGATTTCCCAATACGGCTTAACCCTGCCGCCCGTTGCGGCGGCGATAGCCGAGCAGAATCAGGCCGATGCCGGCCAGGGCCAGGCTGGATGGCTCCGGCACGCCGGGCGGATCGATCCTCAAGTTGTCGATGCCGATCATCACCGGCCAATCGACGAATTCGAGCCTCGTCACTCCGTTGGGGAACAGCCAGGTCGTGCTGGTGCCCAGGTACTGGGGCGCGAGTTCGTCGTGGTTCCAGCGGCTGTCGGGCGAATGCGGGTAGGTGCCCGACTGTCCCGGCACGATGCCCAAGGTTTCGAACTGGATCACGCCGTCGGCGATGAAGGTGAAGTCCGGCCAGATCGAGCTGGTCGGCTGGCAGCCGGTGCTTTGCCGGGGGCAAGTGCCGTCGGGGAAGATTTCGTAGTCGAAGGAAACCGAATAGATCGGGACGGCGAACGTCATGATGATCCGATCGGCGCCGCTATTGGTCAGGAAGGTGTCGAACGCGCCGCTGTGATGCACCCCGCCGTCACTGGTGCCCAGGGTTTCCGAAGTGACGGTGTGGCCCGACACCGGCCCCACCGCATGGTCGTCGCCATCGTAGCTCTTTCGCGCCAGCGCGCCGCTGACGGTCACGTTGCCGGCGGGGTAGAGGCTCCGCATGTAGGCCTGCACGGCGGCGTTATTCGCCCCTTCCGCCAGCGCGTTGAAGTCGAACGTCACCGTGCCCGCGCCGGCCGGCGCCGCAGCCAACCCGAGGAAAGCCGTGGCGGCCGCGGCCACGGCCTTGATCCGCCGGCGCGATGCCCGGCCGCCACGCCCCTGCAACCAGCGGTCCCAGCGGAAAAGCAATTCGCCCAGAATTTCGGCTGTTTTCATGTTCCTCTCCTTGAACGTTATCGGTCTGTTCGGTGTTGAAACAATTGAGCAACGGCCGTGCCAGAAATGCAATCAATCGATATAACAAGGCCTTGCAAAATGCGGCGGACGCGCGGCGCGGCCTGATGTAAAATTTTTCGACGGATTTTCCCGTACCCCCGCGAGTCAGGCGGGCTCCGCCGCGCCAACGCCCGGTTTCTCCGCGCCGGTCTCTTTGCGCGCGCCGGGATTGGGTTTACAATTACGCCCTTCCCGCTCAAAAAATAAGCAATGCGCATCGGCCCCTATTCGCTCAACAGCAACCTGGTCGTCGCCCCCATGGCGGGGGTGACCGATCGGCCGTTCCGCAAGCTGTGCCGCGCTTTCGGCGCGGGGCTGGCGGTCTCGGAGATGGTGGCGTCCAATTCCCTGCTCTACGGCAGCGAGAAAACCAAGCGCCGCGCCAACAACGAAGGGGAAGCCGAGCCGGTGTCGGTGCAGATCGTCGGCGCCGATCCCGCGATGCTGGCGCAGGCGGCGCAATACAACGCCGACCGCGGCGCCCAGATCATCGACATCAACATGGGCTGCCCGGCAAAGAAAATCTGCAACGTGATGGCCGGTTCCGCGCTGCTGCAGGACGAGCCGCTGGTGGCGCGCATCCTGGAAGCGGTGGTGGCGGCGGTGGACGTGCCGGTCACCTTGAAAATCCGCACCGGCTGGGACAAGAGCAACCGCAACGCGCTCACCGTGGCGCGCATCGCCGAGGCGTCCGGCGTCCAGGCGCTCGCCATCCACGGCCGCACCCGCGCCTGCGGCTACAGCGGCGACGCCGAGTACGACACCATCGCCGCGGTCAAGGCCGAAGTCGGCATCCCGGTGATCGCCAACGGCGACATCACCTCGCCGCAGAAAGCCCGGCAGGTGCTCGATTACACCAAGGCCGACGCGGTCATGATCGGCCGCGCGGCGCAGGGCCGGCCGTGGATTTTCCGCGAGATCGCCCACTACCTGAAAACCGGCGAGGCGCTGCCGGCGCCGGCGGCGGCAGAGATTCGCGCGCTGCTGCTCGACCACCTGGACGATCTCTATGCCTTCTACGGCGAAGGCACCGGCGTGCGCATGGCGCGCAAGCACATTGCCTGGTACACCCGAGGCCAGGCCGATTCCGCCGCGTTCCGCCACGCCATGAACCAGCTGCAAACCCCGCGCGAGCAGATCGACGCCGTCGAGCGCTTCTTCGCCGGATCGACCGGTGCGATTGATATGGAAAACGAGATGGCAGCATGATCAACGAAAACGAAATTTCCGTCTGCGTGCGCAATGCCCTGGGCGAATACTTCAAGGATCTCGACGGCGAAAAGCCCTGCGCGATTTACGACATGGTGGTGGGCTGCGTGGAAAAGCCGCTACTGCAGGTAATCCTCGACCATGCCCAGGGCAACCAGACCCGCGCCGCCGAAATTCTCGGCCTCAACCGCAACACCCTGCGCAAGAAAATGCAGATTCACGGCCTCAAATAACCATGGTAAGGAGTGAGGAGTAAAACCCAGGACGCTGTTGACCCTACTCTTCACTAACTCCTCACTCATTCAGGACTAGACATGACCAAAATCCAGCGTGCGCTGATCAGCGTTTCCGACAAATCCGGCGTTCTCGAATTCGCCCAGACCCTGCGCCAGTTCGGCGTGGAAATCCTCTCCACCGGCGGTACCGCCAAGCTGCTCGCCGAAGCCGGCGTGGCGGTGACGGAAGTGGGCGATTACACGGGCTTCCCGGAAATGCTCGACGGCCGGGTCAAGACGCTGCACCCGAAAG
>JAQTMN010000115.1 GCA_028714315.1 Sulfuricella sp. | reverse complement strand
CTTCGCCGTGCACCAATAGCGGCAAGCCCTGCTTCTCCATTTCCGCCAGGGCTGGCGCGCATTTGGCCAGATCGGTCACGCCCGAATCGGAATTGGTGGTGGCCCCGGCGGGATAAAGCTTGACGCCGTGCACCAGGCCGCCCGCCTTGGCGCGGGCGATTTCGGCCGGGTCGGTGTTGTCGGTGAGGTAAAGGACCATTAGCGGCTCGAATCGCGAACCAGCGGGCAGCGCGGCGAGAATGCGCTCGCGGTAGGCCGCCGCCAGCGCCGCGGTGGTCACCGGCGGGCGCAGGTTGGGCATGACGATGGCGCGGCCGAAGCGGCGCGCGGTGTCGGGCAGCACGGCCCGGAGAAAATCGCCGTCGCGCAGGTGCAGATGCCAGTCGTCGGGGCGGATCAGGGTGAGTTTTCCCATGGCGAAACCCTTTGAAATACGATGGCGCATTATACGATGCTTGAAGCGAAACTCGCGAAGCGCGACGTTGTGGGTATGGCTTTAGCCGTACATGTCAGGCTTCACCCGCAAGGAGTGTCCCCGCCGCGAGCGGCAGCGAAGCTGCTCGCACGGGCGAGAAAGCCTGACCCACAGATCACCGTGGATCAAGTTGACTGCACATAGGGCCCGTCGAACTTGAAGAATCGACCCGCCGGTCCGATGCGGTTATACTTTTGCCTTGCCTTCCAAAGCGGTTCCCATGGCGCTTCGCTACATCGCATTGATCGTCTTTGCCCTGGCCGGCACGGCGCAGGCCGCGCCCGACGGCGCCAGCCTGTTCGCCCGCAACTGCGCGGTCTGCCACGGCGAAAAAGGCGCCGGCGGCATCGGAATCCCGCTTGCGCTGTCGTCGTTCCAGGCCGCCGTCGGCGACGACTACCTGCACAAGACCATCCGCCTCGGCCGGCCGGGCCGGGTCATGCCGCCGTCGAACCTGTCCGACGCCGAGATCGACGCCATCGTGCGTTTTATCCGCAGCTGGCGCAAACAGCCGGCTCCGCGAATCCCCACCGGGCGCATCAAGGGCGACGCGGCGCGCGGCAAACAGCTCTTCGCGGCGCACTGCGCGGCCTGCCACGGCGCAAGCGGCGAAGGCGGCAAAGGCACCGGCGTGACGTTTTCCCGTCCGCGCGATCTGCCGATCATGCCGCCCGCGCTGAACAATTCCGGCTTCCTCGCCTCGGCCAGCGACGGCATGATCCGGCAGACCCTGATCCGGGGGCGCACCGGCACGCCGATGGTTTCCTTCGTGAAGAAGGGGCTGAAAGAAGAAGACATCGACGATATCGTCAGCTTCGTCCGCAGCTTCGAGCAGGCGCCCCGCCCCGAAGCGGCAACCGCCACGGAAACCGAAAAAGCCATCCTGGAGATGGATTCGCCTTACGACCTCGCCGCCACCATCGAAAACGTGAAGCGGGCGGCCACTTCGCAGAACTTCATCTTCATCCGCGAACAAGCGCTCACTTCCGGCCTGGTGCCCGAGGGCGAGGAAGACCCGCGCCAGCACATCGTTTATTTCTGCAACTTCACCATGCTGAACACCGCGCTGGCGACCGACCCGCGCGTCGGCCTGTTCCTGCCCTGCCGCATTACCGTGGTGGAGCACGAAGGCAAAGTGAAGATCATGGCGATCAACCCCAAGCGCCTGGGCAAGATCTTCAACAATGCGGAACTCAACGCGATGTGCGACGAAATGACCAAGCGCTACCTGGCGATCATGGAGGAAGCGACTTTATGATCCGCGCGCTGAAGCGGCTGATTGCCGCGGCACTGCTGTTCGGCTTGGCCTTCGCCGCCGGCGCCGACCAGCTGCTCATGGTCCGCTCCGGCCAGCAGTTCCCCGAAGCCATGTCCACCCTGCAAAACGCGCTGACGGCGCGGGGTTACAAGATCAGCCGGGTGCAGAACGTGGACAAGGGCCTGTCGCACACCGGCTACCGGACCGACAACTACAAGGTGGTGTTCTATGGCAAGACGGAGGAAGTGGCTGAGCTCACCGCGAAACACCCGGAACTGATTCCCTACCTGCCGCTCAACGTGGCGATCTTCGCCGAACGCAACAACACCCTCCTGGTCACCAATCGCCCCGGCGTGTTGGCCGATTTCTTCCCGGATCCCGAACTCAAGGCCGTATTCATGCGCTGGGAAAAGGATCTGACCGAAGTCATGAACGAGGTGCGGGAAGCGAGGTAAGGCGGTAGCCCGGATGAAGCGAAGCGAAATCCGGGCGCGGCGCCACGGGAAGTCGCCGGTAATTCCCGGATTCCATTTCATTCCATCCGGGCTACGGATGCTGGGTGGTGTAGGTGCGAATTCATTCGCACATCAACTGCCGCTGTGCGAATGAATTCGCACCTACACCATTGGCAAGCAGATGTATGGGGTTCGTTCCTCACCGCATCCCACAACTACTCCGCGCTGTTCTTGATCCGCAACGCCAGCTCGTACAGCGCGTTCTTCTTCTCGCCGCTTATCTCGGCGGCCAGCTTCACCGCCTGTTTCAGCGGCAATTCCGCCAGCAGGAGCTGCAACGTGCGCTGCGTTTCCTCGCTTATTCCTTCCGTCTGGGTCGGCTCTTTACCCGACACCAGCAGCACGAACTCGCCTTTCTGCTGGTTCGGATCGGCTTCGAGCCAGTCCGGCGCCGCTTCCAGGCGGCAGCTATGGATAGTTTCGAACACCTTGGTCAGCTCGCGCGCGATGGTTACGGTGCGGTCGCCGCCGAGCACTTCGCGCAAATCGGCCATGCTGGCGAGGATGCGGTGAGGCGACTCGTAAAATGCCAGGGTATAAGGCAAATCCTTCAGCTCGGCCAGCGCGCGCTTGCGCTCCGACGACGAGTGCGGCAGGAAGCCGTAGAACAGGAAGTGCGGCGCCGTGATCCCCGCCGCCGAAAAGGCGCAGATCGCCGCGTTCGCGCCGGGAATCGGCACCACGCGCAGGCCGGCCTCGCGCACCTTGGCGACCAGATGGGCGCCGGGGTCGCTCACCGCCGGCGTGCCCGCGTCGGACACCAGCGCCACCGACTTGCCGGACTGCAACATCTCGATCAGGCGCGCGGCGGCCTGGTATTCGTTGTGCTCGTGCAGCGCGATCAGCTTGGCGCCGATGGCGAAGTGATTGAGCAGGCGCGTGGTGTTGCGCGTATCCTCCGCGGCGATGGCGTCGGCGCCGCGCAGGATTTCCAGCGCGCGCAGGGTGATGTCCTGCAAATTTCCAATCGGCGTGGCAACTACATATAATGAGCCTTTGCCTGTCTGGTTATTTTCCTGATGCAACGTTTCCTCGCCTTTCTGGTCATTTTGTTCGCCGTGTTCGACGCCGGGTGCGCCGCCACCGCAACGTCCGCCCCGGTATCGGAAATCAACCTCGCCTCCCCGTCCAGGCAAAGCGCCCCGGCGGGAACCGCGCAGCCGACCCCGGCACCGCTCCGGGCCCAACCCGAGCAACCCACGGCCAAAACTTCCCCGCTTGTTTCCGCTCCGCCACCGATTGCCATGCCAATCCCGCGAGACAAATCCGGCACCCCTCATATCGCGCTGCTGCTGCCGCTCGACTCGGCCTCGTTCGGCCCCGCAGCCGAGGCGGTGAAGCAGGGCTTCTTCGCCGCCTCGATCATGCAGGCGCCGGCGGTGCCGCGACTGCAAGTCTACCCCACCGGCGACCGGGCCGAGGACATTGTGTCCGCATACGGCCAGGCATTGCAAGCCGGCGCCAACGTCGTGGTCGGCCCGCTGACCCGGAATGCGGTTACGGCGCTGGCGAAAAGCGGCACGGTGGCGGTGCCGACGCTGGCGCTGAATTATCCCGAGAACGACACTCCGCTGCCGGAAAATCTCTACCTGTTCGGCCTGAGCGCGGAGGGCGAGGCCGTCCAGGCCGCCCAGCTCGCCTTCGCCGACGGCCGGCGCTCGGCGCTGACCGTCGCCGCCAACACGCCGCTGGCGAAACGGGTCGAGCAGGCGTTCGCCGGTGCGTGGCGCAGCCTGGGCGGCACGCTGGCGGCGCAAGCCGGATTCTCGCCCGACCAGACCCAGTTCCCCGCGCTGCAGGAAGCCGTGTCCGGCCACCCGGCGGATATGATCTTTCTCGCCGCCGACGCCAGCCGGGCACGGCTGGTGCGCCCCTACCTCGATGCGAGCAAGCCGATCTATGCCACTTCGATGGTTTTCGACGGCAACCGGGAAATCAGCCGGAACGTCGATCTGAACGGCGTCGTATTCGTCGAAATGCCCTGGCTCATCCTGCCGGACCATCCCGCCGTGATGATATACCCGCGCAGCGAAAATCTCGGCATCGAGCAGCAGCGCCTGTACGCCCTGGGCATCGACGCTTTCCGCCTCGCCGCGCTGATGGCGCAGAACCTGCCCGTCGAAGGCGCCGTGCTGGACGGCGTCACCGGCCGGATCGCCCTTGAAGGACGCCAGTTCCAGCGCCAGATGACGGTGGCGCAGTTCAGGCAGGGAATGGCGGTGGCGGTGGAATCCGCCGGCCCGGACGCTCATGGCGAATCGCCGTCCCGAATCATGAAAAGCGATTCGCCATGAGCGTCCCCCTCTCCCCTAACCCTCTCCCGCAAGCGGGCGAGGGGGACGAGGTCTCGCTTCGCGAGTTTCACGTTAAGCAAGCCGGTGAAGTCCCTCAATAG
>JAQTMN010000114.1 GCA_028714315.1 Sulfuricella sp. | reverse complement strand
AGAAAAACACATAGGCCGGGCCGCTGCCGGAAATGGCGGTGACCGCATCCATCCGGCTTTCGTTTTCCAGCCATAGCGTGGCGCCGACCGCGCCGAGCACGGTTTCGGCCTGGCGGCGCTGGCTTTCAGCCACGCCCGGCAGCGCGTACAGGCCGGTGACGCCGGCCAGCACCATCGCCGGCGTATTCGGCATGGCGCGCACCAGCTGCGCGTGGCCGCCCAGCCAGCGCGACAGGTCGGCGCCGCGCACGCCGGCGGCAATGGAGATCACCAGCTTGCCGTCGATCAGGCCGCGCAATTGCCGCGCCACCTCGAACAGCTGCTGCGGCTTCACCGCCAGCACGACGATGTCGCCGGTGAGCGCCGATGCGCCGATCGCCTCGTGAGTCGCCACGCCGAACTTCGCGCCCAGACGGGCGCGGCTTTCCGCGGAAATTTCCACCACGCCGATATGTTGCGGGTCGAACCCCTTTTGCAGCAGGCCGGTGATGAGGGCGCCGGCCATGTTGCCGCCGCCGATGAAAGTGATGTTCATGTTTTTCCTTAATTGTGCAAGTTAACCACGGGGCACACGGGGGTCACGGGGATTTCAGGCGCGCTTTTCTCCGTGTTCCCCGTGTGCCCCGTGGTTCATGTTTTTTCCCGTTCGCCGAAAATCGCGCTGCCCACCCGTACGATGGTGGCGCCTTCCGCGATCGCCGCTTCGAGGTCGTCCGACATGCCCATCGACAGCGTGTCGAGCGAAAAGCCGGCGGCGTTGAGCTGTTCCATCAATTCGCCCAGGACATGCAATTGTTGCCGCTGGCGCGCGATATCTGACGTGGGCTCCGGGATCGCCATCAGGCCGCGCAGTTTCAGGCGCGGCAGGGACCGCACATGGCGCGCGAGCGGCAGCAGTTCTTCCGGGGCGACGCCGCTCTTGCTCGCCTCTCCGCTGACGTTGACCTGAATGCAGACTTGCAGGTCGGGCAGGCCGGCGGGCCGCGCCGCGGACAGGCGCTCGGCGATTTTGGCCCGTTCCAGGCTGTGCACCCAGGAGAAATGTTCCGCCAGCGGGCGGGTCTTGTTGCTCTGGATCGGGCCGATGAAGTGCCATTTCAGCGGCAGGTCGTTTAGCGCGGGAATTTTTTCCATCGCTTCCTGCACGTAGCTTTCGCCGAAGGCGCGCTGGCCGGCGGCGTAAGCCTGGCGGATCGCGGCCGCGGGAACGGTCTTGCTGACGGCCAGAAGCTGGATGCCTTCGGCCGGCCGGCCGGCCGCGGTGGCGGCCTGGGTAATGCGCTGCCGTATGGCTTGCAATGCGTTTGCTACTGTAGTCATAATGATGAGAAACCTCAGAATAGGAAATTATAATGGAAATCTCGGATTTGCTTGCCTTTTCGGTGAAAAACAAGGCTTCCGACCTGCACCTGTCGGCCGGCCTGCCGCCGATGATCCGCGTGCACGGCGATGTGCGCCGCATCAATGTGCCGTCGCTCGAGCACAAGGACGTCCACGGCATGGTGTATGACATCATGAACGACGGCCAGCGCAAGTTCTACGAGGAAAACCTGGAGGTGGACTTTTCCTTCGAGGTGCCCAACCTGGCGCGCTTCCGTGTCAATGCCTTCGTCCAGAACCGCGGCGCCGGGGCGGTGTTCCGCACCATTCCTTCGAAAGTGTTGACGCTGGAAGAACTGAACTGTCCGGCGATCTTCAAGGAGATTTCCGAGCAGCCGCGCGGCATCGTGCTGGTGACCGGGCCGACCGGCTCCGGCAAGTCCACCACCCTGGCGGCGATGGTCAATCACATCAACGAGAAGGACTACGGCCACATCCTGACGGTGGAAGACCCGATCGAATTCGTGCACGAGAGCAAGAAGTGCCTGATCAACCAGCGCGAAGTCGGCCCGCACACGCTGTCCTTCAACAACGCGCTGCGCTCCGCGTTGCGCGAAGACCCCGACGTGATCCTGGTGGGCGAACTGCGCGACCTGGAAACCATCCGCCTGGCGCTCACCGCCGCCGAGACAGGCCACCTGGTGTTCGGTACCCTGCACACCAGTTCCGCGGCCAAGACCATCGACCGGATCGTGGACGTGTTCCCCGCCGCGGAAAAGGACATGGTGCGCTCGATGCTGTCCGAATCCCTGCGCGCGGTCATTTCACAGACCCTGCTCAAGACCAAGGACGGCCAGGGCCGCGTCGCCGCGCACGAGATCATGATCGGCACGCCCGCCATCCGCAACCTGATCCGCGAAAGCAAGATCGCCCAGATGTATTCGGCGATCCAGACCGGCCAGAACGTCGGCATGCAGACGCTGGACCAGAACCTGACCGACCTGGTGCGGCGCAACGTGGTATCGGTGGTGGAAGCGCGCACCAAGGCGGCGAACAAAGACAGCTTTATCGGTTGAGCGGGGGAGCAAAAAGTGGAACGCGATCAGGCACTCAAATTCATGCACGACCTGCTGCGGCTGATGCTGGCGAAGAAGGCGTCGGACTTGTTCATCACCGCGGACTTCCCCCCCGCCATCAAGGTGGACGGCAAGATGACGCCGGTTTCCGGCCAGAAGCTGACCCAGCAGCACACCAAGGAACTTGCCCGCTCCATCATGAGCGACAGGCAGGCGGCGGAGTTCGAGGCGACCAAGGAATGCAATTTCGCCATCAGCCCGCAAGAGATCGGCCGCTTCCGCGTTAGCGCCTTCATCCAGCAGGGACGGATCGGCATGGTGCTGCGCACCATTACCACCGAGATTCCCAATTTCGACGAGCTCGGCCTGCCGCCGGTGCTCAAGGACGTGGCGATGACCAAGCGCGGCCTGGTGATTTTCGTCGGCGGCACCGGCTCCGGCAAATCCACTTCGCTGGCGGCGATGATCGGCCATCGCAACCAGAACAGCTACGGCCACATCATCACCATCGAGGACCCGGTCGAGTACGTCCACGAGCACCGCAACTGCGTGGTCACCCAGCGCGAAATCGGGGTGGACACCGATTCCTGGCAAGCGGCGCTGAAAAACACCCTGCGCCAGGCGCCCGACGTGATCCTGATCGGCGAGATTCGCGACCGCGAAACCATGGAATACGCCATCGCCTTCGCCGAGACCGGCCACCTGTGCATGTCCACCCTGCACGCCAATAGCGCCAATCAGGCGCTCGACCGGATCATCAACTTCTTCCCCGAGGAACGGCGCCAGCAACTGCTGATGGACCTCTCCCTCAACCTCAAGGCGTTCGTGTCGCAGCGCCTGATCCCCAAGGCGGGCGGCCGGGGCCGTGTGGCGGCGACCGAGGTCATGCTCAATTCGCCGCTGATTGCCGACCTGATCTTCAAGGGCGAGGTGCACGAGATCAAGGAATTGATGGCGAAATCCAACGAGCTTGGCATGGTCACCTTCGACCAGGCCCTGTTCCAGCTCTACGAAGCCGACCTGATCAGCTACGAGGATGCCCTGCGCAATGCCGATTCGGTCAATGACCTGCGCCTCCGGATCAAGCTCCAGGGCAAAGCCGCCAAGGATGCCAACCTGATGAGCGGCCTTGGCCATCTGGATATCGTTTGAGTTTTCAGGGGTCAGTTATCAGTTTTCAGCCCATGCGGCGCAGCCCTCCGCTTTTACTGACTACTGACAACTGAAGGCCGACAACTCAAAAAATGCCTAACCTCGCCAGCCTGCTCGCACAATATCGGGCCAGCCCGGACAAAATCCTCTACCGCCAGCATGTCAACGATGCCTGGCGCGACTTTTCTGCACGGGATGTGATGAATCTGGCGGCGCGCTGGCAGCGCGCGTTCCGTGCGGCGGGCTACAAGGGGGGCGACCGCGTCGCGCTGTGCCTGAAAAACGGCGTCAACTGGGTGGCGATCGACCAGGCCGCGCTGGGCCTGGGCTTGGTGGTGGTGCCGCTGTATCCGGACGACAATCCCGAAAACCTGGCCTGGTGCCTGGACGACTCCGGCGCGCGCGTGCTGGTGCTGGAAAACGCCCGCCAGCTCAATGCCCTGGGCCGGATCGCGCCTTCCCTGCCGACCGTCGTCTGCCTGCAGGAGGATGCGCCCGCCCCCGCCATTCCCGCCAGCCGCTGGCTGTGGGCGACCAACGCCCCATTCGCCGTGGCCGACCTCGACGAAAACGCGCTCGCCACCCTCGTCTACACTTCAGGCACCACGGGCCGTCCCAAGGGAGTGATGCTGTCCCACCGCAACATCCTCGCCAATGTTGCCGGCTCGCTCGAAGTGGTCAGCCTGCATCCGGGCGATCTTTTGCTGTCGGTGCTGCCGCTGTCGCACATGTTCGAGCGCACTTGCGGCTATTACGTGCCGCTCGGCGCCGGTGTGCCGGTGGCCTACGCCCGCTCGGTCAGCCAGCTGGCGGAGGACTTGGCGGTGCTGCGACCGACGGTGATGGTGGCGGTGCCGCGCGTGTTCGAGCGCTTCCTCGCCCGCATCGAGCAGGCGCTGGCGGGCTCCCGGCTCAAGCGCGGGCTGTTTCATCTTGCGATAACGCTGGGCTGGCGCGCCTTTCGCGGACAGGCCGGTGCCGTCGAGGCGGCGCTCTGCCGCCTGCTGCAGCCCGCGGTTGCCCGGCCCGTGCTGGATCGGCTCGGCGGACGGCTGCGCCTGGCGGTGGTGGGCGGCGCGGCGCTGGAGCCGCGCGTGGCGCGCAGCTTCATCGGCCTGGGGCTGGACATGCGGCAGGGGTACGGCCTGACCGAGGCGGGGCCGGTGGTGGCGGGCAACCGCGAGGAAGACAACGATCCGGCCTCGG
>JAQTMN010000113.1 GCA_028714315.1 Sulfuricella sp. | reverse complement strand
GATAAACGGCGAAGGCGTGCTGGCTGTACACGGCGGAAGTCCGCGGCGTGAGGAAAGCCCGCGCGGCCAGTTCCAGCACGTCGTTGGAGCCGTTGCCCAGCACGATCCGCTCCATCTCCACGCCATGTTTCCGCGCCAGCACGGTTCTGAGCTTGTAGGCGTTGCCGTCCGGGTAGCGCGCGATCTCCATGATCACGTTTTCGATCGCCGCCAGCGCGCGCGGGCTGGCGCCCAGCGGGTTCTCGTTGGAAGCCAGTTTGACGATGTCGCTTTCGTCCAGATCCATTTCCCGCGCAAGCTCGGAAATCGGCTTGCCAGGCTGGTAAGGCGCGATAGCGCTCACATGGGAGGGGGCGAGTTCGCAGTAATCCATTTTCAAAACGGGGTATTGGGCGCAAAAAAGCTAGGATACGCCGATTGTCGGCGGATTCAAAGCAGTCTTCTATAAGACCGCCACTGGATACGAACCCAGCACTTTGAGAAATGCCGCCTTGTCGGCCAGTTCGGCCAGGGCCTGCGCGACTTTTTCTTCCTCGCGATGCCCTTCGACATCGACGAAAAACACGTATTCCCATAGCCCGGCGCGCGAAGGCCGGGATTCGAGCTTGGTCATGCTGACTTCGTGCCGGGCGAGCGGCAGCAACAGTTCGTAGACCGCTCCAGGCCGGTTCTTGGCGGAAACCGCCAGCGAAGTCTTGTCCCGCCCCGACATCGCCGCGTCGTGCTGGCCGATCACCAGGAAGCGGGTGGTGTTGTCCGGCTTGTCCTCGATGTTCTCAGCGATTTTTGCAAGGCTGTAGTGCTCGGCTGCCGCCTCGCCGGCAATCGCCGCAGTCGTGTCGTCTTCTGCCGCCATGCGCGCGGCCTCGGCATTGCTCACCACCGCCACCCGCTCCACGCCGGGCAGGTTGCGGTTGAGCCATTCATGGCACTGGGCTAGAGACTGCGCATGCGAATAGACTTTTTTCACACCCGCCGCAGCGCCCGCCTTGCGCAGGAGGAACTGGTGCACGCGCAGATCGACTTCGCCGCACACCTTGAGCGGGGTCTGCAACAGCAAATCCAGCGTCGTCCCCACCGCGCCGCCGGTGGAATTTTCCACCGGCACCACGCCGTAATCCGCCAATCCCGCCTCCACCTCGCGGAACACCTGGTCAATCGAGTCACAGGCGTGGGTTTGCGCGGCGTGGCCGAAATGCTTGACCGCCGCCGCCTGGCTGAAAGTGCCCTGGGGACCGAGGAAGGCTACCGCCAGCGGCTTCTCCAGCGCCAGGCAGGCCGACATGATTTCGCGGAACAGGCGCGCCACGGTTTCGCCGGACAGCGGGCCGGGGTTGTTTTCCTTGATCCGCCGCAATACCTGCGCCTCGCGCTCGGGCCGGTAGACCGTGCCGTTTTTCAGCGCGCCGATGGCCTGGGCATGCGCGGCGCGGCGATTGACGAGCTCGAGCATCTCGTCGTCGATGGCGTCGATGCTGGCGCGATGTTGGGAAAGTTGTTTATCCATTGATTAAAAACAGTCGCCTCACGGTACGGTCCGTGGGTCAGGCTTAAGCCGTACCCACAGTGGCATTACAATCCATGTTTATTTTCGAAATCCGCCATAAAATCCACCAGCGCCTTGACGCCTTCCAGCGGCATGGCGTTGTAGATCGAGGCGCGCATGCCGCCCACCATCTTGTGGCCCTTGATGTAGGCGATGCCCTGTTTTTTGGCTTCGGCGATGAAGCTGTCGTCCAGGCCGGCCTTGGTCAGGGTGAAGGGGACGTTCATGCGCGAGCGGCAGGAAACATCGACCGGGTTGCGATACAGGCTGCTGGCGTCGATGGCCCGATAAAGCAGTTCGGCCTTGGCGATGTTGGTTTTTTCCATCGCCGCAAGCCCGCCTTGCCGTTTCAACCACTGGAACACCAGCCCGGCGATATAGATGGCGTAGGTCGGCGGCGTGTTGAGCATGGAGCCGTGCTCCGCATGCACGGCGTAGTCGAGCATGGTCGGGGTATGCGCCGGAGCATGGCCGAGCAGGTCTTCGCGCACGATCACCAGCGTCAGACCGGCCGGGCCGATATTCTTCTGCGCCCCGGCGTAGATCAGGCCGTAGCGCGAAACATCGACCGGACGCGACAGGATGTGCGAGCTCATGTCCGCGACCAGCGTGACGGAGTCCGAAATTCCCGGCAGATTGGCATCCGACAGCACCTCGACGCCCTGCACGGTCTCGTTGGTGCAGACGTGCAGATAGGCGGCGGCGGGGTCGATGGCGATCTCGCCCTGGTGGAACAAGCGGGTGAAATTGCCGCTCTCGGTGCTGCCGGCAAGCCGCGCGGCGCCGATTTTCTGCGCTTCCTTGAACGCCTTCTTCGACCAGGCGCCGGTCACCAGGTAATCGGCCGACTTTCCGCCAAGCAGGTTGATCGGCACCTGCGCGAACTGCATGGTCGCGCCGCCCTGCAGGAACAGCACCTTGTAGTTGGCCGGCACCGCCAGGAGCTCGCGCAGATCGGCTTCGGCCTGCTCGATAATGGCGGTGAAATCCTTGCCGCGATGGCTCATCTCCATCACCGACATGCCGCAGCCGTGCCAGTTCAGCATCTCTTCGCGCGCCTGTGCCAGGACTTCCTCCGGCAAGGCGGCGGGGCCGGCGCTAAAGTTGTAAATTCGTTCCATCAATGGAGTCCTGAGTTCTGGGTTTCGTAGGATGCGGTGAGGCACGAACCGCATCAATCGCGAACGATGCGGTTCGCTTGGGCTCACCGCATCCTACGTGCCACTCGGTCGGTTTTCTCCCTTCTCCCGCGGGCGGGAGAAGGGCCGGGGATGAGGGCGTTTGCATCACTGCAAGCGTTGATCATGCGCAAAGTCCCTCACCCCAACCCCTCTCCCGCCTGCGGGCGAGGGGCTTTAAATGCCATATGTTCGCAAAAACCTGGTTTGATTTCGCGCTTTTTGTGCCTTTTTGCGGCCAAAATTTTATTCTGTCAGCCCTACTGCCCGTCACCCGCATCACCCTCGTCCGTCTCGACCACCCGCTCCAGCCCGATCAGCTTCTCGCCCTTGTCGAGGTTGATCAGGGTGACGCCCTGGGTGGCGCGGCCCATTTCGCGGATTTCCCGGACGCGGGTGCGGATCAGCACGCCGCCGGTGGTGATCAGCATGATTTCGTCGCTCTCCTCCACCAGCGTGGCGGCCACTACATTGCCGTTGCGCTCGGAGGTCTGGATCGCGATCATGCCCTGGGTGCCGCGGCCGTGGCGGGTGTACTCGACGATCGAGGTGCGCTTGCCGTAGCCGTTCTCGGTCGCGGTGAGCACGGACTGGGTCTCGTTTTCCGCCACCAGCAGGGAAATCACCTTCTGTCCTTCGGCCAGGCGCATGCCGATCACGCCGCGCGAGACGCGGCCGGTGGGGCGCACGTCCTCTTCCTCGAAGCGCACCGCCTTGCCGCCGTTGGAGAACAGCATCACGTCGTGCTTGCCGTCGGTGATGTCCACGCCGACCAGGTAGTCGTCCTCGTCCAGGTTGATGGCGATGATGCCGCGCCGCATCGGGCGGGAGAAATCGGACAGCGGGGTTTTCTTGACGATGCCGCTGGCGGTAGCCATGAAGATGAAATGGTCGTCGTCGAATTCCTTGACCGGCAGGATGGCGTTGATCTTCTCGCCCTCTTCCAGTTGCAGCATGTTGACGATCGGCTTGCCGCGCGATCCGCGGCTGCCCTGCGGCACTTCGTAGACCTTGATCCAGTAGACCTGGCCGCGGTTGGAGAAGCACAGGATGTAATCGTGGGTGTTGGCGATGAACAGCTTCTCGATGAAGTCGTCCTCCTTCGTCGCCGTCGCCTGCTTGCCGCGCCCGCCGCGCTTCTGCGCGGCGTAGTCTTCCAGCGGCTGGGATTTGATGTAGCCGCCGTGGGTCAGCGTCACCACCATGTCCTGCGGCGTGATCAGGTCTTCCATGGAAAGATCCTGGGCATGCACGACGATTTCGCTGCGCCGCTTGTCGCCGAACTGCGCCTTGATCGCGGTCAGCTCGGTGACGATGATTTCGGTGATGCGCGCGGGCTTGGCCAGGATGTCCAGCAGATCGACGATCTTGTCCATCACCTCGCGGTATTCCGACACGATCTTGTCCTGCTCCAGGCCGGTCAGGCGTTGCAGGCGCAATTCCAGGATCGCCTGGGCCTGGGCTTCCGACAGCCGGTAACCCTGTTCGGCCAGGCCGAATTCGGGCGCCAAGCCGTCCGGGCGGGAGGCGTCGGCGGCGGTGCGCGCCAGCATTTCTTCCACCAGCGGCGAGCGCCAGACGCGGCCCATCAGCTCCTGCTTGGCGGCCGACGGCGTGGGCGCCGCCTTGATCAGCGCGATCACGTCGTCCACGTTGGACAAGGCCACCGCCAGGCCTTCCAGGATATGGCCGCGTTCGCGCGCCTTGCGCAGTTCGAACACGGTGCGCCGCGTCACCACCTCGCGCCGGTGGCGCAGGAAGGCGTCGAGCATCTGCTTCAGGTTGAGCAGGCGCGGCTGGTTGTCCACCAGCGCCACCATGTTCATGCCGAAGGTGTCCTGCATCTGTGTCTGCTTGTACAGGTTGTTGAGCACCACTTCCGGCACTTCGCCGCGCTTGAGTTCGATCACCATGCGCATGCCGGATTTGTCCGACTCGTCGCGCAAGTCGGAAATGCCGTCGATCTTCTTCTCGCGCACCAGCTCGCCGATCTTGATCAGCAGGTTGGCCTTGTTCACCTGATAGGGCAGCTCGTCCACGATGATCGCCTGGCGGCCGCCGACCTTGTCGATATCCTCGAAATGGGCGCGCGCGCGCATCACCACCCGGCCGCGGCCGGTGCGATAGCCTTCCTTGACGCCGACGGTGCCGTAGATGATGCC
>JAQTMN010000112.1 GCA_028714315.1 Sulfuricella sp. | reverse complement strand
TTGGGCCATGATCATGCCGCCGAACACCCCCAAGATGTCAGCGTACACCGTGAGCAGCGGCAGCGCCACCACCAGCGCCAGCATCTTGGGCAACACCAGCAAATCCATCGGCGATACGCCGATGGTGCGCAGGGCGTCGATCTCTTCCGTCACCTTCATGGTGCCGATCTGCGCCGCGTAAGCCGAGCCGGAGCGCCCGGCGACGACGATGGCCGTAAGCAGCGGCGCCATTTCCCGCAGCATGGAAAGCCCCACCAGGTCGGCCACGAAAATATTGGCGCCATAGCGGGCCAGCTGCCCCGCTCCCTGATAGGCGATCACCACGCCCATGAGAAAGGCCAGCAAACCGACGATGGGCAGCGCGCTGAAGCCGGCGATTTGCAGGTTATACAAAATGGCGCGCCAGCGAATGCGCGCGGGGCGGGCCAAAGCCTGCAGCATCGCGACAGTGCTCTCGCCCAGAAAGGCGAGCATCCCCTGGAGCTGCTCGAAATGGGACCAGGCCCGCAGGCCCAGCCGTTCCAGAAAGCCTACGCGCGGTTCGTTGGAAGCCCGTTCGTCGGCGGCATGCTCCCGCACCAGACGCAGCAGCGCATCATGCTCCGGCCGCAACCCCTGCATCGCAACGGTGCAGCCCCGGCGTTCAGTTTGGCGCAGCGTGCGGACGATCAGCCAAGCGCCGGCGCTATCCAGATCGGCAATGGCCGAAGCGTCAAACGTCACGGCGCCGGATTGCGGCCAGGGAAGCTGTGCCAGGCCTGGTTCCAGATTATCCAGGCCCACCAGCGTCCAGCGGCCGGAACAGCGCACGAAGGCGCCCTCGCCTGTCGTTTCCAGACTCGCTGCGGCATCGTGCTCGGGGGATGAGTCGCTCATGGCGACTATTTAAGGATGGTGGGCGGAACTTGTCAAACTTCGCGGCGTTCGAGAATGGCTTGCGCCAGCGTGCCGGCGTCCACATGCTCCAGTTCGCCGCCGACCGGCAGGCCGCGCGCGATGCGGCTGGCCTTGATGCCACGGGAGCGCAGGAGCTCGCCGATGTAATGGGCGGTGGCTTCGCCCTCGACGGTGAAATTGGTCGCCAGGATCACTTCCTTCACCGCGCCGTCGGCGGCGCGCTGGATCAGCCGGTCGAGATGGATATCCTTCGGGCCGATGCCGTCGAGCGGGCTGAGCCGCCCCATCAGCACGAAATACAGGCCATGGTAGCTCTGGGTCTGCTCCATCATCATCAGGTCGGCCGGCGTTTCCACCACGCACAGCAGCGAAGCGTCGCGCCGCGCCGAACGGCACAGCGCGCAAGTTCCTTCCTCGGTGAAGCTGTTGCACAGGCGGCAGTGGCGGATGGATTCCAGCGCGCGGGTCAGCGCCCCGGCCAGTTTCAGCGCGCCCTTCTGGTCGCGCTGCAGCAAATGGTAAGCCATGCGCTGGGCCGACTTGGGACCGACGCCGGGCAGGCAGCGCAGGGCTTCGATCAGATTTTCGAGACTGGAAGGAACAATCATCCTATAAAACGCAGTTAACCACGGGGCTCACGGGGAACACGGGGGGTAAAATCAATAAGCAGGATGCGCGATCTGTGGGTCAGGCTTTCTCGCCCGTGCGAGCAGCTCCGCTGGCGCTCGCGGCGGGGACACTCCTTGTGGGTGCAGCCTGACTGTACGGCCGCCCCCTAAAGGGCACAAGAGCCGTACCCACAACGGATGCTGTTTCAGCTCGATAGCCCGCGCCCCTCCCCTGCTCTCAGAACGGCAACTTCATCCCCGGCGGCAGGTTCAGGCCCGAGGTAAAGCCGTTCATTTTTTCCTGGGTGGTGGTTTCGACCCGGCGTACCGCGTCGTTCACCGCGGCGGCGATCAGGTCCTCGAGCATTTCCTTGTCTTCGCCCATCAGGCTGTCGTCGATGCTCACCCGCTTGACGTCATGGCGGCAGGTCATCGTCACCTTGACCATGCCCGCGCCCGCTTGGCCTTCGACTTCGACCGTGGCCAGTTTTTCCTGCATTTTCTGCATATTTTCCTGCATTTGCTGGGCCTGTTTCATCAGGTTTCCCAAGCCGCCTTTTAGCATAATCCGCTCCTATAGGGGTTTAATCGAGGGTTCAATGATTTTTGCGTCGAAATTTTCGATCAGCTCGCGCACGAAGGCATCCTGCTCGATCGCGGCGATGGCCTTGCTCTGCCGCTCCTGCTTTTCGCGGCCTTCGATCTGGGCGGGCGTGGCGCCGGTGACTTCGCCGACGCTGATGTCGATCTTGACCGGCGCGCCGAAATATTCGGCCACGGCGGCTTTCAGTTTTTCCTGGTAGGCCTTGTCGGTCAGGTGGCGATGCTCCACCGGAACGCACAACTCAAGCCGCTGTTCGTCGAACGATTTCAACTCGCAGTGCTGCGCCAGCATCTTGGCCATGCCGCCCAGTTTGAGCTGATTCACCAGCCCCGGCCAGTCGCCGTCAAACGGACTTTTTTTTGCCGGCTCCGGTTCAACCCGGTAAGTGGGTTTCGGCATTTCGGCGGCGGGCTCCTCGGTGCGCGCCATGACCTGCTGGACGGGAGCCCGGCGCGGCGGTTCGCTCCGCTTCGCCGGTTGGGGCGCCTGTTCCAGGGTAAAGGCCAGCATCCGCAGCAAGGTCATGCTGAAACCGGCGAATTCGTCCGGCGCCAGGTACAGGTCGCGCCGGCCATGCAGGGCGATCTGGTAGCACAACTGGATTTCCTCGGCATCGAAAACCTGCGCCAGTTCGAGCAGTTTCGCCCGCTCCGGCAGGTCCTCACCGAGCGCGTCCGGCACGGTTTGCGCCAGGGCGATCTGGTGCAGCAGCGCGCCCATATCCTGCAGCGCGGCCTCGAACGACAGGCTGCGCGCTTCCATCCTCTCGGCCGCGACGACCAGCGCCGCGCCGTCCTTGGCGGCCAGCGCGTCGAGAATTTCGAACAGGTAGGTCTGGTCGATCGCGCCGAGCATGTCGCGCACCTGTCCTTCGCTCACCCGTCCGCCGCCGTAGGCAATCGCCTGATCGAGCAGGGACAGCGCGTCGCGCATGCTGCCCTGGGCGGCGCGGGCCAGCAGTTGCAGCGCCGGCATCTCGAAAGACAGGTTTTCCAGTTCCAGCACATGCTGCAAATGGCCGATGATCGCCAGCGGCGGCATTTGCTTGAGGTTGAACTGGAGACAGCGCGACAGCACCGTTACCGGGATTTTCTGCGGATCGGTGGTGGCGAGGATGAATTTCACGTGCTCCGGCGGCTCTTCCAGCGTTTTGAGCATGGAATTGAATGCCGCCTTGGACAACATGTGCACTTCGTCGATCAGGTAGACCTTGAAGCGGCCTGCGGTCGGCGCGTACTGGGCGTTGTCCAGCACCTCGCGCATGTTGTCGATGCCTGTGTTGGAGGCGGCGTCGAGTTCGAGCAGATCGACGAAGCGGCCGCTGTCGATCTCGCGGCAGGCGGAACACTGGCCGCACGGCGTGGCGGTGATGCCGGTCTCGCAGTTGAGCGCCTTCGCCATGATCCTCGCCAGCGTGGTTTTGCCGACGCCGCGCGTGCCGGTGAGCAGGTAGGCGTGATGCAGCCGCTGCTGCGTCAGCGCATTGGAAAGCGCCCTGACGACGTGTTCCTGGCCGACCAATTCGGCAAAGGATTTGGGGCGCCACTTGCGCGCCAGGACTTGGTAACTCATGCGAAGAATTGTATCAGAAAGGCGTAGAAATCATTGGCCGCAAAAAAACGCAAACAGCACAAATTACCGAGGATTCCGTTCTTGTGCTTCTTGCGCCTTTTTGCGGCTATGGATTTCTAAAGTAAGGGTGGCGAGCCTTACCCCCGGCACTTGCAATAAATAGCTGTGGCTGCTTCCTTCCGGACCTGACCAGGTTCGCTACCTTGCAATGCGGGGAGGCCCGCCATAAATCTGGCGGAGAGGGGGGGATTCGAACCCCCGTCAGGATATTATCCTGAACACGCTTTCCAGGCGTGCGACTTAAACCACTCATCCACCTCTCCAGAAGAGCCGGGAAGGATAAACTAGAAGCCTCCCCGAATCAATATCCGCCGGAAATTAATTTTCTTCCGATTGGCGCGCCGCCGGGCGCATCAGCAGGGCCGGAATGGGTTTCTTGGTGGCCTGACGCGGATTGGGACGAGGCGGCTCAGCCTGGCCGGGAGCGGAAGGCTGCAAAGGTGGGGTGACGTAGGGCAAGTCCAGCGGATTGACCGGCTGCGGGCGCGGCGCCCTACTGCCACGGTCGCGGCCACTGTTGTCGCGTGAGCGCTCCGAGGGACGCGAATCGCGCCGGGGTCGGTCGCCGAATCCGGCGCGCGCTTCGATCTGCGCGGCGGCGCCGGGCTCGAAACCGGGAACCGTCTTTCTCGGCAGATCGCGCTTCAGCATGTGCTCGATATCCGCCAGCATTTTCAGCTCCTCGGCGCACACCAGGGAGATCGCTTCGCCGCTGCTGCCGGCGCGGCCGGTGCGGCCGATGCGGTGGACATAGTCTTCCGGCACGTTGGGCAACTCGAAATTGACCACGTGGGGCAGCTGGTCGATATCCAGGCCGCGCGCCGCGACATCGGTGGCAACCAGCACCCGAACCGTTCCTTCCTTGAATTCGGTCAGCGCCTGGGTGCGCTGCTGCTGGCTTTTGTCGCCGTGAATCGAGGTGGCGGAAATGCCGTCGCGCTCCAGTTGCTGGGCGAGGCGGCTGGCGCCGTGCTTGGTGCGGCTGAATACCAGCACCTGCTTCATGTTTTCCGACTTGATCAGGTGCGCCAGCAATTCGCGCTTGCGGCCGGGGTCCACCGGATAAATCGTCTGGGTGACGTTCTCGTTGGCGGCGTTGCGGCGCGCGACTTCGATCAGCACCGGATCGGTCAGCAACTGGTCGGACAACTTCTTGATTTC
>JAQTMN010000111.1 GCA_028714315.1 Sulfuricella sp. | reverse complement strand
CTATAGTGGCTGGCAAAGCGCGCAGGACGCGGCCGGAAAGATGAATGCCAATGCCGAATTGATGGCGCGTGCCTATGCCTTGGGTGAAATGGGACTGACCGACGTGCTGGCCGCGCGAAGGCAAGCGTTGGAAGCGAATCTAAATGCGACTTTGGCGCGCCTGGAAGCCGCCGAAGCGCGCTACCGCTTGCTGCTCGACGCGCATCAGCTCTGGCCGCTGGAGGCCGATGAGGAAAACGAAGGGCTGGTGCATTGAACGAGGGCGGGTTTGCGGCAACGCAGTGTGCAGGCTACCACTTCACCACGTGAACATTCGACAGCGTGCGCCCCAGGAAGCGTTCGCCGATGGTTTGGAACCTGAGCGGCACGTCGGTGACGTAGAAATTGTATTGCGGAGGCAGGCGCTGCGGATTGGCGAGGTTCATGTCGCCCAGCAGCGCGGCGGCTTCTTCCGCCATCGCTTCGGCCGAATCCACTAGGCGCACCCCGCGGCCCGCCACTTCCTGCAGCAGCGGCTTGAGCAGCGGGTAATGGGTGCAGCCCAGCACCAGGGTGTCGATATCCTGCGCCAGCACCGGTTTGAGATATTCCTGCGCGGTCAGGCGGGTGACCTGGTGGTCGAGCCAGCCTTCCTCTACCAGCGGCACGAACAGCGGGCAGGCTTGGGAATAAATCCGCACTTCCGGCTCGTACTGGTGGATGGCGCGTGCATAGGCGTTGCTGTTGATGGTGGTGGGGGTGCCGATGACGCCCACCTGTTTTCTGGTCGAGGCGGCGATTGCGCCGAGCGCGCCGGCGTCGATCACGTCCAGCACCGGCACGGGGGAGAGGTCCTTCACCACCTGCGAGGCCACCGCCGCCATGGTGTTGCAGGCGACCACCAGCAGCTTGACCCGCTTGGCGAGCAGGAATTCGGCGATCTGGGTGGTGTAGTGGGCGATGGTTTCGACCGACTTCACGCCGTAGGGCACGCGCGCGGTGTCGCCGAAATAGACGATATCCTCGAACGGCAGGCGTTCCATCAGGGCGCGCACCACGGTCAGGCCGCCTACGCCGGAATCGAAAACGCCGATGGGGTTGCTGGAGTCGGGGTGCATGGGATGTCCGCGTTGTGGTTACGCGCCATTATAATTAAATTATGGCCGCCGGTTGCGTCGAATGTCTTGCGGCCGAATTCTGTACAAACATTAATTGAAAGGAAGGCGCGGTGAACCGATAAAATCACCGTACCATACAACTGACGGTCGCACAGGCCAAATCGCGATCCCCACGACCCAACAGATCCTGCCCATGAATTTTCCCTTCCCCGCCGGCGTGATCGCGAAGCCATGAACGAACCGGCCTCCTCAACCTGCCGCGTCCTGCTGGTGGAAGACGATCCGGCCGACGCCCATCTGGTGCGTCTGGCGTTGCGCGCCAGCGGCGAGCCCCGTTTCGACACCGTCTGGGTGACCACGCTCGCCGAAGCCCGGCAGCAGTTGTTCGATAATCCGCCCGACGTGATCCTGCTGGATTTGTCGCTTCCCGATTCGAGCGGGCTCGATACCGTGCACTTGGGCCTGCATGCGGCGGACGGGCTGCCCCTTATCGTGCTCACCGGCCGCGACGATGCCGGCTTCGCGCTCCAGACCCTCGAAGCCGGGGCGCAGGATTACCTGGTCAAGGGGCGCTTCGATACCGACGGCCTGGTCCGGGCCATCCGTTACGCCATCAGCCGGGGCCGGCTGGAGCAGCGTCTGGCGGAGACCGGGATGCACCTGCTCGCCCTGATCAACGCCATGCCCGACGTCATCTGTTTCAAGGACGAGGAAGGGCGCTGGCTGGAGGCCAACGATTTTGCGCTCAAGCTGTTCCGTCTGGAAGGCGTGGACTATCGGGGCAAGAAGGGTTCGGAACTGGCCTCCCAGCACGATTTCTACCGGGAGACTTTCCTTGCCTGCGAAGCGGGTGACGAGGCTGCCTGGCAAGCCGGCGCGAGTCAGGTGGAGCAGGCCATTCCCCGGCCGGACGCGCCGCCGCTGATCTTCGATATCGTCCGGATGCCGTTGTTCCACGAGGACGGTCGGCGCAAGGGGCTGGTGGTGGTCGGGCGCGACATTACTACGCGCAAGCAGGCGGAGGAGAAACTCCGGGTTTCGAATCAGGAACTGCAGCGGCTGGCGACCCACCTGGAAGTGGTCAGGGAGGAGGAACAAAAGCGCATTGCGCGCGAGCTGCATGACGAAATGGGCGGCGTGCTGGCCGCGCTCAACATCAACGTCTCGCTGCTGGCGGCGGACATCCCGGCGGAAATGCCGCAGCTCTTGGCCGACGTGGACAGCCTGGAAAAGCTGGTGGCCGACGGCATCAGGACCATGCGCCAGACCGTCGCCGCGCTGCGGCCATCGCTGCTGGATGAAGTGGGATTGAAAATCGCCATCGAAAAATACGTGCAGGAATTCAGGCAGAACACCAGCATCGAGTGCGAATTGCGCCTGCCCGAGGAAGAACCGGTGCTGGGCGCAACCCAGGCCGCCGCGATTTTCCGCATCATCCAGGAGGCGCTGACCAACGTGGTCAAACACGCCGCGGCCAGCAAAGTAAACATCACCCTGAGCGAATGGGACGGCATGCTGATGTTGACGGTCAGGGACAACGGCAAGGGTTTCGACCCAGCCATTCGCAAGGCCAAATCGTTCGGCCTGATCGGGATACAGGAACGCGCCGCCATGGTCGGCGGCAAGGCCGAAATCAGCAGCGCGCCGGGCAAGGGCACCACGGTGCGGGTAAGCCTGGCGCGGGCTACGTGAATTTGGGTCGGGTTTACATTTATCGTACAATCGCCTTTGTTGAGTTGTGGTCAGAGGAGATTGGTACGTGTTTGGCAAGTCGAGTAAAGGTGTTTACCTGTTGGCGGCGGTTTTGGCATTATCCCCTGTGAGCGGTGCGTCGGCCGCCAAAAAAACGGCCAAGCCGGCGGCTAACACGCCGGCGGCAGAGGCGGCAACAGCCAACAAGCCGGTCACTACCCAGATTTCTGCCGCGATCGCGGCGCTCAAGGCCGATCCCGAGACCGGGCGCCAGATCAACGGCGTGTGCGCGGCCTGCCACGGCGACACCGGCCAGGGCGGCAAGAAGGGCGAATATCCGCGCCTGGCGGGGCAGCATGTCGAATACCTGATGGCGCAACTGCAAAAGTTCAAGGGGCGCCACCGGACCAATCTGCCCATGTTCCCCTACACCGAGGAGCGCGAACTGCCGGACGAGGATATCGTGCATATTTCGGCCTACCTGGCGTCGATCACGCTGGACACCGCTTATCCGGTGTTCAAGGACACGGACGACGCCCTGACCCGGCTACTGGCGACGGAGAAGGTGCTCAACATCCCCCGCTCCGAGGGCGACGTCGAAGCCGGCGCCAAGCTCTACAAATCGGAATGCGCCTCCTGCCACGGCCATGCCGGGATGGGCAAGCGCACCGTGCCGATGCTCGCCGGCCAGTACACCGTCTACCTCAAGCGGCAGATCGACAGGTTCATCAAGGGCGAACGCCTTCACGACGAGGATGAAAAGGACGTAAGCAAGGAATTGCTGAGTCAGCTCAAGCCGGAGGAAATTCGGGATATCCTGGCGTATCTCACTACGCTGGACGATTGAGATGGGTCAGCGCATTTGATTTTGATTTAAAACAATTGGCCGCGAAAAGGCACAAAATTCACAAAAAATCCGGTTTTGTTTTGTGTTTTTTGTGCCTTTTTGCGGCTATTTTGCGTCCCCGGATTCCGCTGCGCTCCATCCAGGCTACGGGATTGGATGATTGAAAAGGGCCGACGCATTTGATTTTGATTTAAAACAATTGGCCGCGAAAAGGCACAAAATTCACAAAAAATCCGGTTTTGTTTTGTGCTTTTTGTGCCTTTTCGCGGCTGTTCTTTTTCGTTGTAGGTGCGAATTCATTCGCACGGGTGCGCTGATTGTGCGAATGAATTCGCACCTACAACGGCTCGCGATTCCGGGTTAACCGTTCCAGCGCCCATGCCACATGTTCCCGCACCAGCGCGGAAGGGTGGTCGAGCCTGGCTTGAATGGCGGCGACCGCTTCCGCTGAGTAGGGCGCGTTACCCAATCCCACCGCCAGATTTCGCAGCCAGCGCTCGTGGCCGATGCGGCGGATCGGGCTGCCGGCGAGTCTGGCGTCGAATTCCGCTTCGCTCCACCCGAACAGCTCGGCCAGTGCGGCGTCGTCCAGTCCGTGGCGCACGTTGAAATCGGCCTCGCCTGTGGGCTGGCCGAATTTGTCCCACGGGCAGGCGAGCTGGCAGTCGTCGCAGCCATAGACGCGGTTGCCGATCAGCGGGCGCAGGTCAAGCGGAATCGCGCCTTTCAGCTCGATGGTGAGGTAGGAAATGCAGCGCCGCGCATCCACCTGGTAGGGCGCGACGATGGCGCCGGTGGGGCAGGCGGGGCGGCATTTTTCGCAAGTGCCGCAATGGCTCGGCTCGGGCGCGTCGATAGGCAGCGGCAGGTCGGTATACAGTTCGCCCAGGAAAAAGCGCGAGCCGGCCTGGCGCGACAACAGCATCGAATGCTTGCCGCGCCAGCCCAGACCGCTTCGGCTGGCCAGCTCGACTTCCATTACCGGCGCGCTGTCGGTGAAGGCGCGGTACTGGAACGGGCCGATCTCGCGCTCGATCCTTTCCGCCAGTTTTTGCAGGCGGGCGCGCACCAGCTTGTGATAGTCGCGCCCCAGCGCATAGCGCGAGATGAAGGCGCTGCCGCCGTCCGCCAGCACCTCCCGGCTGTCGCGTGCGAGCGGCGGGAGATAGGCCATGCGCGCGGTGACGATGCGCAGCGTGCCCGGCACCAATTCCTGCGGGCGGCTGCGCTTCACGCCATGGTTTGCCATATAATCCATCTCGCCGTGGCGGCCCTGCGCCAGCCATTCCAGCAGGCGCGCTTCGGCCTGGCC
>JAQTMN010000110.1 GCA_028714315.1 Sulfuricella sp. | reverse complement strand
ACCGGCGCCAACGGCAAGACCACGGTGACGGAAATGGTCGGGGCGATGTGCCGCAAGGCCGGCCTGCGCACGGTGGTGGCCGGCAACATCGGCCTGCCGGTGCTGGATGCGCTGGCCGACCTGGAGCGGCGCGGTGAAACCCCGGACGTGTTCGTGCTGGAACTCTCCAGCTTCCAGCTCGAAACCACCCGATCCCTGCATCCGTCCGCCGCGACTGTCCTCAACGTGACCGAGGACCACATGGACCGCTACGCCGGCATGGACGACTATGCCGCCGCCAAGGCGCATATTTTCGCCGGCCGCGGCGCGCAGGTGCTCAACCGCGAAGACCGTTACAGCCTGGCGATGGCGCGAACGGGCCGCAGCATTGTTTCCTTCGGGCTGGATGCGCCGAAAAATGAAGCCGACTGGGGGTTGCTGCCGGGCGACGGCGGCCTCTGGCTGGCGCAAGGCGCCAACCGGCTGATGCCCGTCGGCGAGCTGCGCCTCGCCGGCCTGCATAACGCCGCCAACGCGCTGGCTGCGCTGGCCCTGTGCCGTGCCATCGATCTGCCGTTTGCTCCGCTGCTGGAAGCGCTGCGCGAATTCAAGGGTTTGCCGCATCGCGTCGAGCAGGTGGCGCAGGTGAATGGCGTGACTTTTTACGACGATTCCAAGGGCACCAACGTCGGCGCCACGGTGGCCGCTTTGAACGGCATGGCGACGCAAAAAGTGGTGCTGATCGCCGGGGGCGACGGCAAGGGCCAGGATTTCACCCCGCTCGCGCCGGCGGTGGCGGCGCATGCCCGCGCGGTGGTGCTGATCGGTCGCGACGCTGCGAAGATCGGTGCGGCGCTGGCGGGTTGCGGCGTGCCGCTGATCGATGCCGCCAGCCTGGAAGAAGCGGTGGCCGCGGCCTTCGCGCAGGCACGGCCGGACGACGCCGTGCTGCTGTCGCCGGCCTGCGCCAGTTTCGACATGTTCCGCAACTACGAGCACCGCGCCCAGGTGTTCGTCGCCGCCGTGCGCCAGTTGGCCGAAAGCGGGGAAAAATGAACTCCTACTCCCCGGTGGCCGCCCAGCATGCCAGACCCGATTACGACCGTACCCTGTTGTGGCTGGTGATCGTGCTGCTGTGTTTCGGCCTGGTGATGGTGTATTCCGCCTCGATTTCCATCGCCGCGGCAGGCCGCAATACCGGCTACCAGGAAAGCTATTACCTGGTGCGCCAGGCGATTTACCTCGCAGCCAGCGTCGTGTTCGGGCTGTTCGCGTTCCAGGTGCCGAACAAGGTATTGCAGGAAATCGCGCCCTACCTGTTTCTCTCCGGCCTGGTGCTGCTGGTGCTGGTGCTGATCCCCGGCGTCGGGCGCGAGGTCAACGGCAGCCAGCGCTGGCTGTCGCTGTTCGTGATCAACTTGCAGCCATCCGAATTCATGAAGCTGTTCGCGGTGCTCTACGCCGCCGACTACACGGTCAGGAAAGCCGCCTACATGGACAACATCAAGAAGGGCTTCCTGCCGATGCTGATGGTGATGCTGCTGGTCGGCGGACTGCTGCTGCGCGAGCCGGATTTCGGCGCGTTCGCCGTGATCACCAGCATCGCCATGGCGATCCTGTTCCTTGGCGGCATGAACTGGCGCCTGTTTGCCGGCCTCTTCGCCATGCTGGTGGTGGGTTTCCTGCTGCTGATCTGGAGCTCGCCCTATCGCATGCAGCGCATCATCGGCTTCATGGACCCGTGGGCCGACCCGTTCGGCAAGGGCTACCAGCTTTCCCACGCGCTGATCGCCTTCGGCCGCGGCGAGTGGTACGGGGTCGGCCTGGGCGGCAGCGTCGAAAAGCTGTTCTATCTGCCGGAGGCGCACACCGACTTCCTGCTCGCCGTGATTGCCGAAGAACTCGGTTTTGCCGGCGTCGCAGCCGTGATCCTGCTGTTCGTCTGGCTCACCCTGCGGGCGTTTTCCATCGGCCGCCAGGCGGCCGAGATCGACCGCCATTTCGCCGCGCTGGTGGCCTACGGCATCGGCGTCTGGCTGTCGGTGCAGGCGGTCATCAACATGGGCGTGAATATGGGCATGCTGCCCACCAAGGGACTGACCCTGCCGCTCCTGTCCTTCGGCGGCAGCGGCATCGCCGCCAACTGCACCGCCATCGGCGCGCTGCTGCGGGTGGATTGGGAGAATCGCCAGGTGATGAAGGGGTACTCGGTATGAGCCGGACCATCCTGATCATGGCGGGCGGCACCGGTGGGCACGTGTTTCCGGCGCTGGCGGTGGCCGACAGCCTGCGGGAGCGGGGCTGGAAAGTGGCCTGGCTGGGCACGCGCGCCGGCATGGAAGCCCGCCTGGTGACGGAAAAAGGCTATGAAATGGCCTGGGTCAAGTTCGCCGGCATGCGCGGCAAGGGGCTGCTGCGCTGGGCGACGCTGCCGTTCATGCTGCTTTTGGCGATGTGGCAGAGCGCGTCGGCGATTTTCCGCCTGCGCCCCGACGTAGTGCTCGGTATGGGCGGCTTCACCGCCTTTCCCGGCGGCCTGATGGCATCGCTGCTGGCGAAGCCCCTGGTGATCCACGAGCAGAATTCGGTGGCCGGCCTCACCAACCGGGTGCTCGCCTGTCTCGCCGACCGCGTTTTGGTGGCCTTCCCGTCGGCTTTCCACAACGCCGGCGACAAGCCGATCGGCTGCGCCAAACCGGTGTTTGACTGGTGCGGCAACCCGGTGCGCGCCGACATCGCCGCCCTGGCGCCGCCCGAACAGCGCCTTGCCGGGCGCCAGGGCCGGCTGCGCCTTCTGGTGGTGGGCGGCAGCCTGGGCGCGGCGGCGCTGAACGAAACGGTGCCGCAGGCGCTGGCGTTGATGCCGGAAGCCGGCCGGCCGGAAGTGGTGCACCAGTCCGGCGCGAAGCATCTGGAGAAATTGCGGGCCAACTATGCCGCGGCGGGCGTCGCCGCCGATACCCGCGCTTTTATCGACGACATGGGCGCGATGTACGACTGGTGCGACGTCATCGTGTGCCGCGCCGGCGCGCTGACGCTGGCCGAGATCACCGCCGCCGGCGTTGCCAGCGTGCTGGTGCCGTTCCCCTACGCGGTGGACGACCACCAGACCGGCAACGCCCGCTTCCTGAGCGAGCACGGCGCCGCGGTGCTGTTGCCGCAGGCGGCATTGACGGCCGCCGGGCTGGCCGAACTGCTGGGCGGTTTCAGCCGCGGGAAGTTGCTGGAGATGGCGCAGGCGGCCAGAAAACTGGCCAAGCCGGAAGCAACGGCGACGGTGGCGCAGGTTTGTGTGGAGTTGGCGGGATGAAAGTCGGGAACCGCAAAGGCGCGAAGGCGCAAAGTAAAACCACAACCAACATATTTCAGGGTCATCGGCCAATTGATCGAATTTCTTTGCGCCTTCGCGCCTTTGCGGTGAAGGGTTAAAAAATGAAACATAAAGTCAAACACGTCCATTTCGTCGGCATCGGCGGCGTCGGCATGAGCGGCATTGCCGAGGTGCTGCTCAATCTGGGTTACGAGGTGAGCGGCTCCGACCTGGGCGACAGCGCGGCCACGCGCCGCCTGAAAGCGCTCGGCGCCCAGGTGTACCAGGGCCACGCCGCCGGCAACCTGGAGCGCACCGACGTGGTGGTCGTTTCCACCGCGGTCAAGGCGGACAACCCGGAAGTGGTGGCGGCGCGCGAACGCAACATCCCGGTGGTGCCGCGCGCGATGATGCTGGCCGAGCTGATGCGCTTCAAGCAGGGCATCGCCATCGCCGGCACGCACGGCAAGACCACCACCACCAGCCTGGTCGCCAGCATCCTCGGCGAGGCGGGCATGGATCCGACTTTCGTGATCGGCGGCAAGCTGGAGGCGGCCGGCTCCAACGCGCGGCTGGGGCAGGGCGAATTCATCGTCGCGGAGGCGGACGAGTCCGACGCATCGTTTTTGTACCTGACGCCGGTGATGGCGGTGGTCACCAACATCGATGCCGATCACATGGAAACCTACGGCCACGATTTCGGCCGGCTGAAGCAGGCCTTCATCGATTTCATCCAGCGCCTGCCTTTCTACGGCATGGCCGTGCTGTGCGCGGACGACGCCAACGTGCGCGAGATCATGCCGCGCATCACCAAGCCGATGACGACCTACGGCCTCGCCGAGGACGCCCAGGTGCGGGGTGTCGATATTCGCCACGCCAATGGCCAGATGCGCTTCACCGTGCGGCGCGCCGGCCATTCCGACCTGGAAGTCATGCTCAACATCCCCGGTCAGCACAACGTGCTCAACGCGCTGGCGGCGATCGCGGTGGCGATGGAGGTGGGCGCGTCGGACGCGGCCATCGTCAAGGGGCTGGGCGAGTTTCGCGGGGTGGGGAGGCGGTTTGAGCGGTATGGGGAGATTCAGCTACTCGTGAGACCTCTCCTTGCTCCCACAGGGAGCGGAGGTGCTGCTTACCCTCTCCCCAACCCTCTCCCGCAGGCGGGAGAGGGGGCAAACGTTTCCGCTCCCTGCGGGAGCGGAAGTTTTACTTCCCCTCTCTCCAACTCTCTCCCGCAAGCGGGAGAAAGCGCAAACGTTTCCTCTCCCGCGAGCGGGAGAGGAAGTTTTACTTTGATCGACGACTATGGCCACCACCCGGTGGAAATGGCGGCGACCCTGGCGGCGGCGCGCGGCGCGTTTCCCGGCAGGCGCCTGGTGCTGGCGTTCCAGCCGCATCGCTACACCCGCACCCGCGACTTGTTCGAGGATTTCGTCAAGGTGCTGTCCACCGTCGATGCGTTGCTGCTGACCGAAGTCTATCCGGCCGGCGAAGCGCCCATCGTGGCGGCCGACGGCCGAGCGCTGGCGCGGGCGATCCGCGTGGCGGGAAAGGTCGAGCCGATTTTCGTGGAAGCGGTGGCCGAGCTGCCGCAGGCGATTTTGAACGCGGCGCATGACGGCGACGTGGTGCTGACCATGGGCGCGGGTTCTGTCGGCCAGGTGCCGGGCA
>JAQTMN010000109.1 GCA_028714315.1 Sulfuricella sp. | reverse complement strand
GATGCGGTGAGGAACGAACCGCATCGTTCGCGACCGATGCGGTTCGCTGGCGCTCACCGCATCCTACTATGGCGATGTAGGTGCGAATTCATTCGCACAAGACGTCGGGCACGAGGTGCCCGACCTATACCCGGCGTAGCCCGGATGGAACAAAGTGGAATCCGGGGAAACATCCCCATTACCCCGGATTCCGCTGCGCTTCATCCGGGCTACAAAATTTTTGCGCTTTTTGTGCCTTTTCGCGGCCGACAAGAAATTCACTCCGCCCGCGCCAGACTCACGCGCACGGTGGTGCCCTTGCCCGGCGCGCTGCTGATTTCCGCCTTGCCGCCGACCATGGCGGCGCGCTCGCGGATGCCGAGAAGGCCGAAGGATTTGGCCTTGCGGACGGATGGGTCGAACCCCTTGCCGTTGTCCTTCACCGTCAGCATCAGCGATCCGTCCCATTCGCTCAGGGTAATGCTGACTTTGCTCGCCTGGGCGTGCTTCGCCACGTTGGTCAGCGATTCCTGCACGATGCGGAAGATCGTGGCGGCTTGGGCACCGCCGATGGCCGGCTCCGCTTCGGGCAGGCGCAGGTCGCACTCGATGCCGGTATTCTGTTCGAACTCCCGCGTGTATTTTTCGATGGCGATCTTGAGCCCCACTTCGTCCAGCAGCGACGGCCGCAGCGCGGCGACGGTCTGGCGCATGGCCTTGATGCCGTCCGCCACCAGCTTTTCCAGGTTGCGCACGTCGGCCAGCAGCTGGGGCATTTCGGCCGGGATATCCACTGCCAGCATCGAAACCTTGATGTTGAGCGCGGCCAGCACGCCGCCCATTTCGTCGTGCAGTTCGCGCGCGATGCGCTTTTGCTCCTCTTCCCTGACCAGTTCCAGGTGGGTCGCCAGCCGTTGCAGCTCCAGGTTCGAAATCCGGAGTTTTTCCTCCGCCTGCTTGCGCTCGGTGATGTCCATGGCGATGCCGAGCACCTGCACGGTGCCGTCGTGCTGTTCCATCGGCACCTTGGTGACCATCAGCCAGCGCTCCTTGCCGCCGAGGAAGTTGTGGGCAATGAACACGAACGGACGGCGGGTCGCGATCACTTCGCGGTCCGCCTGCAAATGCGGCTCGGCCTCTTCCTTGCTCGTGAACAGCCCGGCGCCGTCCAGCCCAATCAGCTCCTGCGGCGCCAGGCCATGCAGCGCCGCCATCGCCTGGTTGACCAGCAGGAATCGGCCGTTGGCGTCCTTGACGAAAATGTAGTTCGGGTCGGCATCGATCACCTGGCGCAGGAATGCCCGTTGCCGCTCCAGTTCGATTTCGCCCCGTTTTCGCTCGGTGACATCGACCAGGTTGAACACCAGCCGTTCGACCTTGCCGTCTTTCCCCTTGATCGGATGGAGCGTCCAGTCCCAGTAGGTAATCCCCCATTCGGGGTGGTCGGGGAATTCGAACGGTTTGGCGAAAACCACGTAGGGTTCGCCGGTTTCCACCACCTTGCGGAAAATCGCCTGGTTCTCCGCATGCGGATACAGGTCGAAATGGTTCTTGCCGACGAAGAATTCCGGCGTATAGCCACAGGCGCGCGCGTAGGCCTGGTTCACCCGGATGAAATTAAAGTCGGCGTCGAGATAGACCACCATGGTGTGGATATTGGAAAACATCGCCTCCAGCTGGTCGTGGGCTCCGCGTAGCGCCTCCGCTGCGTCGCGCTGGACCTGGAGGTGGGCAATGCGCGCCTGACTCCCGCTGAACCAGAGAAAAAACACCGCGCCGCCGAAAGCGGCGAAAGCCGAAGCCAGCCCCGCCACCCAACGCTCCAGCGTATCGATCCCGGCAAAGAGTTCCGCCTTGTCGACTTTTGCCACCATCGCCCAGGGCGTGCCCGGAATTTCGCGCACCGCGGTCACCACGGGAACGCCGCGGTAATCGTCGCCCTCCACGGCGTTGAACTCGCCGCGCAGCCACATGGCGGACGGCAGTTTCGATGTGGCGAGCGGCAGGCGCAGGGATAGCGCGGGGCCTTTCCTGTGGCGCAGCTCGTTGAGGAACAGGACGCTGTCGCCGTCGCGCCGCACCAGCACCGTTTCCGCGCTCGGGCTGGCGGTGGGCCAGGTCTGGATCAGCGGGTAGAGGAAGGAATCGGGGTCGGTGGTGAACAGCACCGCGCCGACGATGCGCTCCCCGCCTTTGCCGGCAACCAGCAGCGGCGCGGCAAAGCCGAGTTCGACCGGGCCGCTTCCGCCGCGCCGGTGAATATCGAGAAACAGCACCTGCTGGCCGCGCATCGCTTCCTCGGCCAGTTTCCGGTCTTCGGCATCGGGCCGTCCCCGGTCGCCGGTCGAAATCCTGACATTTCCTTTCGCGTCGAGCACGGAAACATCCTTGTAGCCTTGCAGCTCCTGCAAGTGGATGCCCGCCAGGACTTTCCGGATATTCTCCTTGCGGTCGTTGTCCGGCGCGCCTTCCTTGAGCCAGCGATCGACCTCCGCGGCGAGCAGCGAGCCATGCATGTAATACTCGGCCCGGCGCCGGTGAGCCTCCTGCCAGGCAGCGATCTGCGCGGCCTTCAGGTCGGCGATGGCGCCGAGTTCCTGGATTTTTTCCCGCGCGATGGATTTCCGGTTTTGCTCGAACGTGGCATAGCCGAGAAGACCGATAAAAAAGGCGAACAGCGCGAACATCAGCAGGTGAAGGCCGATGGGCATGCGTTGAAGCGGGGAAGGATCGTCTCTCGAATCCGATGCAAACAATATGGGGCCTCCAGCAAGGGCAACACCACCATGATGCCACACCCGGTTTTTCAATCAAACCCGCACGGCATGGATTCCCCGATCGAAGCTGGCTTCCGGCAATGTAGGGTGCAATAAGCGCAGCACATCGCACCGGAACCGCGATTGGCATTCATACGGCGCAATGCCCGTTGGTTATTGCGCCCTACCGCCGGATTATTCCGCCCTCCGCGTTCTCCGCGCCGCGGCGTGAGTGTCGCGAATTCACTCGGAGGCGCGGAGAACACGGAGAAAAACCCGCCATGAATTGAATGGATCGGCAACAGGGCAGATTCCGCGCGGTGGCCTATAGTGAATCTTCGGAGATACAGAATACTAGCCCGGATGTTGCATAAACCTAAAAAAGCAGTTAACCACGGAGAGCACGGAGGTCACGGAGAAAAATCAAGACATCGCATTGAGCTTACGTTTCACCCATTGGGTGAGCGCTCGATCTTTCCCGAACGCTTTGGTTTTACTCCGTGCTCTCCGTGGTTCAAATGAGGTTTCCAGGATAAATTGACTGACCACCAGGCAGGAGCATGATGGCAAACCCCGGATTCATCGCCGCGCTGGCCCTCGCCGGAGCCGCCACTGCCGCCGCGGCGGACGACGGCTCATGGCTGGAGCGGGCGGAGAACCGCGTGACCACAATCTATCGCACCGGAAATACCGAGCTCTACCTGCCCTTTTACACGTATCACCTGCGCTCGGCCTACACGCGCGAGAAGATCGACAGCTACCAGGAAAACCCGCCCGGCCTCGGCATCGGCCGCGGCATTTACGACAGCGACGGCGATTGGCACGGCATCTACGCGATGGGGTTCCAGGATTCCCACTTCGCCCCGCTGTGGATGGCGGGCTATGGCTACAAGACGTTCTGGTACCCCGGCGGGGAGTGGAAGCTGGGGCTGGGCTACACCGCATTCCTCATGGCGCGCGCCGAAACCGGCCACTACACCCCGTTTCCGGGCATCCTGCCGGTGGCCTCGGTGGGCTACCGCAAACTCAGCATCGAGACTTCGTTCGTCCCAGGGGGAAAAGGGTACGGCAACATCTTTTTCTTCTGGGGCAAATATGAGTTCTGAGTGAGTCAGGCACGGGGTTTGTAGCCTGGATGAAGCGCAGCGGAATCCGGGACAATCGGGGCATTTCCCCGGATTCCACTGCGTTCCATCCGGGCTACGCCAGTCATGTAGGTCGGGCACCCCGTGCCCGACCTACGACTCCTCACTCCTCACGATTTTATCGTGCAGATCGCCTTGGGCGCGTCGATGCGCAGGACGACGGACTCGCGCACGGCGAAATTGAAATGGGCGGAATCGGGGAAGGTGAAATCCACCGTGAGATCCTCGCCGATCAGCAGCGTGCCGGCCTCCGGCGCGACCAGCACGGCGCCCTGGATGGCGGTCTTATGGATACCGTTGGTGCACAGTTCCTTGAGATGGTCGATTTGCAGCAGGTCGGATCCCTCCGGATAGCGCCGGAATAGATTGTTGTAAAGCCGCGGCTCCAGCGCGAGCGCGTAAGGGCCGTGGAAGCGCGCGGTGTCGAGCCGGGTAACGGCGGCGAGCACGTCGCGCAGCACCTGCTCCACGTCGGTCCAGTCGCCGCCGTCCAGGTGGTTGCGGCCCTCGACCGTGCACAGGCCGGCCAGGCCGAATTCGGCGTCCCCCATGTAAATCAGCTCTTCCTCGCGCCCCGCCACTTCCAGCGCGGCCTGGCCGAGCGGGCTGAGGTCGAGCGGCTGCCCGGTCTCGGTGTAGGCGGCGACACGCCGCCGGCCGAGGACGAAATGGCGGAAAATCAGCGGCACCGGGATGGTGCGCGAAATGATGGTGGTGGCGCCGTGGCTGGCGTGCTGCCGCTGGTCGTCGTTGCCCACCGGCGCGGCCAGATAGCCCAGTCCGAAAGGTCCGTCCACCGGCAGGAAGCGACGCGCTGTCAGCGCCTTGCGCGCCTCGGCTACCGCCATTTGCTCCATCCGCGCGAGCAGCGCGGCGTCGAAGGGAATGCTGGAATTATTCATGATCATGCTCCTTTCATCGCTCCGACCGTCAGGCGTGGCGCGGCACTCGGCGCCACCGCCTCGCCGCCGTCCTTGCCCGTCGCCTTCTGCTCCGCCAGCGTGATGTCGCCCTGGCTGAACAGGTAGATGCGCAGAATCTCGTCCAGCCGCGGCGTGCGTCGGCGCAGCCATTCCAGCACCATCGCCGCGTGCTCCATTTCCTCGTGCATGTTGTGCAGCAGCACCGCGCGCA
>JAQTMN010000108.1 GCA_028714315.1 Sulfuricella sp. | reverse complement strand
ATCGTCAAGAACCTGTCCGACGCCGCCCTGAAAGCGGTGATCGAGCGCACCGGCGCGACCGACGGCGACCTGATTTTCTTCGGCGCCGACAAGGCCAAGGTGGTGAACGAGGCGCTCGGCGCGCTGCGCGCCAGGATCGGCCATGAGCGCGGCTTCGCGGAGGGCGCCTGGAAGCCGCTGTGGGTGGTCGATTTCCCGATGTTCGAATACGCCGAGGAAGAAAAACGCTGGGTCGCGCTGCACCACCCCTTTACCGCGCCGGCCGAAGGCCACGAGGAACTGCTCTCGAGCGATCCCGGCAAGGCCCTGTCCAAGGCCTACGATTTCGTGCTGAACGGCTGGGAGCTGGGCGGCGGTTCGATCCGTATCCACCGTCAGGAAGTGCAGTCGAAAGTTTTCGAGGCGCTCAATATCGGTGCCGAGGAAGCCCAGGAAAAATTCGGCTTCCTGCTCGAAGCCCTGCAATACGGCGCCCCACCCCACGGCGGCTTGGCGCTCGGCCTGGACCGCCTGGTCACGCTGATGGCCGGCGCGGAATCGATCCGCGACGTCATCGCCTTCCCCAAAACCCAGCGCGCCGCCTGCCTGCTCACCCAGGCGCCGAACCTGGTGGACGACAAGCAGCTGCGCGAATTGCACATCCGCCTGCGGCAGCAGGTGCAGACCCAGGTCGAGGTGGAAAAGGGCTGACCCCTCATACGACCGGCGCGGCGGGCGGCCAAGGCCGCCTTGCCGCGCCGTTTTTTTCGTCAATGCTAGCGCGATCTAGCAACATGCAACGGAGTTGAAATGGCATTAACCCCCCACGACCTCGTGACCGAGGCCAAAACCCAGATTCGGGAAATCAACTGCGACGAGGCTCAGGCCTTGCTCGGCAAGCGCGTGATCATCGACGTGCGCGAATACGACGAATTCGCCGCCGGCCATTTGCCCGGCGCCATCAACGTGCCGCGCGGCGTGCTCGAATTCAAGATCGGCATGCTGCCCGAAGCCGCCAACAAACAGGCATCGCTCCTGCTCTACTGCCGCACCAGCGGGCGCGCCGCGTTGTCCGCAGTGCAACTGCAAAAAATCGGCTATGCGGACGTGGTTTCCCTGTCGAGCGGCTTCGATCAGTGGAACACCGAGCAACGGCCGACCGAGAAGCCCGAGCCGATCAATTTCGAGTAATCGGTTCGCGGTTTTTCCGATGCCTTACAAGATGCCCGTCTCCGTCCTGGTGGTGATTTACACGCCGGACGGGCAGGCGCTGCTGCTGGAGCGGGCCGACCACCCCGGCTACTGGCAGTCGGTGACGGGAAGCTGCGAGCCGGGCGAAACACTGCGCCAGACCGCGCTGCGCGAAGTGCGCGAGGAAACCGGGCTGGACGCGGAAAAGTACGCGCTCACCGACTGGAACCTGCGATTCGACTTTGAAATCTACGCCGAATGGCGTCACCGCTACGCACCCGGCGTGACCCATAACGCCGAGCACGTGTTCGGCCTGGAACTGCCGCGGGCGTTGCCGGTCCATCTGGAGCCGAAGGAGCATCTGAATTACCGGTGGCTGCCTTGCGCCGAGGCGGCCAGGAAAGTATTTTCCTGGACCAATGCGGCGGCGCTGGAAAAGCTGCCTTTGTCCTGATCGGCCACCTTGTAGGAGCGGCCTCCCGGCCGCGATTGCGGCAATCGCGGCCGGGAGGCCGCTCCTACCCATGCCGGCGGACATTGTGGCTAATCGTGAAATTGTTTAAAGTTAACTCCATGAGCCAACCCATTCCTTTTTCCGAATTCCAGAATCTGTCCGACGAAGCCTGCCAGACCCGCATCCGCGCCGCCAAGGCCAGCCTGGGCAAGCGCCTGGTGATCCTGGGGCATCATTACCAGCGCTCCGACGTGTTCCAGCATGCCGACTTCACCGGCGATTCGCTCAAGCTGTCCCGCCTCGCCGCCAATTCCGAAGCCGATTACATCGTGTTCTGCGGCGTGCATTTCATGGCCGAGGTGGCGGATATCCTGTCACGGCCGGAGCAAATCTCCATCCTGCCCGACCTCGCCGCCGGCTGTTCGATGGCGGACATGGCGACGCTGGCGCGTGTCGAGCGCGCCTGGCGCGAGCTGAAGGCGGTGTGCGATCCCGATACGACTTTTACGCCGGTCACCTACATCAATTCCGCCGCCGACCTGAAAGCCTTTTGCGGCGAGCACGGCGGCATCGTCTGCACTTCCAGCAACGCGCCGAAAATCCTGGAATGGTCGTTCGCCCAGCGCGAGAAGGTGCTGTTCTTCCCCGACCAGCACCTGGGACGCTGGAGCGGCTACAAGATGGGCATCCCGCTCGACGAGATGGTGATGTGGGACTGGGACCAGCCGCTCGGCGGCCTCACCCCGGAGCAGATCGAAAAAGCCAAAATCATTTTGTGGAAGGGCCTGTGCTCGGTGCACCAGATGTTCCAGCCGCAGCACATCCAGCGCTTCCGCGAGGCGCATCCGGACGGCCTGGTGATTTCCCATCCGGAGTGCAGCTTCGAGGTGTGCCGCGAATCGGATTACGTCGGCTCGACCGAGTACATCATCAAGACCATCGCGGAAGCCAAGCCGGGCACGCATTGGCTGGTCGGCACCGAATTCAACCTGGTCAACCGCCTGGCGGAGCAGTTCAAGGACGAGGGTAAGACCGTCCAGTTCATGGCCTCCACCGTCTGCATGTGCTCGACCATGGCGCGCATCGACCCGCAGCACCTGGCCTGGTGCCTGGAAAACCTGGCCGCCGGACAGGTGGTGAACCGCATCACGGTGCCGCCCGACGAGGCGGCGCTGGCGCGGGTGGCATTGCAACGCATGCTGGATGCTTCCTGAATAGATCGAAAGCATCATGAAACAACAGGCGATCCGGGTCGTCACTTACAACATCCACAAAGGGTTCTCCCAATTCAACCAGCGCATGATGCTGCACGAATTGCGCGATCAGCTGCGCGGCATGAGCGCCGATCTGGTCTTCCTGCAGGAGGTAGTGGGCGCTCACGAGCTGCACGCCGAGCGGCATCAGGACTGGCCGGATACTTCGCAGTACGAATTTCTGGCCGAGGCGATCTGGGAAGACTTCGCCTACGGCAAGAACGCGGTCTATCCGGAAGGGCACCACGGCAACGCGATCCTGAGCCGCTTTCCGATCGTCAACTGGGAAAACGTCGATGTCTCCGCCCACCGCTTCGAGCAGCGCGGCCTGCTCCATTGCGAGGTGAACATGCCGGGCTGGGATGCGCCGCTGCATTGCGTCTGCGTCCACTTCGGCCTGTTCGCGCAGGGGCGGCGCAAACAGCTGTCGGCGCTGCGCGAGCGGATAGAAAGCCTGGTGCCGCCCCATGCGCCGCTGATCATCGCCGGCGATTTCAACGATTGGCGCAGCGAAGCCTGCGCCACCCTGGCCCACAAGATGCACCTGAAAGAGGTGTTCGGCATGACGCAGGGGCAGCCCGCGCGCAGTTTCCCGGCGGCGCTGCCGCTGTTCCGCCTCGACCGCATTTACGTGCGCGGCCTGCGCGTGACGGCCACCGAGGTGCATAGCGGCCGGCCGTGGTCGAAGATTTCCGACCACGCCGCCTTGTCCGCCACCGTCCAGCGCGCATGACGGAGTTGACGCCGGGGAATCGCCTGACGCTGCTCAAAAACGGCGCGGAATATTTTCCCGCGCTCGAAGCCGCCATCGACGGGGCGCGCCGCGAAGTTTTCCTGGAATCCTATATTTTCGAATCCGACGCGACCGGCCGGCGCATCGCCGACGCGCTGAAACGGGCCGCCCGGCGCGGCGTGACCACGCACCTGCTGCTCGACGGGTTCGGCTCGAAGTCGCTGCCGTCCGCGCTGGTCGATGAACTGCGCGCAGCCGGCGTGCAGGTGCTGTTTTTTCGCCCCGACGTCACTTTTCGTCTCCGGCGCCATCGCCTGCGCCGGCTGCACCGCAAGATCGCGGTGATCGACACCCGCATCGCGTTTGTCGGCGGCATCAACATCATCGACGACATGGACACCCCGCACCAGGTTCCGCCGCGCTACGATTATGCGGTGGCGGTGGAAGGGCCGCTGCTGGCCGAGATTCACCAGTCCGTCCGGCATCTGTGGGGGCTGATCTCGTGGTTCCAGCTCAAGAAGCGAAAGAGCCGCAGCCATCGCACCGTGCTGCCCCTGGTGCCGCGCGGCCACGTCGAGGCGGCCTTCATCCGGCGCGACAACATCCGCCATCGGCGCGACATCGAAAACGCCTACCTCGACGCCATCGCCGCCGCGCGCAAGGAAGTGCTCATCGCCAACGCCTACTTCCTGCCCGGCCGCCGGTTCCGCCAGGCGCTGATCCAGGCCGCCGCGCGCGGGGTGCGCGTGGTGCTGCTTTTGCAGGGCCGGGTGGAATATTTCCTGCTGCATTACGCGTCGCGCGCCCTCTATGGCGTCCTGCTCGACGCGGGCATCGAAATCTACTGCTACCACCGCAGCTTTCTCCATGCCAAGGTGGCGGTGATCGACGGCCGCTGGGCCACCGTGGGATCGTCCAATATCGACCCGTTCAGCCTGATGCTGGCGCGCGAAGCCAACATCGTGGCGCGCGACACCGGTTTCGCCGCCGCGCTGCGGGACAGCCTGTGGCGGGCGATCGGCGAAGGCGCGCACCGGATCGCCCCCGAGCGCTGGAAACAGCAGCCGCTGTACAGTCGTTTCCTGGCATGGGCGAGCTACGGCGCGGTGCGCTTCCTGATGGGCATGGCGGGCTACGCGCGCCGCTACGAGGAAGCCTGAGAGGCCCTTCCCGAGAGGTTTTTACCCCGGCGCCGCAGTCGCGGGATTCAGTCATCTCCAGGTGAGACTGCCTTGTAGGTGCGAATTTATTCGCACGGAAGCGACGGATTGTGCGAATAAATTCGCACCTACAACCCCATTTATAAAAGCTACGCGGAAATGCTAAAATTATTCATTTTTAAGAACAAATCGAGGTAAGTTATGGCCGGCCACAGTAAATGGGCGAACATCAAGCACAAGAAAGCGGCGACGGA
>JAQTMN010000107.1 GCA_028714315.1 Sulfuricella sp. | reverse complement strand
GAACGCGAAGCCGGGCTGGCGCAGGCGGTGCAGGAGTTCGCCGGAATGGCGAAGGGGATTTATCTCAACCGCGTACCATCCATCGTGACTGCCACGCTGCGGAAGCTCGACGAATACGGCCTGCTGGGCAAGAACTTGATGGTCATTGGCACCAACGCGCTCTACGGCTACGAAGCGGTGGCGGGCGTCATGCTCGATGCAGGGCTGATGGCGACGACCGACATCGACTTGCTCTGGGATGCACGGACCATGCTCAAGCTCGGATTGCTGGATAGCGAGGTGGCGGAAGCTGGCGTGCTGGCGATTCTGCGTAAGGTGGACCGGTCGTTCGAGCCGGCACGCCAGGGCGATTTCCGGGCGGTCAACAAGCATGGATTCTATGTGGACTTGGTGAAGCAGGCGCCATCTCCACCATCGAAACCCGGAGAGCCGGAACAGCTTGCCGGCGGGGATTTAACGCCGTCCTGGCTGCCGCATATTCAATGGCTGCTGGCCAGCCAAAAGTTCCAGGCTGTCGTGGTTGGGCAAGATGGATTACCGGCACCGATGGTGGCCCCCGACCCACGCGCCTTCGCAGTATACAAGCATTGGTTGAGCGAGCAGCCCGACCGGGAGCCGGAGAAAAAGCAGCGTGACCGGTTGCAGGCAGCGGCGATCATCGAGCTGGTGCGGGGCAAGTTTCCGCACCTGCCGCTCGACGCAAATGCGGAGAGGATGTTTCCGAAGGCTGTGCGCGTTGGCGCTGGGGACAACGCACATTTTGAGCTGTAAGGAACTTCCTTGATGCGAAATGCGGCGCCGGGGTTCACGGCATCTCACAAGCTATAGAAAATTAGCGACGACGGGCAAACTCGCTTGCTTTGGTCGGTCGGCCGCGGTGATTCGGCAGGCCCTGCGGAACGGAGGGGCATCCAAAGCGCCGCGAGGTTCAAGGTTCAAGAGTGTTAGGCGCCGGTTTGCGAAACATCCAGGCCAGTGCTTGAAATGCGCCGATTATCCCATATATTGATATGAATGCTGGCGACGAGACCGCTGGCAGCGGTTTGAAAAATCAAGTAAAGTAGCCTACCCGAATCAACCATAACAATATATTGGAGATACCATGAGTGCGAAAGGGCAGTTATTACAAGACCCGTTTTTGAATGCCTTGCGTAAGGAGCATGTGCCGGTCTCCATTTATTTGGTGAACGGGATCAAACTTCAGGGCCAGATCGAGTCGTTCGACCAGTACGTGGTATTGCTGAAAAACACCGTTACTCAGATGGTCTACAAACACGCGATTTCCACCGTCGTGCCGGTTCGCCCCGTCAGCATGTCGTTCGAGCATCCCTCAGAGGCGTAGAGCGACTTTCGTGTTTGAACGTCCCGGCGGCGGCGACGCCGCCATCCTGGTCGGCCTGGATTTCGGCCGCACCGATTTCGAGGAAAGCCTGGAAGAGCTGCGCCGCCTCGCCGAGAGCGCCGGCGTGAGAGTGGCGGGCGTGGTCCGGGGCAAGCGCGCCCGGCCGGATGCGGCGTTGTTCGTCGGCTCGGGCAAGGCCGACGAAATCGCCGAGGCGGTCGCCGCCAGCGAAGCCAGCCTGGTTTTTTTCGATCATGAACTTTCCCCCGCGCAGGAGCGCAATCTGGAGCGGCGGCTCGATTGCCGCGTGCTCGACCGTACCAGCCTGATTCTCGATATTTTTGCGCAGCGCGCCCAAAGCCACGAAGGGAAGTTGCAGGTGGAACTGGCGCAGCTCGAACACCTGGCGACGCGGCTGGTGCGCGGCTGGACCCACCTCGAACGCCAGAAGGGCGGCATCGGGCTGCGCGGGCCGGGCGAAACCCAGCTCGAAACCGACCGCCGCCTGCTGGGGAAACGAGTTCGGCTGCTCAAGGAAAGGCTCGCCAAGCTGGGCCGGCAGCGCGCCGTGCAGCGCCGCGCCAGGAGCCGCGCCAACGTGCTGTCGGTGTCCATCGTCGGCTATACCAATGCCGGCAAGTCCACCCTGTTCAATCGGCTGACCCACGCTCATGCCTATGCGGCCGACCAGCTTTTCGCCACTCTCGACACCACCACACGCAAGTTTTTCGTGCCGGACGGCGGCGCCGTCGTGCTGTCCGATACCGTGGGCTTCATCAAGCACTTGCCGCACACGCTGGTCGCTGCGTTCCGCGCTACACTGGAAGAGGCGATCGAGGCCGATCTCCTGCTGCATGTGGTGGATGCTTCCAGCCCCGGCCGCGACCAGCAGATCGCCGAGGTGAACAAGGTGCTGGCGGAGATCGGCGCCGACCGCATTCCACAGTTGCTGGTGTTCAATAAAATCGACGTCAACGGGCAGGCGCCCGGCTTGGAGCGGGACGAGTATGGTAGAATTGGCCGCGTCTGGATCAGTGCGCAAAGCGGCGACGGCCTCGATTTGCTGCGACAGGCGCTGGCGGAATACAGCCGGCGGCATCAGGCGGAAGTCGCCGATGCGTTGGTGCAGGCGAGCCAGGGCGCGGGCTTCTGACATTACGGTTTCGGTACTTGGAAAAAAACAACATGGCATGGAACGATCCCGATTGGGGCAAGAAAAACAGCGGCGGGCCGCCGGATCTCGATGAGTTGTGGCGCCGTTTCAACCAGAAACTGAACGGCCTGTTCGGCGGCAAGCTCGGCGGCGGCAACGGCGGCGCCATGCCGGGCGGCAAGTTTTCGGCCAGTCTGGGGTTTATTCCCCTTCTGGTGGCCCTGATCTGGCTTGGCAGCGGCTTTTACATCGTCAATGCCGGCGAGCGCGGGGTTGTGCTGCGTTTCGGCAAGTTCGTCGAAACCACCCAGCCCGGTCCGCGCTGGCATCTGCCTTACCCGATCGAATCCGCCGAAGTGGTCAACCTGCAACAAGTGCGCACGGTCGAGGTGGGATACCGCGCCAACGTCAAGAGCAAGGTGCTGAAAGAGTCGTTGATGCTGACCGACGACGAGAACATCATCGACATCCAGTTCGCGGTGCAGTACCTCCTGAAAAGCCCGGAAGATTACCTGTTCAACAATCGGTCGCCGGACGATGCGGTGCATCAGGCGGCGGAAACCGCGATCCGCGAGATCGTCGGAAAAAGCAAGATGGATTTCGTCCTGTACGAAGGGCGCTCCGAAATTGCCGCGCGCTCCGCAAAGCTGATGCAGGAGATTCTCGACCGCTACAAGACCGGCATCAGCATCAGCAAGGTGACGATGCAGAACGCCCAGCCGCCCGAGCAGGTGCAAGCCGCGTTCGACGATGCGGTGAAGGCGGGCCAGGATCGCGAAAGGGCGAAGAACGAGGGCCAGGCTTACGCCAACGACGTGATTCCGCGCGCGCGCGGCGCCGCCTCGCGCCTGTTGCAGGAGGCCGACGGCTACAAGCAGCGCGTGATCGTCAGCGCGCAGGGCGACGCCAGCCGCTTCAAGCAGATTCTGGTGGAATACAGCAAGGCGCCGAAAGTGACGCGCGACCGGATGTATCTCGATGCGATGCAGCAGGTGTTGACCAATTCGAGCAAAGTCCTGGTCGATCAGAAGGGCGGCAACAGCCTGCTCTATCTGCCGCTGGACAAGCTGATCCAGGCGACCGGGGCGGGCGCCGCGCCGACCGTGCCTGAGACGGCGTCCGGCACGGTTCGCATGCCGGCTGCAATTTCCAATGAAACGCCGCCGCAGGCGGAGAGACTAGAGGGTACGTCGCGCTCGCGCGATGCGTTCCGTAGCCGTGAACGCGAGGTGCGGCAATGAAAAATCTTAACGTTATCCTGAGCGGCCTGATCGCCATCCTGATCGTGCTCAGCATGTCCGTGTTCACCGTCGATCAGCGCCAGAATGCGATTGTGTTCCAACTGGGCGAGATCATCGACGTCAAGACCGCGCCCGGCCTGTATTTCAAGGTGCCGATGCTGCAGAACGTGCGCTACTTCGATACCCGGATATTGACCATGACCTCGCCCGAGCCGGAGCGCTTCATCACTTCGGAGAAGAAGAACGTGCTGGTGGATTCCTTCGTCAAATGGCGCGTGGTCGATGTCAAGCAGTACTACGTCAGCGTCGGCGGCGACGAAACCCGTGCCCAGACGCGGCTTTCACAGACCATCAACGACGGGCTGCGCGCCGAATTCGGCAAGCGCACGGTGCACGACGTGGTCTCCGGCCAGCGCGAGCAAATCATGGATATCCTGCGCCAGAAGGCCGACGCCGACGCGCGCACCATCGGCGTCCAGGTGCTCGACGTACGCCTGAAAAGGGTGGATTTGCCGCAGGAAGTGAGCGAGTCGGTGTACCAGCGCATGGAGGCCGAGCGCAAGCGCGTGGCGAACGAACTGCGTTCCACCGGCGCCGGCGAAGCGGAGAAGATTCGCGCCGACGCCGACCGGCAGCGCGAGGTGGTGCTTGCCGAAGCCTACCGCGATGCGCAGCGCACCAAGGGCGAGGGCGACTCCAGGGCGGCCGCGATCTATGCCGAGGCATTCGGGCAGAATCCGGAGTTTTACGCCTTTTATCGCAGCCTGGAAGCTTACCGCCAGAGTTTCAGGAACAAGAGCGACGTGATGGTGCTGGACCCGAGTTCGGAGTTCTTCAAGTACCTCAAGTCGCCGGGCAAGTAAGAGCTCGCAAATGAGCAACGTGAACATTCGGACTGCACTGGCGGGTGCGCCGCGGCGTTGTCGTCCGGCGCCTTGGCGTGCATTCCGTCGGCGCACAGCCGATTGTCCATGTCGTTCATTTGCAGGCTCCAAGGCCGATGCCTGCCTTGCAAGAACCGACCCGTGAAAATAAGCCTGCTGGCCGCCCTGGCGTTGATGCTGGTGTTGGAAGGCGTGCTGCCTTTTCTCGCCCCTTCCGTATGGCGGGAAACCTTCCGCAAGATGACTGAGATGACCGACGGGCAGCTGCGCTTCGTCGGCCTGACGTCCATGCTGGGCGGTTTGCTGCTGCTCTATCTGATGAATTGATCATGCATAACTGGTTGCTTCCCGAATACATCGAAGACATGCTTCCGGCGCAGGCGCTGCGCTTCGAACGCACGCGCCGGCAGCTGCTCGACTGGTTCCACGCCTGCGGCTATCAGCTGGTGGTCCCGCCGCTGCTGGAATACCTGCCGTCGCTGCTGTCCGGCACCGGCCGCGACATGGATCTCAAGACCTTCAAGGTGGTGGACCAGCTTTCCGGCCGCCTGATGGGCCTGCG
>JAQTMN010000106.1 GCA_028714315.1 Sulfuricella sp. | reverse complement strand
ATGCCCGGCGCGATCAGCCCTTTCGACATGAAGCCGATGCCGATGCCGGTGCCGAGCCAAAAGCCGGCGAGGACGGCTCTTCGCCGGCTCAGCGCAAGTCCATAGAAAGCGATGGCGAACCCGGTCAGGAGCGAAATGTCGGTGATCATCTCGTGGCCGCGGATCAGCAGCCCCAGGCAACCGATCAGGATCATCACGCTGAGGCGGCCGTGGCCTTTGCCCCACAGCGCTCGGCCCGCCATGCCGGTGAACAGCAGGGTGATCGCCATGAAAAAGCCGGTGGTCAGCCGCGCGGCATCGTGCTGCGGCAGCGCGAACGAGAGGATTTTTCCGAACAGGGCTGCGCTGATGTAATACAGCGGCGGCTTTTCCATGAACGGTTCGCCCCCCAGAGTCGGCACGATCCAGTCGCCGCTCTGGATGATGTGATGGATCAGGCCGAAGCTGTAGGCTTCGTCGGGCTTCCAGGGCTCGTGGCCGATCAGGCCGGGAAGAATCCAGGCAAAGCAAAGCGCGACCAGCAGGAACAGGGTCGAACGCGGGTTTGAGCTGATAGGGTTCTTGGGTCGATTCATGGAAGGGCTGTGGGGCCGTCCGATCGCTTCGTTCTTGTTCTCGCTTCACTGGCGCGGGCAAAAACAAAAAAGGCAGCTTTGGGCTGCCTTTGTTGCCGTGCGTCGCTGGAAATTATTTCATGCCATATTTCTGGCGGAATTTCTCGACGCGGCCGGCGGTGTCGACGATCTTCTGCTTGCCGGTGTAGAACGGGTGGCACATCGAGCAGACTTCGATGTTCAGCGCCCGGTTCATGGTGGAACGGGTCTTGAACTTGGTGCCGCAGCTGCAAGTCACATCGATTTCGTTGTATTCGGGATGAATTTCCGGTTTCATGGCTTAAATCCTTGGCTTTGTGTGGCCGAATTCTGAAAAGGGGGGATTATCCCCCAAAAAATGTCCTTAATCAAGAGCGCTTAACCGCGCCGCATTGAATCAAAGAAATCCGCGTTGTTTTTGGTGGCCTTGATCTTGTCGAGCAGGAACTCCATGGCCTCTAGATCGTCCATCGGGTACAAAAGTTTCCTGAGCACCCAGATTTTTTGCAGGTTGTCGGCCTTGATCAGCAATTCTTCCTTGCGCGTGCCGGAGCGGTTGACGTTGATCGCCGGGTATAGGCGCTTTTCCGCCATCTTGCGGTCAAGATGGATTTCCATGTTGCCGGTGCCCTTGAATTCTTCGTAAATCACGTCGTCCATGCGCGAGCCGGTATCCACCAGCGCGGTGGCGATGATGGTGAGCGAGCCGCCTTCCTCGATATTGCGCGCCGCGCCGAAGAAGCGTTTCGGCCGCTGCAGGGCATTGGCGTCCACGCCGCCGGTGAGCACCTTGCCGGAGGCCGGCACCACGGTGTTGTAGGCGCGCGCCAGGCGGGTGATGGAGTCGAGCAGGATGACCACGTCCTTCTTGTGTTCGACCAGGCGCTTGGCTTTTTCCAGCACCATTTCGGCCACCTGGACGTGACGCGTGGCGGGTTCGTCGAAGGTGGAAGCGACTACCTCGCCGCGCACGGTGCGCGTCATTTCTGTGACTTCCTCCGGCCGCTCGTCGATCAGCAGGACGATCAGGATGACTTCGGGATGGTTGGTGGTGATGGCATGGGCGATATGCTGAAGCATCACGGTCTTGCCGGATTTCGGGCTGGCCACCAGCAGGCCGCGCTGTCCCTTGCCGATCGGCGCGACCATGTCGATCACGCGGCCGGTGATGTTCTCTTCCGCCTTGATTTCGCGTTCCAGGGTCAGCGGCTGGTTCGGGAACAGCGGCGTCAGGTTCTCGAACAGGATCTTGTGCTTGGAATTTTCCGGCGGTTCGCCGTTGACCTTGTCCACCTTGACCAGCGCGAAGTAGCGCTCGCCTTCCTTGGGTGTGCGGATCTCGCCTTCGATCGAATCGCCGGTATGCAGGTTGAAGCGGCGAATCTGCGAGGGGCTGACGTAAATGTCGTCGGGCCCGGCCAGATAAGAGGTATCGGGCGAGCGCAGGAAGCCGAAGCCGTCCGGCAACACCTCCAGCGTGCCTTCACCGTAGATGCTTTCGCCTCTTTTGGCCTGGTTTTTCAACAGCGCGAAAATCAGGTCCTGCTTGCGCAGGCGGCTGGCGCCGTCGATTTCGTTGGCGATGGCCATTTCGACGAGTTCGGTGACGGGGAGGTGTTTCAGATCGGATAAGCGCATAGCGATAGGATTGGATGAATCAAGAGAAAGACGAAACGGGAAAGAGTGCGGCGGGAAGGAGCTTGCGCCTGAGCCCGAGGAACGGGCAGTCAGGCGCTAGGTTAACGGCTTTAAATGTTGCTGTCAATAAATGCGGTCAGCTGCGATTTCGACAGGGCGCCGACCTTGGTCGCCTCGATATTGCCGTTCTTGAAAATCATCAGGGTCGGGATGCCGCGGATGCCGTATTTCGGCGGCGTGGCCTGGTTTTCGTCAATGTTCAGCTTGGTCACCTTGAGGCGTCCGGCGTATTCCTGCGACACTTCGTCGAGAACCGGAGCGATCATCTTGCATGGGCCGCACCAGTCCGCCCAGTAATCGACCAGCACGGGCAAGGGGGATTGCAGGACTTCCTGCTCGAAAGAGTCGTCGGTGACGTAATGAATATGCTCGCTCATGGGATTCTTGCTCCAATTCAAAGAGAATGACGGAAATACTGCGAAACGCTGCGACCGGTTAAATATTGTATTTGTTGATACGCTGCAACGGACGTGATGCCAGTTTGTGAGCTTGAGGCGAAATTTATTTTTAAACTTTATCCTAAACCTAAAATTCCAGCAAGGGAGGCCGGCTATTATCGCCGCGCTTTTTCGGGATAGAATCGCTTCGTCGCCATCGCCTCGATTGCCTTTCCCCGAATAATGCGGAATAACCGTCCCGACCCCCTTCCCGCAAGCGATTTGCCGCGCGCCGCCGCGCGGGAAATCGTCGTGCTGGAGCGGGAACGGCTGCCCAACCTGTCCGGCCTGGTCGTGCTCTTGCCCAACTTCCATGCCGCCGACGCGATGGGCGCGGTGCTATGCGAAGCGGCGGGGATGAATACCCTGTTGCTGCCGCGAATGACCACGCTCTTGGCCTGGTCAGAAACGCAGGCCATCGAGCCGGAAGTCCTCCCCGACAGCTGCCGCGCCGCACTGCTCTACCAGGCGCTGCGCGCACGGAAGTGGTTCGCCGACGGCGATTTGTGGCACATCAGCCGCGAACTGCTGGGGCTGTTCGACGACATGGCCCGCCAGGGTACTTGTCTACCGGCGAGCCAGGAGGAATTCGTCGCTTTGCTCGAGCAGGCCTACCGCGCGCGGGCCGGCGTGCCGCTGCAATTCGAGGCGCGCCTGGTGCATGAGCTGTGGTACGCCATGAGCCGGGACGGTGACGGCCGGGTGGATGGCGTGACCGCCTACCACCTGCGGCTGGCGCGTCTGGCGGAAGAGGCCGCCGCGCCGCTGTACGCAGTCGGGCTCGCCGGCCTGACGCCGATGGAACGGGATTTCTTTCGCCGCTACGGGGAACAGCAGCCGGTGCGGCTGATCGGCTGCGACGAGGCCGTTGCGGGTGCGGTTGTGGGTACGGATGTGGGTACGGCTTCAGCCGTACATGTCAGGCTTCACCCGCAAGGAGTATCCCCGCCGCGAGCGGCAGCAGAGCTGCTCGCACGGGCGAGAAAGCCTGACCCACAAATGCCACACCCGCAAATGCCACACCCCGTGAGCGCCCTGCTGCACGCAGCCTGGCCCCCCGTTACGCCGGAGGATGAGTCCCCCGGCCTGCGCGAGCGCGCCGCAAGCTTTGCCCGAGATTATCCTGATAGTCCCCTGTCCGGCCGCCTGGCCTTGTTCGAAGCGCACAGCCTGGAGCAGGAAGCGCAGGCCGTGGCCGAAAACATCCGTGACTGGCTGCATGCCGGCAAGGCCTCCATCGCCGTGATCGCCCAGGATCGCCTCGTGGCGCGCCGCGCCCGCGCCCTGCTGGAGCGCAGCCGGATCCTGGTGGAGGACGAAACCGGCTGGACTTTTTCCACCGTGTCGGCCAGCGCGGTGGTGATGCGCTGGCTGGATGCCATGGCGAGCCGGTTTCATCACCTGGACTTGCTCGATCTGCTGAAATCGCCGCTGATTTTCGCCGACTGGGATGCCGCCGTCCGCAAACGCGCCGTTTACGGCCTGGAGCAGCTGGTGCGGCGCCACAGCGTGGTGTCCGGATTGCACCACTACCGCGGCCTGGCGCAGCGCGAGGAAGCTCCCGGCGTGCTCGACCTGCTGGCGCGGCTGGAACGCGCGCAGGCCGGATTCGGCGGGCGCCGGCGCCCGTTGTCGGCATGGCTGGCGAGCCTGCTGGAAAGCCTGGACGTGCTTGGCCTTCAGCAGGGGTTGCAACGCGATCTGGCCGGAGAGCAATTGCTGCGTTTGCTTGTCCGCTTGCAGCGCGAGCTGGGCCACGATCAGGGGGCGTTCACCTTGAGCGAGTGGCGCCGCTGGCTCGATGCCCAGCTCGAAGCCGCCACCTTCCGCGACACCGGCATCGTCAGCCCGGTGGTGTTCACCCATCTGGGCGCCTCCCGCCTGCGCCGCTTCGACGGCGTGATCGTGGCCGGCGGCGACGCCGCGCATTTTCCGGGGCGGGGCAGGGATAGCGTTTTTTTCAACCAGTCGGTGCGGATGCAGCTCGGCCTGCCGACCGCCGAACAGGAATCGCGTCAGATGGAGCAGGATTTCACCGCGCTCCTGGCAAGCTGCGGCACGCTGCTCGTCACCTGGCAAGGGCGGAAGAACGCCGAGCCCAACCTGGCGAGCCCCTGGATCGAGCGGCTGGAGGCGTTTCACGAGCTGGCCTATGAGGAGAAATTGAAACGTGGGTCAGGCTTCAGCCTGACATGTACGGCTGAAGCCGTACCCACAACTGCGCGCACAATTGCATCATCTCGTCCTGAGCTGCCGCCCGAACTGGTTCCCGCCGCGCTCTCCGCCAGCGGCTACAACAGCCTGATGGCCTGTCCCTACCAGTTCTACGCCCGCTACGCGCTGCGCCTGAACGAACTCGACGAAGTGCGGCAGGGGCTGGAAAAGAAGGATTACGGCGAGCATATCCACGCCATCCTGCATACTTTCCACCGGCGCTATCCCGCCGTCGCCGGCGTCGAGCGCGCCGAACTGGAACAGGCGCT
>JAQTMN010000105.1 GCA_028714315.1 Sulfuricella sp. | reverse complement strand
GTTGAATATTAGCATCCATTCCTTTTTCGATCAACTGTTTAACCCGTCTGTCGGCGCGCACTTCGGCGCTGGCGGTCAAAAACAGCTTGAGTTCGGCATCGGGAAACACCACCGACCCCATGTCGCGGCCGTCCGCCACCAGACCCGGCGCCTTGCGAAACGCGCGCTGCAGATCCAGCAGCGCCGCGCGCACGGCGGGATAGGCGGCGATCTTCGAGGCACCGTTGCCGCAAGCCTCGGTGCGGATCGCGTCGCCCACCGGCTCATTGTCCAGCCACGCATCGCCGCCCTCGAAACGGATGTCGAGCCCGGCCGCCAAGGCCGCCAGCCCCGCCTCGTCGTCCAGCGCCACGCCGCGCCGGGAGGCCGCCAGCGCGAGCAGCCGGTACAGCGCCCCGCTATCGAGATAATGATAGCCCAATTTTCCGGCGACCAATTGGGCGACCGTGCCCTTGCCCGAAGCGGAGGGGCCGTCGATGGCGATGACGGGGGTATTGTTTGCGTTCATTCAGGGCCGTCTCAAAATCAAAATAAGGAAGTTACTACCGATATTTCTGGAAACTATCCGCCAGTATGTTTGGCGCGATCACCAAGAAATTGCGCGAAAGCGTGGAGTCCCGCTCATACATTGTGAAAATAGCTCCACGCCAGCACTAGGCTCATCACCTTGGTCTTGCCCGCGCCGGTCGCCATTTTCACCACGAAGCACCGCCAGCTCTCGTCGAACATGCCGGTGGACGCCGCGCCGGAAGGGTCGAAGCGCATCAGGTCGTATTATCCTTCACGCCCACCACGTCAACCAGATAAATGATGGTTTCCGGCGGGCACCAGCGGCGGCAGGGGCTTTTCAAAGCACCATCCTGGAAGGCGGCGATTTGGCGCTCACCCTCAAGGATTTCATGTTGAACCGTACCACGCAAAACCTGGTTGTGATCCGCATCTTCGCGAGCAATCTGTAACCGCATGTCATCCCATTTGCCGCCGGGCGAGAGTTCGAGCTTTGCGCCGCCCGGCAGGCCGATTCTCATGCCTGGTCTTTACCCATAAATTCACATCAGCATCTCCAACAGGACGGAGTGCCAGCATGCACCATCGATCACCCCCATTTTCCCGTTCAGTCTCGCCTTGTCGATGCAGCGTATCTGGTCGAGCAGAATGCGCGCCTGTTTGCCGTTGAATTTCACCTCCGGGCGGCAGCCCAGAGCCTGGCCGTGGCTGGTGAGGGGGGCGACGATGATGCGCGGCAAGGCGGCGTTCATGTCGTCGGGAGAAACCACCAGCACCGGGCGGGTCTTTTTGATTTCGCTGCCGATAGTGGGGTCAAGATTAGCCCAATAGACTTCGCCGCGTTTTACCACTTCCAGTCCTCGTCGCTGGCCAGTCCCTCCGCGCCCTCCCAGGCATCCACATCTTTCTCCGCCCGGTATCCGGCAAACCATCCGGCGCGGGGTTGGCTCACCGGTTCGATCACTAGGCGATGGCCGTCTATGCGCAACTCGATTTCATCCTCGATTTTGCAGGCGGAAAGGAACGAAGCCGGTATCAGTACCCCACGGGAATTGCCGATTTTTCGCAAGCTGGTTTTCATGGTTTAAATCCCATCCGAAAAGTTATAACTATGTTATAACTCGTCAAACCAGATGTCAAACCCTTAATCGGCGAATCCCTACGTGGTGCCTCGGACTATTCGCGCACGATAGCGGCAAGCCTGTCGAAATAATCCGGGAAAGTCTTGGCGACGCACTTGGGATCGTTGATCCGCACCGGCACGCCGCCCAGGGCGACGAGGGAAAAACACATCGCCATGCGGTGGTCGTCGTAGGTGTCGATGGCCGCGTGAGGGGTGAGGCGCGATGCGTGAGGCGGGGTGACGCGGATGTAGTCCGCACCCTCCTCCACCGTCGCGCCGACCTTGCGCAGCTCGGTCGCCATGGCGGCGATGCGGTCGGTTTCCTTGACCCGCCAGCTGGCAATGTTGCGCAGGGTGGTGGTGCCGTCGGCGAACAACGCGGCCACGGCCAGGGTCATGGCGGCATCGGGGATGTGGTTGCAGTCGAGGTCGATGGCCTTGAGCCTGCCGCTGCCGCTGGATTCGATCCAGTTGTCGCCCATGGCGATGTCGGCTCCCATTTGGCCCAGCGCTTCGGCGAAGCGCACGTCGCCCTGGATGCTGGACTTGCCCACGCCCTCGACCCGCACCGGACCGTGGCCGATGGCGCCGGCGGCGAGAAAGTAGGAGGCGCTGGAAGCATCCCCCTCGACGTGGATCGTGCCGGGGCTTTTGTAGTCCTGGCCGGCGCGGAGGGTGAAGGCCTGCCAGCCCTGGCGCTCGACCTCGACGCCAAAGCGGCGCATCAGGTTCAGCGTAATCTCGATGTACGGCTTGGAAATCAGCTCGCCCACCACTTCGATGGTCACGTCCTGCTGCGCCAGCGGCGCCGCCATCAACAGCGCGGTGAGGAACTGGCTGGAGACGTTGCCCCTCACCTTGACCCGCTCCCCCGCAATCGCCGCCGGCTGGATGGCCAGCGGCGGAAAACCTTCATTGCCCAGATAAGCGATGTCCGCACCGAGCTGGCGCAAGCCATCGACCAGGTCGCCGATCGGCCGCTCGTGCATGCGTGGCACGCCGGACAGTCGGTATTCGCCGTGAGACAGCGCCAGCGCGGCGGTAAGTGGGCGAAAGGCGGTGCCGGCGTTGCCCAGGAACAAATCGGCCCGTTTCACCGGAAAATTCCCGGCCACGCCTTCCACCCGGTAATCGCGGCTGTCGCCATGCTGCTCCCATTTCACGCCGAGCGTTTTCAGCGCTTCCAGCATGTGGCGGGTATCGTCCGAATCGAGCAGCGCCTTGACCTCGGTGATGCCTTCGGCCAGTGCAGCCAAAAGCAGGGTGCGGTTGGAAATGCTTTTCGAACCGGGAAGGAGAACGGTGCCGCTGACGCGGGAAATAGGGGCGAGATCGAGGTATTCCATTAGCATTCAGATATTCGTGAACATAGGGCATAAAAGCCCCTCTCCCGCGGGCGGGAGAGGGGTGGGGGTGAGGGACTTTGCACTTGGGCAACGCTCGCCGGCATGCGAACTCCCTCATCCCCGGCCCTTCTCCCGCCTGCGGGAGAAGGGAGGAAACCGACCTGAGTAGTTATATTTATCCTTAATCCTCTTGGCGCCTTCGCGGCTAACGATTTGATGCAGGTCTATTGTTTCTTGTCGGCAATCCATTGATTGCGTGCCGTGCGGGCATGATCGAAAACGCGTTCCAGTGCGGCGCCATCCTCCCCCGCCAGCATGGCGCGCAGACCTGCGATCCGGGCCTGATAGGCATCTAGCTCCTTGAGCAGCGCGGTACGGTTGGCAAGGCAGATGTCGCGCCACATTTCCGGCGAGCTGCCGGCGATGCGGGTGAAGTCGCGGAAACCGCTGGCGGCGTAGCTGAACAGTTCCTCGCCGTTGGCGCGGGAGGCGATTTCGTCGACCAGCGCGAAAGCCAGCAAATGAGGCAGGTGCGACACGGCGGCGAAAACCTCGTCATGGGCCTGCGCCGTCATCTCCCGCACGGTCGCGCCGCAGGCCTGCCACAGGGCGCGCACCCGCGATGCCGCGGCGGGGTCGGTTTCGGGCGTCGGGGTAATCACCACGTTGCGCCCCTGGAACAACTCGGCACTGGCGGCGGCCGCGCCGCTTTTCTCCGCGCCGGCAATCGGGTGGGCCGGCACGAAACGCGCCAGATGTTCCGGCAGATGGCGCCGACTCAGCGCCACCACGTCGCCCTTGGTGCTGCCGGCGTCGGTGACGACGGTATGCGCTTCGAGATGCGGCGCGATCGCCTCCATCACGCCGCCCATCTGGCCGACCGGCATGGCCAGGAGCACCACGTCCGCCCCTTTCAGCGCCGCCGCGACATCCGTTTCGGCGCGGTCGATCGCGCCGCGCCGCAAGGCTTCCTCGAGATTGCCCGAGGAACGCCCCACGCCTACGATTTCACGCGCCGCGCCGACTTGGCGCAGAGCCAGCGCAAACGAGCCGCCGATCAGGCCGACGCCGAAGATGACGAGTTTATTGAGCATAAAGCCGATTAAACAAGATAACTACTCGGACATTCGCGAAGATGTGCCACGAGCCCCTCGCCCGTCTCGCCGTGGTCGCTGCGCAGCAGCGGGAACCCGGCGGGGACGCTCCTTGCGGGTGCAGGAGGGGCTCTGCGCTTGGACAACGCTTGCTGGAACGCAAACACCCTCATCCCCGGCCCTTCTCCCGCCTGCGGGAGAAGGGAGAAAAACCGACCTGAGTAGTTACCATACAAAATTTAAATGCTCCGGCCGATGGCCCCGGCAATCGCGCCCAGGCTCGCCATCAAGTCTTTCAGCTCCTGCGGGGTCAGCGCCTGGTCCGCGTCGCACCAGGCTTCGCATGGATTCGGGTGCATTTCCACCAAGAGGCCGTCGGCGCCGGCGGCGATGGCCGCGCGCGAGAGCGCCGGCACCATCCACGCCTTGCCGCCGGCGTGGGAGGGATCGACGATCACCGGCAGATGGGTTTCCTTTTTCAGCACCGGAATGGCGGTCACGTCCAGCACGTTGCGGTAGTAGGTCTCGTAGGTGCGGATGCCGCGCTCGCAGAAGATGATGTTATGGTTGCCGCCGGCGGCGATGTATTCCGCCGCCATCAGCCATTCGGAGATGGTCGCCGACATGCCGCGCTTGAGGATGACCGGCGTGCTGATCTTGCCCACTTCCTTCAGGAGGTCGAAGTTCTGCATGTTGCGCGTGCCGATCTGGATCACATCGACGCCATATTCGAGGAAGGCATCGATCTGGCGCACGTCCATCAGTTCGGTGACGATGGGCAGGTTGTATTTTTCGGCGGCGGTGCGGAACATCGCCAGGCCTTCCACGCCGTGGCCCTGGAACGCATAGGGGCTGGTGCGCGGCTTGAAGGCGCCGCCGCGCATCAGGCGGCAGCCGGCGGCGTGGGTTTCCTGCGCCGCGAGCGCCATCTGCTCGGGCGTTTCCACTGAACAAGGGCCGGCGATGATCTGCACCTGATTGCCGCCCAGCGGGACTCCCTTGATGTCGATCACGCTGTTCTGCTTGTGCCATTCACGCCCGACGATCTTGTAGGGCTTGACGATGTGCATGGCCTGCTCGACGCCGGGCAGGGCCTCGAAATATTCCTGCTCCAGCTTGCGCTCGTCGCCGATGGCGCCGATCACGGTGCGCTCGGTGCCGC
>JAQTMN010000104.1 GCA_028714315.1 Sulfuricella sp. | reverse complement strand
GGGTGCCCGCCCACTTCCCGAAGGACGGCCACGCCCTGGCCCGCTTCGACGGCACGCCGCTTTACGAGCACGAAGACCCGCGCCGCGGCGAGCATCTCGACTGGGCCACGCTGATCTTCAATTACGGCCGCAACGAGGTGAAGAACTTCCTCATCTCCAGCGCGCTCTACTGGCTCAAGGAGTTCCACATCGACGGCCTGCGCGTCGATGCGGTGGCGTCCATGCTCTACCTGGATTATTCGCGCACCGACTGGATTCCCAACCAGTACGGCGGGCGGGAAAACCTGGAGGCGATCGATTTCCTGCGCGAGCTCAACGAGGTCAGCCATGCCGAATGCCCCGGCATCCTCGTCATCGCGGAAGAATCCACCTCCTGGCCGCAGGTGACGCGCCCGACCTATCTCGGCGGCCTCGGCTTCGACATCAAGTGGAACATGGGCTGGATGAACGACACCCTGTCGTATTTCTCGAAGGAGCCGATCCACCGCCAGTATCACCACGACCTGCTCACCTTCAGCATGCTCTATGCCTTCACCGAGAACTTCATGCTGCCGTTCTCCCACGACGAGGTGGTGCACGGCAAGGGTTCCATGCTCAACAAGATGCCGGGCGACGAGTGGCAGCGGTTCGCCAATCTGCGCGCGCTGTACACCTACTATTTCACCCATCCGGGCAAGAAGCTGCTGTTCATGGGGACCGAGTTCGGCCAGGGGCTGGAATGGAACAGCGCCGGCGTGCTCGACTGGTACGTGCTGGAATACCCGTTCCACCAAGGCGTGCAGCGCCTGGTGAAGGATCTGAACCACCTTTACCACAACACACCAGTGCTGTTCGGCAACGAATTCGAGTGGCCGGGATTCGAGTGGATCGACTGCCATGATTCGGCGCAATCGGTGCTGAGCTTCATGCGCAAGGCCGACGAAGATTTCCTCGCGGTGGTGGTCAACCTCACCCCGGTTCCGCGCCTGGGCTACCGCATCGGCGTGCCGCGTCCGGGGCGCTACCGCGAAATCTTCAACTCGGATTCGGAATACTACGGCGGCAGCAACATGGGCAACGGCGGCGCGGACCTGGTCGCCGAGGAAATCCCCTGGATGAACCAGCCCTTTTCGATCGGCATGACCTTGCCACCGCTGGCCGGAGTGATTCTGGCGCCGCAGGAGTAGTTGTAGGAGCGGCCTCCCGGCCGCGAGCATCGCGGCCGGGAGGCCGCTCCTACTTCGGCAGGGTTTTCAACGCTACTCGGGAGCGGCACGGGCCGAAGGTGGCGAATTTTTCCGACTGGTGCTTGATCCGATTCAGGAAAGCCACGCCGCGGAAGCTATCGAGGTGGGTTTCGACGAACAGCACGTCGGTGACGCGCCAGCCGAAATCCGGGTTGAGATGGCGAGCGTAGGTTTCCACGATCTTGCGCACCACCCGTTTCCCCAAGCCCTTGCCGCGCCGGGATTCGACGATTTCCAGGTGGTTGAGCGTCACCACCACTGTGCGGTTCTCCTGCCGGATGTGGCAATCGAGATCGAGCACCGGATTCGGCCGGGAAAGCAGCGTCAGGAATTGGCTCTCGGGATAAAGCAGCACGGCGATTTCCACCATGACGACTTCCGGCGCCAGGGCCGTGGCGGCAAACTCCCATCGCTCGGTCAGGGCAGAGCAACGTTCGGCGGAAACCTCGGGGGCGGTTGGATCCATAGCGCTCGACGGTTGAAATGGCAAGTCGGTTAGAGCAAAAGGGCGGGACGGGGTTCAATCGGCAAGCAATTTAACTGAAAGGCGCATTAGCCCCTCTCCCGTCTCGCCGTGGTCGCTGCGAAGCAGCGGGAACCCGGCGGGGATACTCCCTGCGGGTGCAGGCGGGAGAGGGGTTGGGGAGAGGGACTTTGCGCAAAGGCAACGCTTGCAACGGCGGCACACACCCTCATCCCCGGCCCTTCTCCCGCCCGCCCTAAAGGACTCCGATCCACTACGGGCTAAAGCCCGTGTGGAGTCGTATGCGGGAGAAGGGAGAATACGATCCGAGTAATTTTATTCATAGGCCATTAAGGAGCCAATCATGCTGGAATCACTGAAGCAGGCGGGAAAAAATATCGGCCGCGAGATCAACCGGGCGTGGGAAAACCTGTCGGAAGGCTGGCGCGAACTGCTCAGCCGCAGCGGCGGCGCGCTCACCCATTTTGCCCGCAGCGCGAGCGAGGAGCACACGGAGAACCGCGCCCTGGCCGAGTTCCCGCGCTGGAGCCTGCTGGCGGGAGAGGTGGAAGAAACCGCGAAGGAAATCATGGTGCGAGTGGAATTGCCCGGCATGGAAAAGGAAGACTGCCGCATCACCATCGAGGGCAACACGCTTTACCTGTCCGGCGAAAAGCGCTTCCAGCGCGAGTCCTTCGACAGCACGTACCACGTCATGGAACGCGCCTATGGCGCGTTCCAGCGCGGCATCCCGCTGCCGCACAACGTGGACATGGACCAGGCGGAAGCAAGCTACAAGAATGGGGTATTGACCGTGCGCCTGCCCAAGTTGGCCGGCGAGAAGGCCCGGTCCATCGCGGTTTCCTAATCGCCGATCAAGCCTTTTCGATTAGCCACTGAAGGTTGGACCGCATCGAAACATCGCGGCGTAGGAGCGGCCTCCCGGCCGCGATGCCGTTGTTCGCGGCCGGGAGGCCGCTCCTACGTGTTCTGCTGAACGTTATGGGAATGGAAAGGCAATTCGTGAGTCAAAGTCCATACAGCCACTGCTGAAAGGACAAGATCATGCCTATCCCGACGATTCGCCGCTACGTAGCGCTGCTGGGCGCCGCCGTCCTGCTCGGCCTGGGCGCCGCCAGTTTGGCGGGCGCGCTCCGCCTGCCCGACCCCGCGACCGACTCCCCGCCGGCCAAAGCCGGCGAACAGACCGCCGTGCTGGCTGGCGGCTGCTTTTGGGGCGTCGAGGCCGTTTTCCGCCACGTTGACGGAGTGATCTCCGCGACTTCCGGCTACGCCGGCGGTTCGTCTGCCACGGCTAATTACCCGATAGTGAGCACTGGCGCCACCGGCCACGCGGAATCGGTGCGGATCGTGTTCGATCCGGCGAAGGTTTCCTACGGCAAACTATTGCAGGTGTTCTTCTCCGTCGCGCACGACCCGACCCAGCTCGACCGCCAGGGGCCGGACTCGGGCCGCCAGTACCGCTCCGAGATTTTCTACGCGAACGGCGAGCAGGAACGCATCGCCCGCGCCTACATCGACCAGCTGACGCGCACCCGCGCCTTTCCCGCGCCCATTGTGACCCGGCTGTCGCCGCCGGCGGCATTCTACCCGGCGGAGGCATACCACCAGAACTACGCCGAGCGCCACCCGCATGACAGCTATATCGTGGTCAACGACCAGCCCAAGGTCGAGCATCTCAAGAGTTTGTTTCCGGCGCTGTATCGTGCCGGGGGGCTTGGCAGCGCGGCAAGGTAAAGCGATGTTGTGGGTCAGGCTTTAGCCTGACTGTACGGCTGCGCCCTATAAAGGGCACAAGAGCCGTACCTACACCACTAGCGGGCGGCGAGCGCCGCTTCGATCCGTTCCAGCGCCTCGACGAGAACATGGCGCGGCGAGCCGATATTGAGCCGCATGAAGCCGCTGCCGCCCGCGCCGAACACCGTGCCGGGGTTCATGCCGACCTTGGCCTCGCGCACGAAAAAATCCCGCAGCGCCGCATCGTCCATCCCCAGACCGCGGCAATCGAGCCACAGCAGATAGGTTCCCTCGGGCTGGATCAGCCGGATGTCGGGCAGGCGTTCGGCGAGACGGGCGCCGACGAAATCCCGGTTGTCGCGCAGGTAAGGCAGGAGACTGTCCAGCCACGGCTCGCCGTCGCGGTAGGCGGCTTCGAACGCGGCGATGCTGAAAGGATTGGAATGCCCCAGGTGGAGGGTGTCGAAAACCCGGCCGACCGCGCCGCGCAGCGCCGGGTCGGGCGCGATCAGGCAGGACAGGCCCATGCCGGGGATGTTGAAGGTTTTGCTCGGCGCCACGGCGGTGACGAGTTTGTCGGCGTCAGTGGCCAAGGTGGCGAGCACGGTGTGCCGCTCGCCGGGATAGACCAGGTCGGCGTGAATTTCATCGGACAGCACGACCAGGCCATACTGGCGCGCGATGCGCAGGATTTCCGCCAATTCCTCCCGCGTCCAGACGCGGCCGACCGGGTTGTGCGGAGAGCAGAGCAGCAGCAGGCGCGCGCCTTCCGCGGCGCATCGTTCCAGATGGGGAAAGTCGATGGCGTAGCGGCCGTTTTCCAGGCGCAGCGGGTTGAGAACCAAGCGCCGCCCGGTGCCGGTGACGGCGGTGAAAAACGGGAAATACACCGGCGGCTGGACGATGACCGCTTCGCCCGGTGCGGCGAAGGCCATCACCGCCGCGTGCAGCGAGGGCACCACGCCCGGCGCCATCGCGATCCACTCGCGTTCGACCGCCCAGCCGTGGCGCTTTTGCAGCCAGCCGATCAGGGCCTGGAACAGGCCGTCCGGATAAAAGGTGTAGCCGTAGACCGGATGGGCGGCGCGCGCCGCCAGGGCGCGGGTTACCGCCGCCGGGGCGGCAAAATCCATGTCGGCCACCCACAGCGGCAGCACGTCCGCCGTGCCGAAATATGCCGCTCGGCCGTCGTGCTTGACGCTGTGGGTGCCGGCGCGCGGGATGTCGCGGTCGAAATCGTCGGACATCCGCCTACACCGGCCGCGGCAGGCTCACCCGCACCGTAGTGCCCTTGCCCGGCGCGCTGCTGACTTCGGCCTTGCCGCCCACCATCGCGGCGCGCTCGATCACCCCCAGCAGGCCGAAGGTGATGGATTTGCGCGAATTCAGGTTGAACCCCTTGCCGTTGTCGTTGATCGTCAGCACCACCGCCTCGCCCCATGCGCCGAGAGCGATGTTCACCTTGGTCGCGCCCGCGTGCTTCGCCACGTTGGCCAGGGATTCCTGCACGATGCGGAACAGCGCGGTGGATTGCTTGATGTCCAGGCTCAGCTCTTCTTCCGGCAAGCGCAGCTCGCACGCGATCCCGCTGTTTTTCCGGAATTCCTCCACGTAATTTTCAACGACGTATTCGAGCCCCAGGTCTTCCAGCTCGGTCGGCCTCAGCTCGGCCACGGTCTGGCGCATGGCCTGGATGCCGTCCGCCACCAGCTTCGCCAGATAATCCGCGTCCGCCTTCAGCTGCGGCATGTCGGCGGGGAGCTTCGCCGCCAGCAGCGAAACGTTGATGTGCAGCGCGGCCAGCACGGCGCCCATTTCGTC
>JAQTMN010000103.1 GCA_028714315.1 Sulfuricella sp. | reverse complement strand
CCACGATGATCGCCTGGCGGCCGCCGACCTTGTCGATATCCTCGAAATGGGCGCGCGCGCGCATCACCACCCGGCCGCGGCCGGTGCGATAGCCTTCCTTGACGCCGACGGTGCCGTAGATGATGCCCGCGGTGGGGAAGTCCGGCGCCGGCACGATATCGATCAGCTCCTCGATGTCGGTCTCGGGATTGGCCAGCAGCATCAGGCAGGCATCCGCGATCTCGTTCAGGTTGTGCGGCGGGATGTTGGTCGCCATGCCGACAGCGATGCCGGAACTGCCGTTGATCAGCAGGTTGGGGATCTTGGACGGAAATACCAGCGGCTCGTGCTCCGAGCCGTCGTAGTTGGGGCCGAAATCGACCGTTTCCTTGTCGATGTCGGCAAGGAGTTCGTGCGCGATCCGCGCCATGCGGATTTCGGTGTAACGCATCGCGGCGGCGTTGTCGCCGTCGACCGAGCCGAAGTTGCCCTGGCCGTCCACCAACGGATAGCGCAGGGAAAAATCCTGCGCCATGCGCACGATGGTGTCGTACACCGCGGTATCGCCGTGGGGATGGTATTTACCGATCACGTCGCCGACGATGCGCGCCGACTTCTTGTAAGCCTTGTTCCAGTCGTTGGACAACTCGTGCATGGCGAAAAGCGCGCGCCGGTGCACCGGCTTGAGGCCGTCGCGCACGTCGGGCAGCGCCCTGCCCACGATCACGCTCATGGCGTAATCGAGATAGGAACGGCGCATTTCTTCTTCGAGGCTGACTGGGAGCGTTTCCCTGGCGAATTGATCCATAGGTGTTTTGGCGGTGGGGCTTATTTTAGGAAGTGGGAATACCGAATCTTCGCGATTTTAGCATGTCGGCACCTCCCAGACCACCACGGGGAGAGGTTTGGGTGAGGGCCCGCGGGAATGACGGGAGAGAAGGGACTTCAGTCTTGAAATGCGGCCGGATTACGGCTTGAAACCGCGCTTCAGCAGGTCAACCGCCGTTTGCGGGTCTTTCACGATGATGCCCTCGGGGCAGAAGAAATCGTCGTACAGCACATGGTGCTGGCGGTTGCGGTCCTTATAGCCGATCGGCTCCCACTTGGCGAAGCGCGCCTTCGACCAGGCGCCCTCCTTGCGGCCGAAAGCGTAGAGCTTCCTTTCGCCGCTGGCGCAGCGGATGCCCTCGAAACTCACGTTGGCGGCGCCGGCGGGCGACCGGATCACCAGGGTGTAGCGCACGACGCCGTCTTCGCTCACGCTGATGGAAGCGGCATCGACGAAAAACTTGTTGTCGGTGGCGGCGCTGACGAACAGCGGCAGCAGGTTTTCTTCCTTGGGATAGGGGGGAAGTTTGGCCTCGATTTCGGTCCAGGATTTTTCTTCCTCGAACTCGGTCTCGAATTTCCCCCAATTCTTCCCGGTGCCCCATTCGGCGGAAACCGCCAGCGGCAAGGCCAGCATCAGCAGCGCGACAATTTTCTTCATGGCGTGAACGGCGTGTTGCGAAAAACGGCATGATACCCCGTAACCCCGCCGGCCGCACGACCCGTTCGACCGCTCCCGCGTCCGTTGTGGGTACGGCTCTTGTGCCCTTATAGGGTGCAGCCGTACAGTCAGGCTGCACCCGCAAGGAGTGTCCCCGCCGCGAGCGGCAGCAAAGCTGCTCGCACGGGCGAGAAAGCCTGACCCACAGGTCGCGCATCCTACTCGTGAGTTCCGCGCTACTGCGCGTAAATGTGCTCGCGCGTCAGCGGGTAGGCCGCCGCCCCGTTCCCCAGCGGTTTGGCGGCAAGCACCTGGAACAACGAAAGCCAGCCGCGTTCGAAGGCGTGCGCGGAGCCGGCCATGTAGATCCGCCAGATGCGGAAGCGGTCTTCGCCCACCAGGCGGCTCGCCTCATCATGCCTGGCCTCCAGGCGATCGACCCAGTGCCACAGGGTTTTCGCGTAGTGCGGGCGCAGGCACTCCACGTCCCAGCACTCCAGATTCTGCCGGCACATCGCCTCGGTCACCGCCGACACATGCGCCAACTCCCCGCCGGGAAAGACATAGCGGTCGATGAACTCGCCCAGGCCGCTGCCCAGTTCGGCGCCGTCCGTCCGCACCGAAGTGATGCCGTGGTTCAGCACCAGCCCGCCCGGCTTGAGCAGACGGTAAATCTTGCCGAAATAGGCCGGAAAATTTTTCCGACCTACATGCTCGAACATGCCGACGCTGGCGATTTTGTCGAATTGCTCGGTTTCCGGCAGGTCGCGGTAATCCATCAGCCTGACGCGGCAGCGGCTTTCCAGGCCGCGCTCCCGAATTTGGTCAGACACATACTGATACTGGCCCCGGCTCAGGGTGATGCCGTCGGCCATCACGCCGTAGCGCTCTGCCGCCCACAGCATCAGCCCGCCCCAGCCGCAGCCGATATCGAGAAATAACTGGTTTTCCTTCAGGTCGAGCTTGCGGCAAATGTGGTCCAGCTTCTGTTCCTGGGCCAGGTCGAGGCTGTCGTCGGGCCGGTGGAAATAGGCGCAGGAGTAGACCCAGCGCCGGTCCAGCCACAAACCGTAGAACGCGTTGGAAACGTCGTAATGGTAGCTGATCGCACGGCGATCCGCGGCGCGATTGTGCCTTCGCCAACTCAGCGGAAACAGGCTCTTGCGGGCAACCCGGCTGGAAGCCTGACACAGGATTTCGCCCAGCCGGATGATTTCCTTGGCGCCGCCGATGAGGTCGATATGCTGCTCGACGTAATTCCGCGCGAACTTGCCCAGCGTCGGCCTCATCAGGGAAGACAAACCCTTGGGCGACCGCACGTTGACCGTCACGGCCGGCGAATCGGACAACCTCAGCGCCTTGCCGTTCCAGAACTCGAAATTGACCGGCAGACAAGCCTCGCGCAGACGCCGCTCGACCAGCCGCATGACCTGAGCTTGCAACATCGCCGTTTCCTCCAGCACGAAAAACAGTCCGATTTTCTCAGGATAGTCGATATGGCTCGAAGCGCGTCGATATTGCAGCGAGAACTATGCTAAGTTTAGCCAAATCATCCGCAAAGGCACGAATATGAAGGAAACCAGGCACCTGGAAATTTTCGGGCGGGTTCAGGGCGTTTTTTTCCGCGAATCCATGGCCCGTGAGGCGCAGCAGCTAGGCGTCGCCGGCTGGGTGCGCAATCGCCGCGACGGCTCGGTGGAAGCAATGGTGCAGGGCGAGAGCGATGCGATTGCCGCGATCATCGAATGGGCCAAAAAAGGTCCGGGGCAAGCGCGGGTCGATCGCGTCGAAATCGGCGCCGGCAGCGGCGAATACGCGGGCTTTGAGCGGCTGGAAAGCGACTGAGGAAGCGCCGATCAAGCCTCTTTCGTCGTTCCCGCGAAGGCGGGAACCCAGCGTCGTAGGGCGGATTAGCGCAGCGTAATCCGCCGGATGTTGGTGGGCCGAATGATTACATCCAATAGAATAAAGGGGGTCTGACCCCTATTTTTCATGCTATTTTTCATCCCTATTTTTCATCCGCCGGATGTTGGTGGGCCGAACGATTACATCCGGCGCAATGCGCTTCGCTTATTGGCGCCCTACAGCGATCGCGCCTTACGCGCGTTGCCACCTGCCTTCGAGTCTTTGTACCAAAGCCGAAATCCGTACACGGCGACAATAGCTCCCACGACAAATAGAACGCCCGCGGCGAAGAAATAGTAGGCGCTGTATTTCTGCAATGTCTTCAGTTCCTTCATCTTTGGCACCACGTCGCCGACGGTGCCGCAATAATTCTGAGTGTTTGCCTTCAGGTCATCCACCGAACTCTTGAAACGTTCCCGTTCCATCGGAGTTAATGATTCACCGGCGTTAACCTTTTCAAAGAGCCGCTTCTTAAATTCTTCATATCTATCCAGCGGTTGCTTCGCCTGCATGTCACGGAAACTCAATTCCGCATAGAGCCGAGCCAATTGTCCCTCTATCTCTCGAGACTTCTCCAGTTCGCGAAAAATGAACCCGACGCTGGCGATAACCAACGCAAGGCCGAAAACGGCGAGAAACTTGTGAAGGCTGTCAGTGGGCACTTGCAGCATGAGAGGACTAACGAACCTGTAGAAAAGCCTGATTCTGCCACCCCCGCAGCCGAATTGGCGATTTTTTTAATTGCCGACGGGACTGGAATAGGCCGAATCAATGCATCAACCCGCCTTTCCGCGTGACGATGTTGATATCGACATAGCTGGAGCCGCGGTTTTTGTTCGTGGAAAAATCCAGCGTGTAGCCGCCCACATCCAGCTTCCTGGTCTCCCGCAGCGCTGCCGCGAGGCTGTCGGGCGAGGCATCCTTGCCGGCCGCCTTGAGTGCGCCGACCAGCAGCTTTGCGGCGATGAAGCCTTCCATGGTGAGATGGGAAGGCGCTTCGTCGCGGTAGATTTTCATGATCCGGTCATGCTCCATGACGACCGGCACATTCCAGTTGTGGGGATGGGGCACAACCTGGGTCAGCATGGTCCCGGCGGCATCCTGGCCGGCCAGTTCGAACAGGGTGACGTTATTGATCAGCGATAGCCCCAGGATGTACGCGGTGGCGTCCAGCTTGCGGTACGCCTTGACAAACTGGGCGGCAGGCAACGTTTCCAGGATCACGATGATGGCCTGGGGCTTGTCCGCGTTAATGGCACGGGCCACGGCGTCGACTTCCGCCCCGTCGCTGCCGACGACATGCTTGCCTTTCAGGCTCAAGTGCCGGCTCCGGAGTTCGTTTTCCACGGCGGCCAGTGATGCCTTGCCGTAAGCGTCGGCGGCATAGACCGCGGTAAACTTGCTTATCCCCTGGGCGAGGAAGTAGCCGACCAGTTTCTTGGCCTCGGTCTCGTAGCTCGGCCGGATAAAGAACATGTTCTCCATTCCCGGTTCCACGCTCATGCCCGACAGCGGCGCGACCAGCGGCAGCCTGGAACGCCGGAACTCGTCGCCGTGCAGCAGGCCTTCCACGCTGCCCTGGCCGAAGTAGCCGAACAGCGCATCGACCCGGTTCCTGCCAAGAAAATCCGCGGTGATTTGGGCCGACCGTTCGGCGGAACCTCGATTGTCCGCCACGCGATGAACGATTTTGCGGCCGTAAATGCCGCCGTTGGCGTTGACGAAATCGAAATAAACCTTGGCCCCAGCCAGGTAATCCTTGCCGATGTCGCCTTGCGGGCCGGACAGGTCGATGGACTGGCCGATGACGATATCCCGCCCGGCGGCGGACGAAGAGAGGGGGAAAAAGCTGACGAATAAAACCGCGATCACCAGCCAGCGCAAGCGCGCGGCGCGTCGTACATCAAAAAGAAAGGGGCGAATCGCCATTGCCGTTCAAATCCGGGAGGTTCAAGGAACCACGGATTCTAGGTAACGACTGTTACAGCCTTGTGACGCTCTGCCCGGCTTATGACTCCCACAACCACGCGGCGCCGCGCACGCCGCTGGAATCGCCGAAACGGTTGCGCGCCAGACGGGTATCCACCC
>JAQTMN010000102.1 GCA_028714315.1 Sulfuricella sp. | reverse complement strand
CCACCATGGCGGCGATGTTCGGCGCCCTGCCGCTCGCCCTGAGCGGCGGCGAAGGCTCCGAGCTGCGCCGCCCGCTCGGCATCGCCATCGTCGGCGGCCTGATGGTGAGCCAGCTGCTCACGCTGTATACCACGCCGGTGGTTTACCTTTACCTGGAGCGCTTCAGGGTGTGGTGGGGGCGAAAGTGGGCGGGTGGAAAAACCCCCGCTGATGGGGTGTAGGTGCGAATTCATTCGCGCAGCCGGTGTTGATTGTGCGAATGAATTCGCACCTACCCGGTGATGTTTTGTTTTGAGGAGAGACCGGCAATGCGTCGCGTTACCACGTTAATTGTTCTTGCCATTCCGGCGCTTGCCGCCTGTACGGTCGGCCCCGACTACGTGCGGCCGAGCGTCGAGGCGCCCGCCGCCTACAAGGAAGCCGGCAGCTGGAAAGCCGCCGAGCCGGCGGATCATCTCGCCCGCGGCAAGTGGTGGGAAATCTTTGGCGATCCCCAGCTCGACGCGCTTGAAGAGCAGGTGAACATTTCCAACCAGACCGTGCGGCTCGCCGAAGCCCAGTTCCGCCAGGCGCGGGCGCTGGCGCAGGGCGCGCGGGCGGCTTACTACCCCACCGTCAACGGCGACGTTTCCGTCACCCGCAGCGGGGGTGCCGGCAGCGCGCGCCGGGGCGGCACGACCGCCGGCAGCAGCGGCACGGCAACGGACTACAACCTGGCGCTGGATGCGGCCTGGGAGGCCGACGTGTGGGGCCGCGTGCGGCGCTCGGTCGAGTCGGGCGACGCCAACTCCCAGGCCAGCGCCGCCGATCTGGAAAGCGCACGCCTGTCGGCCCAGGCCGAGCTGGCGCAAGACTATTTCCAGCTGCGGACGACGGACGCCCAGCAGCGCCTGCTCGACGCCACGGTGGCGGCCTACGGGAAATCGCTGGCGCTGACGAAGAACCGCTATGCGCAGGGCGTAGCGGCGCGGGCCGACATCGCGCAGGCCGAGGCCCAGCTCAAGACCACCCAGGCCCAGGCGATCGATCTCGGCGTGCAGCGCGCCCAGCTCGAGCATGCGATCGCCCTGCTGGTGGGCAAGGCGCCGGCGGACTTCTCCCTCGCCCCGGCGGACATGGCGGCGAAATTTCCGGAAATCCCCACCGGCCTGCCTTCCGAACTGCTGGAACGGCGCCCCGACATCGCCGCGGCGGAGCGCCGGGTGGCGGCCGCCAGCGCCCAGATCGGCATCGCCAAATCCGCTTTCTTTCCCTCGCTCACCCTGTCCGCGACCGGCGGCTACCAGAGCGCGGCCCTGGCCGGCTGGTTGTCGGCGCCGAACCGCTTCTGGTCGCTCGGCCCCGCCCTGGCGCAGACCATTTTCGACGGCGGCCTGCGCCGTGCCCAGACCGACCAGGCGATCGCCGCCTACGACGCGAGCGTGGCGACCTACCGCCAGACCGTGCTGGGCGGGTTCCTGCAGGTGGAAGACAACCTGGCCGCGCTGCGCATCCTGGAGCGGGAGGCGGCGATGCAGGACGAGGCGGTGCGGGCCGCCCGCCAGTCGGTCACGCTCACCGTCAACCAATACCGGGCGGGCATCGTTAGTTATCTCAACGTCGTCACGGTGCAGGCCGCCGCGCTCGCCAACGAGCGCACCGCGGCCGACATCCTCGGCCGGCGCCTGGCTGTCGGCGTGCTCCTGGTGAAGGCTATCGGCGGCGGCTGGAGCGAGAGGTTGTGAAAAATCCTGCTGCGCTTGCCATGTTGGGGTCGGGCGGTGCTCGGAATCCTCATGTATTTCCATATACATTCCGGTTCCTGCGCGCCGTCCTCCCCCAACCTGGCTGCGCTCGCGACGGATTTTTTCACAACCTCTGCGTCGGCATTGCCGGGGAGCGTCGCCGACGCGTCTGGACGGCAAGTTTCCGCGCAATAAATTGTTACGTTTTTGGTCCTTGCTGAAACAATTTACTCACAGGCGGGGACTAACATGCGAAGCGTGCGCAAGGCTAGTTGCGCACCCGTCGAAATCCCGATGGAGGGAGACAGTCATGAAGCGGGTCAATGCGTTGTTGGCGGGAAGCCTGGTGGTTCTGGGCCTGGCGGCGAATGGCTCCGCGCTGGCGGACCGCCACGGCGGGCACCATGGCCATGGCGGCGCGGGGGTGGGCGTCGGCCTAGTCCTCGGGCTGGGGCTTGGCCTGGAGCTGGCGCGTCCGTATTACGGGCCGGGCTATTATTACCCGGCGCCTTATTATTACGCGCCGCCGCCCTATTATTACCCCCCGCCGGTGGTGGTGGCGCCTTACGCGCCGCCGCCGGTCTATATTGAGCAGGAGGGCTACACCCAGGCCGTGCCCGCTCAGCCGCCGAGCAGCTGGTATTACTGCCCCGGTTCCAAAGCCTATTATCCCTACGTCCGGCAGTGTCCGGAAGGCTGGGAGCGGGTCTCGCCGCAGCCGCCGGCGCCGTGATGGCGGTGATTCCGGATTTTCTGATCGAAAGCCTTCCCTGTGAACGGAGTATGAGCATGAACAAGCTGGTTTTATCGGTTGCCCTGCTGGCGGTTTCCGCACCCCCGGCCCTTGCCGTTTCGTTCGATGACGTCGCCACGGTCAGGAGCGTCACGCCGCAGATGATCCGCGTCAACACCCCGCGCCAGGTCTGCACGTCGGAATATATCCCGGCCAGCCCGCGGGCGGAACGCAGCGTCGGCGGCGCCATTCTCGGCGGCGTGGCCGGCGCCATCCTCGGCAATCAGGTGGGGGGCGGCAACGGCCGAACCGCCGCTACCGCCGTCGGCGCGGTGACGGGCGCGATGGTGGGCGACCGCATGCAGAACGACTCCGGCACCGGCGAACGCGAAATCCAGCGCTGCCACCTGGAAGACAGCTGGAGCGAGCGCCCCGCCGGCTATGCGGTCACCTACCGGTACGGCGGCCGCGAGTACACCACGGTGATGCAGCGCGATCCGGGCGTGGGCGTTGGCGGGCCGCTGCCGGTGCGGGTTTCGGTGACGCCGGAGTAGGGGGCACGGAGAAAAGCAACGCATTGCCTGGTGCTTGAGTCAGACCTGTTGGGTGCGCCAGCGACAATCCGTAATCATTTGTTTTCCTGATTAGCCACCAGCCTCAGCTGAAGGATGGATCGTCGAAACACTGTAGCGTAGGAGCGGCCTCCTGGCCGCGATGCCATTGTTCGCGGCCGGGAGGCCGCTCCTACAGGTTCTGCTGAACATTGTGGCTAATCAGGTTTGTTTCTCCTCTGCGTCCTCCGCGGTGAAATACGGTTTTTAGGGTTAATCGGCGTTCATCGGTGTTTATCGGCGGTTAAATGATGTTTTAAGTTGGTTTAGGTTTTAGTACTAACCAGCGCACTTCAGCCGTGGCCGGCGCGGCCCGAGTTACGCGGCGCCGCGCTACGCGCCGCCGCCTCCGCCGCCTCCGCGGCTGTGAACCCCCATCAGCCCCGGGTTTCGTTCGCCGGATAGGTGATGCGCGAGCCCTCGACCCGCGCCCAGAGAGTGAGGGTGTGGGGCCGGCGGCTGCCGCTGCCGGCGATATGTTCCACGGCGATGCCGCGCACCGTCAGCGCGTCCGCGATCAGCGACCGGTGGCAGCGCCACGGCACCGCTTCCGCGCACATCAGGGCGACCTGCCCCTGGCGTGCCAATTCAATCAGACGCGCCAGTCCGGCGGCGAATTCATCGGTCTGCATGTAGTCCGCGAAGCCGCGGAACGAGGCGTTGCGCCAGGCCTGATTGGGCGAATCGGCGCGGCTGTGGCGCAGCCCGCCCAGCTCTTCCAGATGGACATAGCCGATGCCGGCGGCCGGCAGCTTTTCCGCCAGGATTTCGCGGTTGAACTGCGGATTGTGGCGCGAGCGCGGTATCGAACGCACGTCGGCCACCTGCGTCACGCCGTGGATTTGCAGGATGCGGAGGAATTCCGTCAGCTCCCTGGTCGAGTGCCCGATGGTGAATACCGTCAAGATTCTTCTCCAATCTTCTCCGCATCTTGTAACGATAGGCCAAACCACCAGCGGCTTCCAGCCTTGCACCGGCGACCGCGTCGGCTATACTTTTTTTACGCCCGCGCGGTTTTTTTGCCTTGTTTCCGTGCGCCGGCTGAGGAGTCGAGCATGGAAAACTATCGGCATGTGCTGGTCGCCACGGATCTGTCCGAGGCTTGCACGGCGGCCGCCCTGCGCGGTGCCGACCTGGCCCGGCGCTACGGCGCGCGCCTGACCCTGCTGCACGTGATCGAACATTTTCCCGAGGACGAACCGACCGGCCGGATCGCGCCGGAGGACGTGGATCCCACGGCATTCCTGGTGAGGCGGGCCGAGGCCGGGCTGGAGCAGCTGGCCGGGCGCCTGGAGCGGAAAGACGCGGAAAAGCGGGTGGTCGTTACCACCCGCTCGGCCCAGTACGAGATTTTGCGCTTTGTCGGGGAGGCGCATGCCGACCTGATCCTGTTGGCTTTCCGCGGTCCGCGGAAGCTGCCCGGCCTGCTCGGCTCGACCGCCGGCGGTGTCGTCGGCAGCGCGTCCTGCGACGTGATGGTGATTCATCCCCGCCCCGGACCGCTGGACGACTTTTGAACTTGCTGTCCGAAATTGCCCTCCAATGAGTTTGAGATAACTTTTCGGGTTGGCTTCGGCGGAGGGCAATATGGGCAATTCAGTCAAGAATGAGCAGCATCCGGTCGAGCGGATATCCGACAAAAAGGTGGACATCAACGTGCCTCACCAAAAAGTCGCCTGCGACGTCTGTTTGAACGAAATCCCGCCCTCCCTCGCGCTCACTTTCGACGGGCCCGATTATGTCTACTATTTCTGCGGCCTGGATTGCCTCGGCAAGTGGGAAGCAAAGCAAAACAAGGCGGATCGAACCGGCCGGGACGGCTAGCTGAAATGCGGACGATGGCCCAGTCTTTCATCGTCAAGCACCTGTTCCTGCCGGGCTTTGCCCTGGCGCTGGCCGCCTGCTCGCCTTCCAGCCATGACTCGTTCGACCGCACGCCGGCCGCCGCGGCCGGGCCGACAGCCGTCGTGCAGCTGCCCGATTTTTCCGCACTGGTGGAAAAGGAAGGGCCGGCGGTGGTGAACATCAGCACCACCCAGACGGTGCGCGAACGCGCGCTGGACGTGCCGGACTTGCCGCCGGACGATCCGCTGTACCGCTTTTTCCACCGCTTCACGCCGCCGCAGGGCGGTCCGCGCGAGTTCCGGGCGCTGTCGCTGGGTTCCGGCTTCATCATCAGCGACGACGGCTACATCCTCACCAACCGCCACGCCATCGACAACAGCAGCGAAGTGACCGTGAAGCTGACCGACAAGCGCGAGTTCAAGGCCAAGGTCATCGGCGCCGACGCCCGCAGCGACGTCGCGCTGATCAAGATCGACGCCAAGGGCTTGCCCAAGGTGGCGATCGGCGATTCGGACAAGCTCAGGGTCGGCGAGTGGGTGGTCGCCATCGGTTCGCCCTTCGGCTTTGAAAACAGCGTGACGCAAGGCATCGTCAGCGCGATGGGCCGCTCCCTGCCGGACGAGGATTATGTGCCGTTCATCCAGACCGACGTCCCGGTCAATCCGGGCAGCTCCGGCGGCCCGCTATTCAATTTGCGCGGCGAGGTGGTCGGGATCAATTCCCAGATTTACAGCCGTTCCGGCGGCTACATGGGGCT
>JAQTMN010000101.1 GCA_028714315.1 Sulfuricella sp. | reverse complement strand
CCCCTTCGCCGCCGGCGCGCTGGATCAGGTGGTCGAGCAGCGGAATCAGGCTGTCGCCGCCTTCCAGCGAAAAACGCTTTTGGCCGACGTAGCGGGTATGCAGGTATTTTTCCAGGGTTTCCGCGGCGGTGAGCTGTTCCAGGATGCGCCGCTTGGCGTCGGGCGAGAACTGGGGATGGGCGCGGTTGGTTTCCAGCCGGTCCTGAATCCAGCGTTTTTGCGCGGTATCGGTGATGTGCATGTATTCGCTGCCGATATTGCCGCAATAGGTTTCCCTGACGATGCGCAGGATATCGTGCAGCGTCGAAGGCTCGGGCGCGACCAGCGAACCGGATTTGAACACCTTGGACCGGTCGGCGTCGGTGAGGCCGTAGAACTCGGGTTGCAGCTCCGGCACCTCCGGCAACTGCTGGCGTTTGAGCGGATCGACCGTGGCGCGCTGCAGGCCGCGGAAACGGTAGGCGTTGATCAGCTGCAATACCGCGATCTGCTTCCTGACCAGCGCCTCGATGTCGGGTGCCTGCGCCGGGACGGCGGGCTGCTTGGCGCGCTCGGCGAAGGATTGCAGCACCGGGAAATGGGGCACGTCCCTGGCGGCAGTGCCGGGAGTTTGTTGCAGCCGGTTGAAATACTCCCGCCATTCCTCCTCGACCTGGGCCGGGTTGGCCAGGTAAAGCTCATACAGTTCCTCGATGAACGGCGCGTTGCCGCCATAGAGATACGAGTTGTCCAGCATTTCCTTCATGACGCCCATGTTCTCCTCCGAATAGTGTTTTCGAGCGTTCTGCAATTACCGGTTATTCACGCTGCTCCATCGGCACGAACTCCCTTTTTTCCGGCCCGAGGAACAGTTGGCGCGGGCGGCCGATTTTCTGCTCCGGGTCGGAAATCATCTCGTTCCATTGGGTAATCCAGCCGATGGTGCGCGAAATGGCGAAAATGGCGGTGAACATGTTGGTCGGGATGCCGATGGCGCGCAGCACGATGCCGGAATAAAAATCCACGTTGGGGTAGAGCTTCTTGGAAATGAAATACTCGTCTTCCAGCGCGATGCGTTCCAGCTCGAGCGCGATCTGGAACAGGCGGTCGTCGTGGGCGCCGAGTTCGTTCAGGACGTCGTGGCAGGTTTTGCGCATCAGGTTGGCGCGCGGATCGAAGTTCTTGTATACGCGGTGGCCGAAGCCCATCAGGCGGAACGGGTCGTTCTTGTCCTTGGCGCGGGCGATGAATTTCGGGATATTGGACACGTCGCCGATTTCTTCCAGCAGCTTCAATACCTCCTCGTTCGCGCCGCCGTGGGCCGGACCCCACAGCGAGGCGATGCCGGCCGCGATGCAGGCGAACGGGTTGGCGCCGCTCGATCCGGCCAGGCGCACGGTCGAGGTGGACGCGTTCTGCTCGTGGTCGGCATGGAGGATGAAAATGCGGTCGAGCGCATGCACCAGCACCGGGTTGGGTACGTATTCCTCGCATGGCGTGGAAAACATCATGTGCAGGAAATTCGCTGCATAGGAAAGCGAGTTGCGCGGATAGGCGAAGGGCTGCCCGATGTTGTACTTGTAGCTCATCGCCGCGATGGTCGGCACCTTGGCCAGCAGGCGGTGCGCCGAAATCTCGCGATGGCGGACGTCGGTCACCACGCTGGAATCCTGGTAGAACGCGGACAGCGCGCCGACCACCCCCACCATCACCGCCATCGGATGAGCATCGCGGCGGAAGCCCTTGAAGAAGTTGGTGATCTGGTCGTGCACCATGGTGTGATTGCGGATGATCTTGTCGAACGTCTGCTTCTGCTCCTGGGTGGGGAGCTCGCCGTAATAAAGCAGATGGCAGACTTCGATGAAGTCCGCCTGCTCGGCCAACTGCTCGATCGGGTAGCCGCGGTAGAGCAGGATGCCCTCGTCGCCGTCGATGAAGGTGATCTTCGAACTGCAACTGCCGGTGGACATGAAGCCGGGGTCGTAGGTAAACACGCCATGCTTGCCCAAGTTGCGGATGTCGATCACATCCGGGCCCAGCGTACCGGAAAGGATGGGCAACTCGATCTCGTCGCCACCGTCGATTTTTAGATAAGCCTTGCGTTCGCTCATGACAGATTTCCTTTTAGTTATGAGTTTTCAGTTGTCAGTTTTCAGTATTATGGGCGTGCCAACGGCAGGCCCAACTGATAACTGACGACTGATAACTGACCACTCTTCAACTTCTCCGCAACAATTGCAGCACCCGTTCGGTCTCGGCATCCCCGCACGCTTCGCCATCCTGGATCATTCCCCATAAATCATGGTCCGGGTATGCCAGCAATCCATTGAAAGCCTCCGCTTCCCGCGGCGTCAGCCGCGCCAGCTCCCGCTCCAGAAAGCGCGCCAGCACGATGTCGAGTTCCAGCATGCCGCGCCGGCAATTCCAGCGGATCAGGCCGAACTCCTCACTCCTCATATCTCATCCCTCAGAGCCAAACGACACCCCACCGCAAAGGCACAAAGGCGCCAAGGGATCGCAAAGAAACCCCCGCATATAATCAACGAAGATTTCCTTTGCGTATGCTTTGCGCCTTCGCGCCTTTGCGGTGTATTTTGAATTATTCACAACCCCTCACTCAAACGGTGCGCTTGACCAGCATCTCCTTGATCCGACCGATCGCGCGGGTCGGATTCAGTCCTTTCGGGCAGACGTCCACGCAATTCATGATGCTATGGCAGCGGAACAAGCGGTACGGGTCTTCCAGGTAATCCAGCCGCTCGTCGGTGGCTTGGTCGCGGGTATCAACGATGAAGCGGTACGCCTGCAACAGCCCAGCCGGCCCGACGAATTTGTCGGGATTCCACCAGAACGAAGGGCAGGAGGTGGAGCAGCAGGCGCACAGGATGCACTCGTACAGGCCATCCAGCTTCTCGCGCTCTTCCGGCGCCTGCAAGCGCTCGATCTCCGGCTCGGGTTCGTTGTTGATCAGGTAGGGTTTGATCGAGCGGTATTGCTTGTAGAACTGGCTCAGATCCACCACCAGATCGCGCACCACCGGCAAGCCCGGCAAGGGGCGCAGCTCGATGGGCTGTTTGAGCCCCGAAAGAGGCGTGATGCAAGCCAGCCCGTTGCGGCCGTTGATGTTCATCGCGTCCGAGCCGCAAACCCCCTCGCGGCACGAGCGGCGCACGCTCAGTGTCTCGTCCTGCGCCTTGAGCAGCAGGATGGCGTCCAGCAGCATCATGTCGCCCGCGTCGATATCCAGCTCGTAGTCCCGCATGGCCGGCTTGGCATCGGTTTCCGGGTTGTAGCGGTAGATCGAAAATTTCATTTCAAACCTCTTTTTGCTGGTAGCTGGTAGCGTGTAGCCAGTAGCAAAGAAGTGCGCAAAGCACGTTAGCTACAAGCTACCAGCCACAAGCTACCCGCCTCAATAAACCCTCGGCTTCGGCTTGAACGCCTCGACCGTCAACGGTTTCAACCGCACCGGCTTGTAGTCGAGGTGGTTGCCCTCGCTGAAATAAAGCGAGTGCTTGAGCCAGTTGCTGTCGTCGCGCTGCGGGTAGTCGTCGCGCGCGTGGGCGCCGCGGCTCTCCTTGCGGGCGGCGGCGGCGGTCATGGTCGCGAGGGCCACGGCCATCAGGTTTTCCAGTTCCAGCGCCTCGATCCGGCCGGTGTTGTAGATTTTGCTGTGGTCGCGCAGCACCACGTCGGGCAATTTCGCGGCGATTTCCCGCATCTGCCGCGCGCCTTCCTGCAGCACTTCCTCGGTGCGGAACACGCCGCAATGGCGTTGCATGGTCTTGCGCATTTCCTCGCGCAGCGCATCCACGGTGATGCCGTCGCGTTTTTCATCCCAGCGGGCAAGGCGCGCCATGGGCCGCTCCAGCGCTTCTTTCGGCACCGGCCGGGAAAACGGGTTTTCCTTGAGATATTCGATCACGTGGTTGCCGGCGGCGCGCCCGAATACGATCAGGTCGAGCAGCGAATTGCTGCCCAGGCGGTTGGCGCCGTGCACCGACACGCAGGCGCACTCGCCGATGGCGTAAAGGCCGGGCACCGGTTCTTCCGGGCCGGTCTGGGTGGGCATGATCACTTGGCCCTGCATGTTGGCGGGGATGCCGCCCATCATGTAATGCACCGTCGGCACCACGGGGATCGGCGCCTCGATGGGATCGACATGGGCGAATTTCAGCGACAGCTCGCGGATGCCCGGTAGTCGCTGCTTGATTACGTCCGGCCCGAGATGGTCGAGCTTGAGGTAGACATGGTCGCGCTGGTTGCCGCAGCCGCGCCCCTCGTGGATTTCCACCGCCATGGCGCGCGATACCACGTCGCGGCTGGCGAGATCCTTGGCGTTGGGCGCGTAGCGCTCCATGAAGCGCTCGCCGTTCCGGTTGACCAAGTAGCCGCCCTCGCCGCGCACGCCCTCCGTCACCAGCACGCCGGCGCCGTAGATCCCGGTCGGATGGAACTGCCAGAACTCCATGTCTTCGAGCGGAATGCCGGCGCGCAGCGCCATGCCCAGGCCGTCGCCGGTGTTGATCAGCGCATTGGTGGTGGCGCTGAAGATGCGCCCCGCGCCGCCGGTGGCGACCAGCGTGGCGCGGGCCTCGATGAAGATCGGCTCGCCCGACTCGACGCCCATCGCCACCACGCCCAGGGCGTAGCCTTGATCGTCCATCACCAGGTCGAGCGCGAAATATTCTTCGAAAAAATGGGTCTTGGCGGCGATGTTGCGCTGGTACAGGGTGTGCAGCATGGCGTGGCCGGTGCGGTCGGCCGCGGCGCAGGTGCGCATCACCGGCGCGCCGCCGTAATTCTGCGTCATGCCGCCGAACGGGCGCTGGTAAATCTTGCCGTTGGGCAGGCGGTCGAACGGCATGCCGTAGTGCTCCAGCTCGATCACCGCCTCGTTGGCCTGGCGGCACATGAACTCGATGGCGTCCTGATCGCCGAGGTAATCCGAGCCTTTCACCGTGTCGTACATGTGCCAGTGCCAGTTGTCCTCGTTGACGTTGCCGAGGCTGGCGGCTATGCCGCCCTGGGCCGAAACGGTGTGCGAGCGGGTCGGAAACACCTTGGACACCACCGCCACCTTGAGATCGGCCTGTGCCAGTTGCAGCGCGGCACGCAATCCCGCCCCGCCGCCGCCCACGATCACCGCGTCGAATGTGCGCTTGGTCAAGCTCATTGCAGCCCCCAGAGAATTTGCACCGACCAGGCCGCGTAGGCGACCAGCACCAGGATGGCCAGCACTTCGGCGGCCAGCCTAAGCGCGACGGGATGGACGTAATCCATCAGGATGTCCCTGACCCCGACCCAGGCATGGAGATACAGGCTGAGCAGGAACAGCAGACTGGCCAGCCGCATCCACGGATGGTGGAACAGGCCGCTCCAGTCCGCGTATTGCAGCGGCTGATGGGTTAACAGGAATGCCGTGAGGAATACCGCATAAAGCGCCATCGCCACCGCCGTCACGCGCTGCATCAGCCAGTCGCGCAGGCCGTAATGGGCTCCCGTCACCACGCGTTCTACCATAGCCAGCCTCCGATCGCGCCGGTGAGACCCAGGCTGAAAATCAGTACCAGCCAGCTGTTTATGCGGGTTTTATGGAGATCCAGGCCGAGCTCCAGATCCATGGCCAAAAAGCGCAATCCGGCGAAAAAGTGATGGAGGAAGCCCCACAGCACCCAGATCAGCACCAGCTTGACCAGCGGATGGGTGAATCCCTGC
>JAQTMN010000100.1 GCA_028714315.1 Sulfuricella sp. | reverse complement strand
AAGGCGCGGGATTTGGTCAGCGTATGGCCCTGGCCGACGATGATGCCGGACAGGATCGGGATCATCGGAAAGACGCACGGCGTGAGCGCCAGCAAGAGGCCGAAACCGAAAAAAGTCGCCAGGATCAGCGGAAAGCTGCCGCCCTTGAGTAGCGAGCCGATGCGCGAGCTGTCGTTGTCGGGCGCCGGCGTAGCGGCCGGCGCATCGGCAACGGGCGCCGATTCGGCCGCGGCCCGCGGCTGGGCGGCACTCGTGGCCGGCGTCGCGGCACTGGCCGGGCCGGGGATCGGCAGGTTAAAGCGTGCGTCGGTCATCGGCAGGCCGCCGAACAGGGTGAGGCCGATGTTCTTCTGTATCGGCGGATAGCACACGCCCTTCTCGCTGCATCCCTGGTAGGCGGCCACCACGTTGATCGGCAGCTCGCTGTTGTCGTCGCGCCTGAGGCGGATGACGGCCTGGAACGAATGGTGATAGACCTCGGTCTGGCCGAAATTGGGATCGTCTTTGGTATCGCCCTGCGGCAGGATTACCGAGTCGATGCCGACGCCGCCGCCGTTTCTCAGGGAAAATTTGATCTTGTTGCGGTACAGGTAGTAATTCTCGGCGATCGTGAAGTTGGCCAGCAGTGTATTCTTGTCGATGACCTTGATCGTCAGCTTGAACGCCTGCTCCGGCGGCAGGAATTCAGGCTGGCCGCCCAGCAGCTTTTTGAGGAAGGAGGGCTTGGCGTCGCCCGCCGCCGGCGCCAGGGAGGAGAGATCGAGCTTTGCCGTCTGAGTCTGCGGCGGGTAGCACACGCCGGCGTCCGCGCAGCCCTGCGACACCGATTTCAGGACCATCTGCCCCGCGCCGCCGCGGGTATAGGGCAGGCGAACGACCACCTCGTGGCGATAGGTTTCCACCTTGCCGAAATAGTCGTCCTGCTTGACCTTGCCGGCCGGCAGCTGCGGCGCGCCCAGCGTTACGCCGGACGGTTCCGCCTGGAACTTGAGCTTTTCCTTGTAAAGGTAATAGCCCTCGGCGATCTGGTAGTGCGCCTCGATGGTGTGTTCGTCCACCACGCGGGCGGAAAATTTGAATGCCTGCTCCGGCTCGAGCAGGTCGTCGCCGGCGGCGTGCGCGCTCCAGGAACATACCAGAAAAAAAACCGTCAACAGGTAACGCATGTTCAACCTTATTCTGCGGAGTTCGTGGTTTCGGCGGCCAGCCAGTCGAGATAAGCGGGCAGTCCGGCCGCGATGGGGATTGCTATAATTTCCGGAAGTTCATAAGGGTGACATTGCCGGATGGTTTTTTCAACCTTGTCGTAATGCGCCCGCAGTGTTTTAATCAGCAGCGGGACTTCCTGCGCTTTTTCGATGTTACCTTGCCAGCGGTAGACCGACTCGCACGGCGCGAGGATATTGACGCAGGCCGCCAGCCGCTGCTCCACCAGCTTTCCGGCCAGCTCGCGGGCGGCATCCCGGTCCGGCAGGTTCGTGATCACCAGCATCGCTTCCAAAACTAAAGGCTCCATTCATGCGTGGTTTGTTAATTCTGATCATTCTACTCGGTTTTCCAACCCTGGAAATCGTCGTTCTGCTCAAGCTGGCCGGCGTCATCGGCTGGTGGCTGCTGGTCTGGCTGCTGGCGAGCGCGGTCTGGGGCGGCTGGCTGGTGCGCGGGGCCGGCGCCATGGTGCCGCTACGGCTGTTCGCCGCGCTGCAATCCGGCCACTCTCTCAGCTTCGCCCTGCTATACAGTTTTCGCACCGTGCTCGCCGGTTTGCTGTTGATCTTTCCCGGTATCGTCAGCGACGTCCTCGCCCTGATCCTGCTCCTGCTGCCGTCGCCCAAAGTGCCCGGCCCCTCTCCTGTTGCCGACGACGGCGTCATCGAAGGCGACTGGCGGAGGGTCGAGGAGCGCGACCGGCTGCCATAGCACTGCACCGGTGTTATGGTAATATCTGGCCGGAATAAGCATGAAGAAACTGCGCGAGGATTCAGCATGTCTCACAAGATAACCATCAAGCCCACCAACCACGTTCTTTCGGCAGAAGCGGGTGAAACCATACTCGATGCGGCCCTGCGCGAAGGCCATGCGCTGCCCTACGGCTGCCGCAATGGTGCTTGCGGGGTATGCAAGGGCAAGATCTTGGAGGGCGCGGTCGATTACGGCAACTACCAGGAAAGCGCGCTGAAGGACGCCGAAAAGAAGGCGGGGCTGGCCCTGTTCTGCTGCGCCAAGCCGCAAACCGATGTCGTCGTCGAGGTGCACGAAGTCGCCGAATCGAAAGATGTCCCGGTCAAGATCATGCCGTGCCGGGTGGAGAAAATCACCAAGGCGGCGGAAGACGTGGTGGTGCTCTACCTGAAACTGCCGGCCAGCGAACGCCTGCAATTTCTCGCCGGCCAGTACATCGACATCCTGCTCAAGGACGGCAAGCGCCGCGCCTACTCGCTGGCCAACGCGCCCCACGACGACGGCTACCTGCAACTGCACATCCGCCGCGTGCCCGGCGGCAGCTTCAGCGACCACGTCTTCACCCAGATGCACGAAAAAGCCATCCTGCGCTTCGAAGGCCCGCTCGGCAGCTTCTTCCTGCGCGAGGAAAGCGACAAGCCGATCCTGCTGCTGGCCAGCGGCACCGGCTTCGCCCCGGTCAAGGCCATGCTCGAACACGCCTTCCACCACGGCATCCAGCGCCCGATCACTTTCTACTGGGGCGCGCGCCGCCTCGCCGACCTGTACATGCGGGAACTGCCGGAAAAATGGGCGCGCGAACACGCCCACTTCAAGTTCGTGCCGGTGCTGTCCGAGCCGCTGCCGGAAGACCATTGGCAGGGTGAAACCGGCTACCTGCACGACGTGGTGCTGAACGATTTTGCCGACCTGAGCGGCTACCAGGTCTACGCCTGCGGCTCGCCGGTGATGGTGGAAGCGGCCTACCGTGAATTCACCACCCTGCGCGGCCTGCCCCCCGAAGAGTTTTTCTCCGACGCGTTTACCTTCAGCAAACCGAAGGCTTGAGCGTACCAGGATGGTTTGGGCGCTCCGCGCCCGACAAAATCCGCCGGCACCTGTGCCCCGATCCGCTTGACCGACTACCAAGGTGGTCGCGGTGGTCGCTCAGTGCGTGGGAAGCATCCTGCCTATACGCAGGTTGATTTCGCGATCTACGTTACCGGCAGCAGGCTTGCTTGATTGATCAACCCGCCCGCAGCAGCCCCATGCCTTCGCGGTAATGCCGGCCCGCCTCGTCGCTGCGGCCGATTTTTTCCAGCAATTGGGCCAGCGCCAGGTGCGCTTCGACGCTGGGCTCGATGCTGAGGCTGGCTTCCAGGTAGCTCTGCGCCTTGCCCCACAGCTCCTGCTTCATGCAAAGCTTGCCCAGCGTTTGCAGCAGGGCGGCGTCCTCCGGGTGCTGCTTGAGCCAGTTCTCGGCGCGCTCGATCTGCTTCAGCACTTCCTTGCCGAGGCATTCCCCGTACAGGCCGACTACCTCGCTGTCCCAATGGCTGGCTAGGCTCGCGGTGATGATTTCCATCGCGGCCTCGCATTCCCTGAGGGCGAGGAAGCCCTGCGCGGCGGCGCGGGCGATTTTGGCGTCGGTCTTGTCGGCATCGGAGATTTTCTGCCAGTAGGCACGGAACTCCGCCGGATCCTGCTGCTTGCGCCGCAGGTTTTCCTGGTGCGCCAGGATTTTCTGTTGTGCAGCCTGCACCGGATCGATCGCGTCGCGCTTTTCCAGCTGGGTGATCAGCGTCAGCGCCTGGTCCCAGTTCTTCGCCTGGGTTTGCGCCTTCAGCTCCAGCTTGAGCGCGGCGACGTTCTTGCGCGTCAGGGAATGCAGTTCCTTCAACGCCTGTAGCGCCGGCTGGAACTGGCGTTGGTCGAGCAGCAGCTCCGCCTGGGTCATCAGCCGCGCCTCGGGATGCTCCCGCGCGGCACGCTCGGCCTGCACCAGGTAGCCGTCGCGGCGGTCGTAGCCTTTCAGCTCGTGGGCGGCGCGCGCCGCCAGCAGCGCGCTGGCGAGGGGGGAGGCTTGCAGGTCCAGCGCGGCGGCGGCCTGTTTTTCGGCCGTGGCGTAGCGCCCCTCGTAAAAGCTCAGCAGCGCGCCGTCCAGCGCCTCGCGCCCCTTGTCGCGGCGGCGCGCCTCGCGGAAGGTGCGCACGTAGGCGGGCAGGTGCAGGGTGTGCAGGGCCAGCCGCACCGCGCCATAGGCGGCGGCGAACGCCGCCAGCAGCAGGGTGATCATTAAATTCAGCGAAAGTTCGGCGCGGTAGGGCGGATAAACCAGCAACACGTAGCCGGCGTTGTGCCCGGCGGCCAGGGTCAGCGCCACCGCGGCGGCGAGGATGGCCAGAATCCAGAAGAGCGCCTTCACTTGCCGGACCTTTCGCGCACCAGCTTGTAGTTGCGCACCGCGTTGAGGCTGTCGGAAATGTCCGGCATCTCGATGCTCACCGGGCCGCTGGCCAGCTGCTTCAGGTTGGCCAGCGCGGCCTGGGTCGGCTTGGCCTTGACGTCGAAATAGCGCCGCAGCCAGGTATCCGCCGCCTTCAGGTCGGATTTGTAGGTGACTTCGTCGTGGCGCAGCAGGGAGATGCGCGCCGACAGCAGGCGCAGGCGCAGGTTTTCCCGCAGGAAATAGGCCTGGGTGGGCGCCAGCAGGGGCGCTTCCGGGTTTTCCATGTTCTGGATGCGCACCAGCTGCTTCATGTCCGCCCAGATTTCCCGCCCGAGCTTGGCCCATGGCGGCTCCTCGCCGCGCGGCTTGCCCGCCGCGCGCTCGGCGGGCACCTCGCTGCCGATCACCAGCGGCAGTTCGCCCACCGCGTTGGCCAGGCTGTCCAGGCGCAGGCTGTAGCCGACCACATCGACCGCCGGCAATGCCTGGAGGCGTTCGATATCCTTGACGATGGCCTTGCGCAGGCCGGTGAATTGCGGCTTGTCGAGCCGCTGCAAGCGGCTGTCTGCGGTCTGCAGGGCGATCAGCGCCGCCTTGGGGTTGCCGGCGAGCTGCAACTGCTGGCTGGCGATGAGCAGGATCTGCTCGATTTCGGCCAGCACCCATTCGTCGCGGTTGCGCGACAGCTCCTGGTAAAGCGCCTCCAGCGCCACCTGCTGGTTCTGCGATTCGGTGACCTTCTGTTCCAGCATGCCGAGCTTGACCATCGCCTGGCGGGATTCTTCTTGGGCGCGCGCCGCGACGATCTGGCTTTCCTTGTTGCGGCTGTCGAATTCGGCCAGGCGGCGGCCCAGATTCTGTTCGACGGCGTTGCTGTGCTGCCGGTTGTCCAGCCACTGCCAGCCGATCAGCACCAGCGCGACGACCGCCAGCGCCAAGCCGGGATTGAAGCGCGACGCTTTCGTCGGCCCGGTCTCCGCCGCTGCCTGTATTTCGGGTTGCCTGTTCGGGTTATTCTCGCTCATGCTGTTCTCTATGTTTTTGGTGCTTTTGCCGCCACTCGATCAAACCGCTCAACAATCCTTCGTCCCCCGCCGGCGTCACGAATACCTGCTCCACGCCCAATTCGCGCGCCACCGCCGCGATATTGTCATGAAACGCGAACACCGGGGTTTTTTTCAGCCACTGCTGTCCCAGCTTGCCCACCAGATCGAACAGGTTGCGCATGCTTTCGCCGCTGGTCACGGTGATGGCGCCGATCTCGCCGCGCGCCCACCGGTGCAGCAGCGCGCCGGTATCCGCGCCGACCGGCTTGCCGCGCCGGTAGCATTCGACCACGGTCAGCTCGGCGCCGCGCCGGGCGAGCTC
>JAQTMN010000099.1 GCA_028714315.1 Sulfuricella sp. | reverse complement strand
CCTGCTGATCGTGGCGGCGCTGGAATTGCCGAAGATGCAGGAGCTGGAAGCCCTCGCCCACGAACTCGGCATGGCCGTGCTGGTTGAAAGCCACGACGCCGCCGAACTGGAGCTCGCCTTGCAGCTCGAGACGCCGCTCATCGGCATCAATAACCGCAACCTGCGCACCTTCGAAACCCACCTTGAAACCACGCTCGACTTGCTGCCGCGCATTCCCGCCGACCGCATCGTGATCACCGAAAGCGGCATCCTCAAGCCCGATGACGTCGGCCTGATGCGCCGGAACGGCGTCAATGTCTTTCTCGTCGGCGAAGCTTTCATGCGCGCGCCCGATCCGGGAACGGAGCTGGCGCGGCTGTTTTCTCCTGGGTGAAACCGCTCACCTTCAATATCCTGCGCCTGCTTGCCGACGGGGAATTCCACTCCGGCGAAGAGATGGCGCGCCAATCTGGCGTGTCCCGCGCTTCGGTCTGGCAAGCCTTGCGTTTTCTCGACGAAGCCGGCGTGACGGTGTTCCGCGTGCCAGGGCGCGGCTACCGCTTGCGCGAGCCGTGGCAATGGATCGCCCGCGACGAGGTTCTGGCCGCGCTGGGCGACAAGGCCGGCCTGTTCGAGCTGGAGGTGGTGGACAGCGTCGGCTCGACCAACAGCCTGCTGCTGCAGAAAGCCGCGCTGGGCGCGCCGCACGGCAGCTGCGTGGTGACCGAGATGCAGACCGCCGGGCGCGGGCGACGCGGGCGGGAATGGCATGCCAACCTGGGCGGCAGCCTGACTTTTTCGCTGTTGTGGCGCTTCAATCAGGGCGCGGGATTCCTCTCCGGCCTGAGCCTGGCGGTCGGCGTGGCGCTGATGCGGGCGCTGGGCCAATCCGGCGTGTCCGGCGCGGGCCTGAAATGGCCGAACGACATCCTGTTCCAGCACCGAAAGCTGGCGGGCATCCTGATCGAATTGCAGGGCGACATGCTGGGGCCGAGCGCCGCGGTGATCGGCATCGGCCTCAACCTCAGGCTGGCCGAAAAGGTGCTGGACCGGATCGACCAGGCGGCGGTGGACGTCCACTCGATCGCCGGCGCGGTGCCGCCGCGCAACCTGATCCTGGCCCGCTTGCTGTCGCATCTGGCCGACGTGCTGGACGAATTCGAGGAGGGCGGCTTCGCGCGCCTGCGCGGCGAATGGCTGGCGCACCACGCCTACCAGGACAAGCCGGTGCGCCTCCTGATGCCGGACGGCAGCCAGCACGAAGGCCGGCTGCTGGACGTGGCCGAGGATGGCGCGCTCCTGGTGCGGACGGCGGCGGGAACGCAACGCTTCACCTCGGGTGAAATCAGCTTGCGCGGGGCGTCATGATACTCGCCGTGGATGCGGGCAACACCCGCCTCAAGTGGGGCTTGCACGACGGCAGCCGCTGGCTGGAAAAAGGCTGGGTCGCCACGGCGGATGCGGCTCGGCTGGCGGACGCCTGGCGCGAACTGGCGCCGCCGGACCGGATCGTCGCGTCGAACGTCGCCGGGCCGGGCGTGCGGGCGCTGCTGGAAGAAGTTTGCCGGCGCTGGCCGGCTGAAATCCATTGGGTCGTTGCCAGCGAAATCCAGTGCGGCGTGCGCAACGGCTACGACAACCCCGCCCAGTTCGGCAGCGACCGCTGGGCGGCACTGGTCGCCGCGCGCGCCGTCGCGCCCGGCGGCTGCGTGGTGGTCAACGCGGGCACCGCGCTGACGGTGGATGCGCTGTCCGCCGACGGCCGATTTCTCGGCGGGCTGATCGTCCCCGGCCTGGCCGCGATGCGGCGGGCGCTGGCCGAAAGCACCGCCGCCGTTTCGACGGATGGCGGCCGCTTCGAAATTTTTCCCGGCAACACTGCCGACGCGGTTTACAGCGGCGCGCTGGCGGCCATGGCCGGCGCCGTCGAGCGCATGGCCGCCGCGCTGCTCGAGGCGCAGGGAGACGATCCCCTCCGGCTGCTGAGCGGAGGCGATGCCCGGCTGATTTTGCCGCTACTGTCCGGCAAGACCATGATGATGGATAATCTGGTGCTGGAAGGTTTGATCAGGATCGCTTTGGCATGAAGTGGATATTCGCAATACTGCTGATGGTCAATATCGCGTTTTTTACCGTGATGCAGCTCAGCGCCCATCGCGCCGGGGAAGGCGCTCGCGGCCACGAACCGGTGCAGGCCGAAAAAATACGCCTTCTTCCCGCCCCCCCGGCCAAGGCCGAGTCGGCGCCACCGGCCCAAAGTGCGCCGAACAAGCCGGCGGAAGCCGCGGCCGAAGCCAAGCCAGTGGTCTGCCTGGAATGGGGCATTTTTTCCGGAAGCGACATAAAGCGGGCCGCTCAGGCGCTGGACCAGCTCCAGCTCGCCGGCAAGCTCGCCCAACATCCGGCGGCGAAGGCGGACGGCTACTGGGTCTATTTCGCCCCGCGCAAAACCCTGCAGGAAGCGCAGAAAAAAGTGGAAGAGCTGAAGCGCCTGGGCGTTCAGGACAGCGCCATCATGCGCGACGGCTCGAAATGGCAATATGCCGTTTCCCTGGGCGTGTTCTCCACCGAGGATGCGGCGGCGAAATACCTCGGCCAGCTGCGCGAAAAAGGCGTCAAAACCGCCGTTTCCGCGCCGCGCAGCCACGACACCGACGGTGTCGTTTTCCAGGTCAGGGACAGCAGCGACGGCGTGACCGCCGCGCTGACCAAGCTCAAGCTGGATTTTTCGGGCAGCGAGCTGAAAGCCACGGAGTGCAGCAAAACGGAAGGAGCGGCGTCATGATCAAGAAAGCATTGTTCGGCCTGGCTGTGCTGGTGGGCAAGAAATTCGCCGGCAAGCTGGCGCGCAAAGCGGCGGGGAAAGTGGCGGAAAAGGTGTTCAAGCGGCCGCCGCCGGTGCGTTAACCCAAAAAATCAACAGGAATACCCGTGTGAACCCGTAGTTAAACGGGTTTTCTAAGGAAACGCTGATCAAGTCTTTTTCGTCGTTCCCGCGAAGGCGGGAACCCAGTCAAATCAAAATCCTGGATCCCCGCCTTCGCGGGGATGACGACTTTTCAGTGTCTCCCTAAGCTTGCTGCCCGTTCATGGAAACAGCTTGCCCGGATTGAGTATGTCGTTCGGGTCGAACGCCCGCTTGACCTGCTTCATCAATTCCATTGTCGGCGCGTCGATTTCGCGCCCCACATAGGCGCGCTTCTCGCGCCCCACGCCATGTTCCCCGGACAGCGTGCCGCCGAGCGCCAGTACCAGGTCGAATACCTCGTCCAGGCAGGCTTCGGCCCGCCGCATTTCATCGGCATCGTCCGGGTTCACCAGCAGGTTGACGTGGATGTTGCCGTTGCCGGCATGGCCGAAATTCACGTTGGCGATGCGATATTTCCGGCTCGATTCTCCCAGTCCTTGCAGCAGTTCCGGCAGCCTCGACACCGGCACGACGATGTCCTCGTTGATCTTTTTCGGCGCGATGTCGCGCAGCAGCGGCGACAGCGCCTTGCGCACCGCCCACAGCCTAGCTGGATCGGCCACTGTTTCGGCGGCGATCAGGCCGGGATTGGCGCAAGCCTCGCGGATGGCACGCGCGCTGTCGGCGACCTCGGCTTCCCCGCCGTCCACCTCGATCATCAGCATGGCGCGGGAATCCGCCGGCAGCAGGCCGGGATGGCGGCCGCGCACCAGGTCGAGCGCGGCGCCGTCGAGGAATTCCAGCGCGCTGGGAATGTGCGGCTGGGCCATGATGGCGGCGATGGCCTCGGCGCAGCGGGCGATGTCGGCGTAATGCGCGGCGATGCCGCCGACGGCCTGGGGCAGCGGGGTGAGTTTGAGCGTGGCTTCGGTGATCACGGCGAGAGTGCCCTCCGAGCCGACGATCAGGCGGGTGAGGTCGTAGCCGACCACGCCCTTGGTGGTGTAGCAGCCGGTCCTGACGATTTCGCCGCTGCCGGTCACCGCCTGCAGGCCCAGCACGTGGTCGCGGGTGACGCCGTATTTCACCGCGTGCGGGCCGCCGGCGCAGGTGGCGAGATTGCCGCCGATGCTGCAATAGGCGCTGCTGGAAGGGTCGGGCGGCCAGAAGAAGCCATGCGGACGCGCCGCCGCCTGGATTTCCTGGTTGAGCACGCCGGGCTCGGCGACGATCACCCGGTTGGCCGGATCGACGCGGACGATGTTGCGCATCCGTTCCAGCGACAGCGCCACGCCGCCTTGTTCCGACAGGCTGCCGCCGGCGGTGCCGGTGCCCCGCCCGCGCGGCGTGAGCGGGACGCGATGCCGGTTGCACAGCCGGACGATGTCCCGCACCTGGCCGGTGTCGAGCGCAAAGACCACCGCCTGCGGCGGGAAGATTTTCCGGCTGTTGTCGTAGGCGTAGGCGTAGCAGTCCACCGGATCGGTGAACAGGTTGGCCGCGCCGACGATGCCGCGCAGCGAGTCGAGGAATTCGGCGGAGAGCTTCAATCTAAAAAATCCATAGCCGCGAAAAGGCACAAAAAGCACAAAAAAAATCTGAAAGTGCTGACGTATACCTCTTTCATATCTCGCCTCGCCCCTTTTGCGCTTTTTGTGCCTTTTTGCGGCTAACGTTCTTGGTTTATTTTCAGAGACTGCGGATTTTCGCCAGAGTCGCGGTGGTGGAGCGTTGGTGCAGGAACGGGATGGAATGCACTTGCCCGCCCCAGGATTGCACTTCCTTCGCGCCGACGATGTCGGCCACCGCCCAGTCGCCGCCCTTGACCAGAATGTCCGGCCTGGAAGCGAGGATCAGGTTGAACGGGGTGTCCTCGTCGAAGCCGACCACCAGGCTGACGCTCTCCAGCGCCGCCAGCACCGCCATGCGGTCTTCCAGCGCATTGACCGGGCGGTCGCCGCCCTTGCCCAGGCGCCTCACCGAGGCGTCGGAGTTGGCGCCCACCATCAGGCTGGCGCCCAGGGCGCGCGCCTGCGCCAGGTAGGTGACGTGGCCGCGGTGGAGGATGTCGAAGCAGCCGTTGGTGAACACCAGCGGGCGCGGCAGGGCGGCGATGCGCTCCGCCAGATCGGCGGGCGCGCAGAGCTTGTTTTCGAACTGCGGGGGCGGGAATCCGGCCATTTAATCGAGGTATTCGAACACCGTGACGACCTTGCGCACGCCGCCGGTGCGGGCGGCGATGTCCACGGCGCTGTCCGCTTCCTTGTGGGTCACGATGCCGAGCAGGTAGACGATGCTGTTTTCCGTCACCACCTTGACGTGGTTTGCCTGGAATTTGCCGGCATCGACGAAGCGCACCTTGACCTTGGAGGTCAGGTAGGAGTCGTTGCTGCGGGAAGAATAGGCACTGTTGCCGGCCACCGCGATTTCGTTGACGATGTTGCGGACGTTGGGCACGCCGCGGACGGTTTTTTCCGCGTCCTGCCTGGCGGCTTCGGTCGGTGCTTCGCCGGTCAAGAGGACGTTGCGGTTGAAGCTGGTGACGTTGATGTGGACGGTATCCTTGAATTTGTCGTCCAGGCGGTTGGTGCTTTTCAGCTCGATGCCCTGGTCTTCGACGTAGGTGCCGGAAGTTCGGCGGTCCTCCGCCATCAGCACGCCGGCGCCCGCACCGGCGGCGACGACCGGGAAACAGCCTTGCAGGTTGACGAGGGACAGGGCCAGCAGGATCAGATAGAGATAGCGCATTTATTCAACTCCCAATAACAAACAATCGATGGCATCGCACAGGCAGTGGATGGCGGTGATGTGGATTTCCTGGGTATGGGCGGTGCGCTCGCCGGGGGCGCACAGATGGAAGTCGCCCTCGCCCAGGATCTCGG
>JAQTMN010000098.1 GCA_028714315.1 Sulfuricella sp. | reverse complement strand
CGCTTGCCTTCGCGCGGCCAGCACGTCGGTCAGTCCCATTTCACCCAAGGCATAGGCACGCGCCATCAATTCGGCATTGGCATTCATCTTTCCGGCCGCGTCCTGCGCGCTTTGCCAGCCACTATAGGCCGCCTGGGCCGCCGCGTAGCCGTTGATCGCTTCGGCGCGCACTTTGCGCAGCGCGGCGGCTTCCCGCTGCGCCGCCATCTCCGCCAATGCGCGGCCTTCGTCGGCCCGGGCGGCGCGCGCGCCGCCGGGAAGGGGAATGGAAAAATGCAGGCCGACGATACGTTCGGCGCTGTCGCGCTCGCCTGCGAAGCGCACCCCCACCGTCGGATCGGGTATTTTGTCGGCCGATGCGCGTTCCGCGCCCAGCCGGCCCAACGTCGCTTCGTTGCGCGCCACGCCGAGTTCGTGGTTATGCCGGAGAATTTCCTCCTCCCAGTAATCCAGCCCCTGCTCAAGCGGCTGCGGCGGAAGAGCCGGCACCGCTGCCGGCAATGGGATCGCGGGGAATTTCTGGGTAAGGCGATTGGCCGCCATCTGCCGGTGCAGGTCGGCCTGATGACGCGCACTTTCAGCCTGGGCGAGCGCCGCTTCGGCCAGGCCACTTTCCAGCCGCGGCGCATCGCCGGCGCGCACCCGGCGCGCAACGATTGCCGCCTGCTGCCTGAGCAGTTCGACCTGGTTTGTCCACTGCTCGGTCTGGGCACTCTCCCTTTGCCAGGCAAACCAGTCTGACAGAAGACTTCGCCCCGACTCGTGCAGGGCGTCGCCATATATCGTCTGTGCGCGAATCAGTCCGGCCTCGCCCATCTTGCTGTCCAGCTGCGCCTTGCCGGGCAGGCGCAGCGGGCGCTCCAGCCCAACATCCCATTCCCGGTAGCGCTCGTCCGGGTTGACGCTGCGCCGCTGCTCCAGCACGCGCACGGTGTATTCATGCTCGCCGGCCTGCAAGCGCCGGCGAGCGGCTTCTCCGGCCCTGATGCCGGCCTGGGCGGCGAGCACTTCCGGGTTGTTCCTGAGGGCGGCCTCGACTGCGGAAAGCGGCGGCAAATCGGGGTAATGTCCGGATTCCACGGCCAAAGCCGGCACCGCACGGCACGCGATCAGCAAGCCCAGCCAGGCTGTTTCCAAAATTTTCATGCGAACCTCCCGAATTCGGCGATTGGCGAAATCCAGTAAGCGATCTCCCGGCTCCGCAGAGATTCCTTGAAATGGACAATCAGGGTCTGTGCATCTTCACGCCCCGTCACGACCTCCATCTTCACCCGCCGCGCCCGCCCGCGCACCTGCTCGTTTGTACTGCGATAGACGGTCGCGCCGCCATGTCCTTCCACCTCATAAGTGGTAAAACCGCTCGCCAATTCGGGGTGGTCGAGCAGATGATCGATCATGATTTCTTCCAGGCCATGCGGAAAAACGATCGTCAAACAGCAATCGTACTGTTTCATTTTTCTTGCTCCTCGATGCGCGCGGGCGTGCCGGCCTCGCCGAAACGCTGGTAAAGCAGGGGAAGGATGACCAGGGTCAGCAAGGTGGAACTGAGCAATCCGCCGATCACCACGATCGCCAGCGGCTTCTGGATTTCCGACCCGGGTCCGTTCGCCAGCAGCAGCGGGAACAGGCCGAAGGCGGTAATGCTGGCTGTCATCATCACCGGACGCAGGCGGCGCCGCGCGCCTTCCTTCACCACTTCGGTCAGTGCCATGCCTTGTGCGCGCAGCTGGTTGAAATAGCTCACCATCACCACACCGTTCAGCACCGCGATACCAAGCAGGGCGATAAAACCGACCGAAGCCGGCACCGACAGGTATTCTCCCGACAGCCACAGCGCCCATACCCCGCCGATCAGGGCAAAGGGAATGTTGGCGAACACCAGCCAAGCCTGGCGCATCGAGCCGAAAGTGGCGAACAGCAGCAGATGAATCAGGCCCAGCGCGACCGGCACCACGATGGCGAGCCGCGCCGCGGCGCGCTGCTGATTCTCGAACTGGCCGCCCCAGGCGAGGCTATAGCCCGCCGGCGGCGGCGCCTGCCTTGCCACCGCCCGCTTCGCTTCCTCGACGAAGCCCACCAGGTCGCGGCCGCGCACGTTGGCCTGCACCACTGCATAGCGCTGCGAATTTTCGCGGTCGATCTTGACCGGGCCGTCTACCCGCTTGAGCCGTGCCACTTCCGCCAGCGGCACGCTCTGACCGGTAGGCAATGTCAGGCGCAGATCGGCGAACACCGACGGAATGTCGCGCACGGCATCGCTGCCGCGCAGCAGCACCGGGGTGCGGCGCGCCTCTTCCAGCACCACCCCCAGCACCTGCCCTTCAAGCTGGGTGCGCAGTATGCTGCCGATATCGTCCACCGACAGGCCCATGCGGCCCGCCGCCATCCGGTCGATCTCGACTTTCATGTACTGCACGCCGTCGTTCATCACCCGGTAAACATCCTCGCTGCCGGAGATGCCCTTGAGCACGCCTTCGACTTTCTCCGCCTGCCGGTTGAGGGTCGCCAGATCGGGGCCGAACACCTTCACCGCCACGTCGCCGCGCACGCCGATGATCATCTCGGACACCCGCATGTCGATGGGCTGGGTGAAGCTGTACGCCACGCCGGGGAAATCCGCCAGCACTTTTCTGAGTTCGTCGGTAAGCCATTCCTTGTCGGGCTTGCGCCACTGCTCGCGCGGCTTCAGCACCAGAAAGGTGTCGGTCTGGTTGAAACCCATCGGGTCGAGACCGAGTTCGTCGGAACCGGCCCGCGCGACAATGCCCTTCACTTCCGGAACGCGCGCCATGATCGCGCGCTGGATCTTCAGATCGAGCAGAAAGCTTTGCTGGAGGTTGATCGAGGGCAGCTTTTCGAGCCCGACGATGACATCGCCCTCGTCCATCACCGGCATAAAGGATTTCCCGATCAGCGGGTACACGGCCACGGTCGCCGCCAGCGCGAGCACGGCGCCGACGCTCACCGGCCTGCCGTTCCGCAATACCCAGTCCAGCGCCGGCATGTAGACCGCGACAAGCTTCTTCACCAGCCACGGGTCGTCGTGGCCGCCCGCCTTGAGCAGATAGGAAGCCAGCACCGGAATCACGGTCAGCGACAGAATCAGCGAGCCCGCCAGGGCGAATACGATGGTCAGCGCCACCGGAATGAACAGTTTGCCTTCCAGGCCCTGAAGGGTGAGCAGCGGCAGAAACACCACGATAATGATCACCACCCCCGAGGCCACCGGCATGACCACCTCCCGGACCGAGCGATAGATGATGTGCAGGCGCGGAATATTTTTCGCGCCATGATCGTGCGCCATGTGGGCAACGACGTTCTCCACCACGACCACCGCGGCATCGACCAGCATGCCGATGGCGATCGCCAGGCCGCCGAGACTCATCAGGTTGGCGGAAAGACCGAACAGCCGCATCAGGATGAAGGTGAACAGCGCCGCCAGGGGCAGCGTGACCGCGACCACCAGCGCGGCGCGCAGGTTGCCAAGGAACAGCAGGAGCAAGATCACCACCAGCACGATGGCTTCGGCCAATGCCCTGGAAACCGTGCCCACGGCGCGCTCCACCAGACTGCCGCGATCATAGAAGATTTCGGTTCTGACGCCCGGTGGAAGCGATGGCGCCAGCTCCTTCAGGCGCGCCTTGACGCCTTCCACCACCATGCGCGCATTGGCGCCGCGCAAGCCGAGCACCAGGCCTTCCACCGCCTCGCCCCGGCCGTCTTTGGTAACCGTGCCGTAGCGCGAAAGATGGCCGATGCGCACCGTTGCCACGTCGCCCACCCGCACCACCCGGCCGTCGCGGCTGGCAATTACGATGGCGCGCAAATCGTCGAGCGTCCTGATCGCCCCTTCACTGCGCACCAGCAGGACTTCCTCGCCATCCTTGAGGCGACCGGCGCCGTCGTTGCGGTTGTTGGTTTCCAGCACCTTCTGCAGTTGCTCCAGCGTCACCCCGCGCGCCAGCAGGGCGGCATTATCGGGCATCACCTCGAAGCTCCTGACCAGGCCGCCCAGGGTATTGACGTCGGCCACTCCGGGCAGGGTGCGCAAAGCCGGGCGAATTACCCAGTCGAGCAGGGAGCGCCGTTCCAGCGGCGAAAGATCGCCGCCCTCGATGGTAAACATCAGCATCTCGCCCAATGGCGTGGTGATCGGCGCCAGGCCGCCGCTGATGCCCGCCGGCAGCTCTTTCATCACGCCCGAAAGACGCTCCGCCACTTGGTTGCGCGCCCAGTAGATGTCGGTGCCGTCCTCGAAATCGATGGTGATATCGGTGAGTGCGTATTTCGACACCGAGCGTAGAATTTTCTTGTTGGGAATACCCAGCAGCTCGACCTCGATCGGCGCCACAATGCGCGACTCGACTTCTTCCGGCGTCATCCCCGGCGCCTTGATGATGACCTTGACCTGCGTCGACGACACGTCCGGGAAGGCATCGATCGGCAGCTGGTTGAATGCCACCGCGCCTGCGCCAATCAGCATCAGGGTGGTGACGGCCACTGTCAGGCGCTGGGTCAGCGCAAATTCGACGATACGGGTTAGCATTTATTCCCCTCCCGCCGCCAGACCCTGCCACATCGCCTTAAGCGAGGCCGTGCCGCGCACGGCAATCCGGTCTCCCTCCTTGAAATCGCCTTCGATGGCCGCATCGCCGGCGCTCTCGCCCGCCAGCCGTACCGCCTGGGCGCGAAAGCCCGCGGGTATCTGAACGAACACGTAGGCCTGGTCGCGCAGGCGCACCAGCGCCCCGTTCGGCACGTGCCAGTGCCGGCCGCCCTCGTGCGCAGCCAGCATCGCTTCGACGAACTGACCAGGTCGCAGGTTTTCCGCCCCTTCGCGGATCTCCGCGCGCACGGTCACGGTCTGGCTGCCTTCCTCCACGGCCTGCCCGAGCTGGGTGATTTTTCCGCTTGCTCGATAAGCCGGCACGCTGACGACGGCTTCCCGCTTCAAACCGGCGGCCAGCCCAACCGGCGCCTGGATTTCCAACCACAGCGGCGCCAGTTGCGCCAGCTTGAACAAAGGCGCGGCCGCATCGACGCGCTGGCCGGGCGCGGCCATTTGCTCCAGGATCACGCCATTGGCGGGCGCAACGACATCCAACGCGCCGTAGAGCGTCTGGCCTTTTTCCAGGCGGTGCAGCGCAGCCTCACCCACGCCCGCCAGACGCAATGCCTGGCGGCGCTCGGCAAGCGCGGCCACGGCCTCGGCATTGCGGCTTCTGGAAGCCAGATAACGCCCTTCGGCGATGATCCCTTCCTTGAACAGTTGCTCGTCGCGGGCCATGCTTTCCCGCGCCAGCTGGGCCTGGGTGGCGGCTTGCAGCAGGCCGCGCTGAATCTCGACCAGCGACGGACTTTGCAGGGTCGCCAGCCGCTGACCTTTTTTGACCGGCTGATTGATTGCGGCAGACAGGCTTTCCACCATCCCCGCCAAAGGCGCGCTCACGATATGGAGCTGGTTGCCGGGGACCACCACCCGCGCCGGGTAGCCTCTTCCCGTGGCCGCGTCGGTCCTCGAAATCGGGCCGGTGGCCACGCCCATCGCCTGTGCCTGAGCCGGAGCCAGCCTTATCTCGTCCGCCGCATGAAGCGGCATCGCGCTCCATCCACCGATCAGCAAAACCAGGCCCAGACCGCGCAATGCCTGCGCTTTCCGCATGTTCATCTCCTATGCAAATTCAGGAAAACGCCGTCCTCCACGAGATCGGCGCAATGACAACACAATGTTCTTAAAAGAAAATCAAGCTGAAATGGGCGGCGCCTGAGCAGGCGGAGGGATGCAGAGAACGAAACGGAAGGGAAGTCTGGAAAAGAAAGCCGGCACGCCACCGCTCGCCGGATATGCAACGGGCAGCGGTAAAGCGGCCAAGGGAATCGCGTCGAATCCATCGATGGGCGAATCGCGCCGGAATTCGACCACCGCCCCTATGACCGCAGAATGGCCGGTCACCGCCCGGAATTCGTCCGCGTGCCTGACATGCGGGGCGAACGGCGTCGAGGGGTCGAATTGCATGTGCACGTGGGAGGCCGCGTTCAGGCCATCCGCATGGGCGTGCAAAAGTGGTACCAGGCATTGAATCAATGCCAAAAACACCACCAGACTGCTTTTCAGAAAATTAGATTTCACCCGCGCATTTTAAACTTG
>JAQTMN010000097.1 GCA_028714315.1 Sulfuricella sp. | reverse complement strand
TTTCGATCACCCACGCTTTCAACCGCATGATCGGCGAGCTCGAGCTGCGCCAGAAAAGGCTGCTGCGCTCGGAAAAACTCGCGTCGCTCGGCACCATGCTGGCCGGCGTGGCGCATGAGCTCAACAATCCCCTGTCGAATATCTCGCTTTCTTGCCAGATCATGCTGGAAGAAGTCGGCGAGAACGAACCGGAACGCAAAAAGGAGCTGCTCGAACAGATCGACGAGCAAACCGAGCGGGCGCGGAAGATCGTGCGGGCGCTGCTGGATTTCGCGCGGGACAGGCCGGTCAAGCGGGAAAAAGTGGCCGTGGCGGCCCTGTTCGACGAGGTGGTGCTGTTTCTCAAGGGGGAAACGCCGCCGGGCGTCACGATCGCGACCGACATCCCCGCCGGCCTGGCGCTGCATGCGGACCGGCAGCGGCTGGAGCAGGCGTTCCTGAACCTGATCAAGAACGCGCTGGAAGCGATCGGTTCGTCCGGCGAAATCCAGGTCCGGGCGGCCGGGCACCGTCTGACCAAAGAGAACTTTGTCGCCGCGCAGGGGCACGACACGCGCTTTCTCGGCAAGTGCTACCCCGGCGCGGAGGCGATCGACATCGAAATCCGCGACAGCGGGCCGGGCATCCCGGCCGACGTCCTGCCGCGCGTTTTCGACCCTTTTTTCACCACCAAGGATGTCGGCCGGGGGATGGGGCTCGGCCTCTTCATCGTTTATGAAATCATCGAGGAATACAACGGCTGCATTTCGGTGGACAGCGAGCCCGGCCGGGGCACGGTGTTCCACATCAGGCTGCCGCTGGAAGATGGTGCGGGGTAATGGCGTTATTAACCGCAAAAGACAAACCCTGATAGCCGCAAAAAGGCGCAAAAAACACAAATTAACCCCCCTCGGCAGTCTGCTTTTTTGTACTTCTTGTGCCTTTCGCGGCCAATATTTTTTTGAATTTGAATGAGGGAATGAGAAACATGTCGTGCAAGGGAAAACTGCTGGTCGTCGAGGACGAAAAAATCGCCTTGAAGAACCTGCTTCATGTCCTGAAAAAGGAAGGCTACGAGGTGACCGGCGTTGCCAGCGGGGCGGCCGCCCTGGCGCAGATCGAGGGTCAGGTGTTCGACGTGGTGCTGACCGACCTCAAGATGGAAAAAGTGGACGGCATGCAGGTGCTGAAGAAGTGCCGCGAGCGCAGCGCCGAAACCGAGGTGATCGTGATTACCGGCTACGCGACGCCGGAGTCCGCGGTGGAGGCGATGAAGCAGGGCGCGTTCTATTACATCGCCAAGCCGTTTCGTCTGGACGAGGTGCGCAAGGTGGTGGGCGAGGCGCTGGAGAAGACTCGGCTGAAGCGAGAGAACCAGCAGCTGCGCGCGCAGATCGACGGCTACGAGGGGCGGGTCAAGATCATCACCCAGGACCAGAGCATGCTGCGCCTGCTGGAAATGGCGCGGCAAGTCGCGCCGACCGACTGCAATGTGCTGATCACCGGCGAGTCCGGCACCGGCAAGGAGCTGTTCGCCCGCTACCTGCATTACAACAGCACGCGCGCCGACGGGCCTTTTCTGGCCGTGAATTGCGGCGCGTTCAGCGAGCAGCTTCTCGCCAACGAGCTGTTCGGCCATGAAAAGGGCGCCTTTACCGGTGCGCTGGCGCTGAAGAAGGGCCTGATCGAGACGGCCGAAGGCGGTACGCTGTTTCTCGATGAGGTCACCGAAATGCCGACCGCGATGCAGGTCAAGCTGTTGCGCGTGATCCAGGAGCGCGAAGTGCTGCGGCTGGGCGGCACCCAGGCGGTCAAGGCGGACGCGCGCTACATCGCCGCCACCAACCGCGACATGGACGAAATGACCAGGGGCGGTTCGTTCCGTCAGGATTTGTATTTCCGCCTCAACGTGGTCAACCTGCACATTCCGCCCCTGCGCGACCGCAACGGCGACGTGGCCCTGCTGAGCTATTTCTTCCTCAAGAAGTTCGCCGCGCTGATGAAAAAGGAAGTCGTCGAAATCTCGCCGGACGCCCTGTCGGTGCTGGAAAACTATGATTTTCCGGGGAACGTGCGCGAGCTGGAGAACGTCATCGAGCGCGGCGTGGCGATCAACACCGGCGGCATCATCGAGCTCGCCCACCTGCCGGACAACCTGCGTGAACTGAGCGCCCGCTCGTACCGGAAGAAAGATGGCCGCATTTCTTCGCTGGAAGAACAGGAACAGGCCTATATCCGCTGGGTGCTGAACGAGGCCGGCGGCAACCAGACGCTGGCCGCGCAGCTGCTCGGCATCAACCGGGTGTCGCTGTGGCGCAAGCTGAAAACCTACGAGAGCTTGTAGGAGCGGGCCTCCCGGCCGCGATTTTTAATCAATCGCGGCCGGGAGGCCGCTCCTACGCCGGGTCAAGAGAGGGGTGTTGATTCGGCCATCAAATACCGTCATTCCGGGCTCGACCCGGAATCCAGGTGTACCGCCGATGCTGGATTCCCGCTTGCGCGGGAATGACGAAGAAAAGGCGCCTTTCGCTCTTTCACCTTCAGCTGTCCCCTGATTAAGCGTCAAATTACCGTCAAACCAACGTCAAGCGAGCGTGAATGTTCCTTGATGGAGGGGCGGGATTTCTGTAGAATATGATGCAAATCAGAACGTAACCGTTTAAATCTGCAACAGATAGGATGTGTGTTGAAGGATATTCTCGCCTGCAATCTCTGGCTCTATAAAGTCTTCCCGTTCTTGCGCTGGTGGCCGATGGTCGGCAAGGAAACCACCCGCGCCGACCTCATTGCCGGACTCACCGGCGCAATCATTGTCCTGCCGCAGGGCGTGGCGTTCGCCACCATCGCCGGCCTGCCGCCGGAATACGGCCTGTACGCGGCAATGGTGCCCGCCATCATCGGCGCCCTGTTCGGCTCCAGCTGGCACCTGGTGTCCGGCCCGACCACCGCGATTTCCATCGTCATCTTCTCCTCGGTCAGCCCGCTCGCCGAACCGGGCAGCGCACAATTCATCAGCCTGGTGCTGACGCTGACCTTCCTCACCGGCGTGTTCCAGCTCATCATGGGCCTGGCGCGCATGGGGGTGCTGGTCAACTTCATTTCGCACACCGTGGTGATCGGCTTCACCGCCGGGGCGGCGGTGCTGATCGCCGCCAGCCAGATCAAGAATTTCTTCGGCATCGACATTCCGCGCGGCTCGCATTTCTACGAGATCATCCACCAGCTGGTGCTCCAGATCGGCGATATCAACGTTTACGTCACGGCGGTTGCCGTGGCAACGCTGGCCGCTGGTATCCTGGTGAAGAAGTTCTTCCCGAAAATCCCCTACATGATCGCGGCGATGGTGATCGGCAGCGTGCTGGCTGCGGTACTGAATCGCATGTTCGGCAACGAAGTGACCCTGATCCGCACCGTCGGCGCCTTGCCTGCCCACCTGCCGCCCTTTTCCATGCCCGACCTGTCCCTGGCGACGGTCAAGAAAATGTCCTCCAGCGCCCTCGCGATCACCATGCTGGCGCTGACCGAGGCGGTTTCCATCGCCCGCTCCGTGGCGGTGCGTTCCGAGCAGCGCATCGACGGCAACCAGGAATTCGTCGGCCAGGGGTTGTCGAATATTTGCGGCAGCTTCTTTTCCGGCTACGCTTCCAGCGGTTCGTTCAACCGCAGCGGCCTGAACTATGCCGCCGGCGCGCGAACCCCGCTCGCCGCGGTGTTTTCCGCCCTGTTCCTCGCCGCCACGCTGCTCCTGGTGGCGCCGCTCGCCGCCTACCTGCCGATTCCGGCGATGGCCGCCATCCTGTTCCTGGTGGCGTGGGGGCTGATCGATTTCCATCACATCCACTCGATTTTCCACACCAGCCGCGCCGAAACCGTGGTGTTGTTCACCACGCTGCTGTCCACCCTGTTCGTCGAGCTGGAATTCGCCATCTACGTCGGCGTGATGCTGTCGCTGATGCTCTACCTGGCGCGCACCTCGCAGCCGGCGGTGGTGCCGGTGATGCCCTCCGGCGAGGAAGGTTCCTACCATTTCGAGGACGCCAAGGGCCAGGCCGAATGCCCGCAATTCCGCATGGTGCGCATCAACGGCTCAATCTTTTTCGGCGCCGTCGATCACGTCCAGCGCGCCCTGCAGCAGATCGACGAGATCAATCCCCAGCAGAAGAGCGTGCTGATCGTCGGCAGCGGCATCAATTTCGTGGACGTCGCGGGCGCCGAAATGCTGGCGCAGGAAGCCAAGCGGCGCAAGAAAATGGGCGGCGGCCTGTATTTCTACCGGCTCAAGGATTCGGTCTACAAGTTCCTGAAACAAGGCCACTACCTGAAGGATATCGGCGAAGGCGGCTTCTTCCCCGCCAAGTCCAACGTGACCGGCGCGGTGTTCAATACGCTCGATCCGGAAATCTGCCGCAATTGCCCGACTCGGGTTTTCAAGGAATGCAAATTCGCCCTGCCGGGCGGCGAAACACGATAGCCGGTATGTAGGAGCGGCCTCCCGGCCGCGATGCGGTAAATCGCGGCCGGGAGGCCGCTCCTACATGCGGTTTCCGGTTTGTTCCAGGCGGAAATCCCGTTGCGCCTGAAACATCCAATTTAAGCATGCTCCTGGAACTCGTTCTGTAGTTCCCGATTTTATTCCGTTTCTTTCCTCCGGTTTTTTCACCACAACGCGCGGCCGTGTGGATTCTCGTCGCCCCTGCTTTATAAAAAGGTTTATATTATAACTATAATGTGTAACAATATGAACATGACTAAGGAAGCCGGTAATACCGAAGCATGGCTGGTCCTGGTGGCGAGCCTGCCCGCCTCCAACCCGGCCCTGCGCATGCGCGTCTGGCGCGCCCTGCGAAGCCTGGGGTGCGGCGTGCTGCGCGACGGCGTGTATCTGCTGCCGAATCGGGGAAGCTTGCGCCAGACGCTGCGCATGCAGACGGAGGAAATTCGCCAGGGCGGCGGCAGCGCCAACTTGCTGGATGCCGCAAATTCCAGCGCCGACGAGAAAACCGACTTTCAGCGCCTGTTCGACCGCGGCGAGGATTACCGCGAACTGATGGCCAGAATCGGCAAGTTCGAGGCGGAATTCGCCGCGCTCGACCAGAGCGCGGGTCGGCGCCAGCTCAAGCTGTTGCGGCGCGATCTGGAAGGGCTGGTGGCGCTGGATTATTTCCCGTCCGCCGGCAAGGCCGAGGCCGACGCGATGCTGGCCCAGGTTGAGTCGATGTTCCTCGCCAATCTGGCACCCGGCGAGCCCCAAGCGGCGCCGGGCGCCGTCGTCCGGCGCGAAGCTGCGGCATATCGAGGCCGCCTGTGGGCCACCCGCGAACACCTGTGGGTGGACCGCATGGCAAGCGCTTGGCTGATCCGCCGCTTCATCGACCCGGCGGCGCGCTTCCTCTGGCTGGAGCGGCCAGAGGATTGCCCGGCCGAGGCCGTGGGGTTCGATTTCGACGGCGCCGCGTTCACCCATGTCGGCAAGCGGGTGACGTTCGAAGTGCTGCTGGCGAGTTTCGGGCTGGATTCCGATCCGGCCCTGACCAGACTGGCCGCGCTAGTGCATAGCCTCGATATCGGCGGCAGCGCGGTCGCCGAAGCCGCCGGCGTGGAAATCGTGCTGGCCGGGGCGCGCCAACGTTGCGCGGACGACGACGCCTTGCTGGACGAGGCGGCGCGCACGTTAGAGTCACTGTATGCGGCTTATTCCGAGGCGCCGAAAGAGGGTTAGTCGAGTTTGATCATGTGCGTCAGTAACTACTCCGGTCGGTTTTCTCTCTTCTCCCGCAGGCGGGAGAAGGGCCGGGGATGAGGATGCCTGCGTCACAACCAGCGTTGATTATGCGCAAAGTCCTGCCCTAAAGACTCCGATCCACTATGGGCTGAAGCCCATGTGGAGTCGTATGCCCTAAAAGGACCCCGATTCACTATGGGCTGAAGCCCATGTGGAGTCGTATGCCGGAGAAGGGGAATGCCGACCGGCTTGTTGCCAATATTTTCAAGGAACCGCCATGACCACCGCCATCGCCGCCAAGCTCGAAGACCTCGCACAGCCGCCCCAGCCGGTGTCCTTCGGCGAGGCCTTCAAATACTGGTTCAAGCTCGGTTTCATCAGCTTCGGCGGCCCCGCCGGGCAGATCGCCATGATGCATCAGGAACTGGTGGAAAAGCGCCGCTGGATTTCCGAAAAACGGTTCCTGCACGCGCTCAACTACTGCATGCTGCTGCCGGGGCCGGAGGCCACCCAGCTCGCCG
>JAQTMN010000096.1 GCA_028714315.1 Sulfuricella sp. | reverse complement strand
AGGCGCTGGCGCTCCTGGAGCATGAGTGGGTGGACGTCATCCTGTGCGACCAGCGCATGCCGGGGACGAGCGGGGTGGATTTTCTCCGGCAGGTGCGCGAGCGCTGGCCGGATACGGTGCGCATCATTTTGTCCGGCTTCACCGAGACCGAGGACATCATCGCCGGCATCAACGCCGCCGGCATCTACCAGTACATCACCAAGCCCTGGCACCCCGATTCGCTGCTGCTATCGGTGCGCGCGGCGGCGCAGCTCCATCGCTTGCAGCGCGAAAACCAGCAGGCCTCGCTCGAACTGCGCACCAGCGAGCCGGTGTTGCGGCGGCGGGTGGAAGCCAAGCGCGAAGCGCTCAAGAACCGCTACGATTTCGTGCGCCTGGTGCGCGCCAAGGACAGCCCGGTCAACCGGGTCTGCCAGACCGCGCAGCGCATCGCGGCCTACGACATTTCCGTGCTGATCACCGGCGAATCCGGCACCGGCAAGGAGCTCCTGGCGCGCGCCATCCATTCCGGCAGCGGCCGCGCCGACCGCGTATTCGTGATCGAAAACTGCGGCGCGCTGTCCGACACCCTGCTCGAATCCGAGCTGTTCGGCCACAAGCGCGGCGCCTTCACCGGCGCGTTCGAGAACCGCGTCGGGCTGTTCGAGCAGGCCGACGGCGGCACGATATTCCTCGACGAGATCGGCGACACCTCGCCAGCGTTCCAGGTCAAGCTGCTGCGCGTCCTGCAGGAAGGCGAGATCCGCCCGCTCGGCAGCTCGCGCACCCGCCGCATCGACGTGCGAGTGATCTCCGCCACCAACCGCGACCTCGAAGACGACGTGCGCAAGGGGCGCTTCCGCGAGGACCTGTATTACCGGCTCACCACTTTCGCCCTGCGCGTGCCGCCCCTGCGCGAGCGCCCCAACGACATCCATCTGCTCGCCAACCATTTGCTGGACGAGGCTGCGCGCGCGTTCGACAAGCCGGTCAAGGGCTTCACCCCGGAGGCGGTGGATTGCCTGCGCGCCTACCACTGGCCGGGCAACGTGCGCGAATTGCAGAACGAAATCATCCGCATGCTGGCGCTGGCCGACGGTGAATACCTCGGCGCCGACCTGCTCACGCCGCGGGTGCTGCGCGCGGCGGGGCAGGAGCCGGACGGCGACCTGGCTCTCCTCGGCACCGGCGAAGGTCCGCTCAAGGACCGGCTGGAAGTGCTGGAAAAATCCGTGCTCAAGGAAACCCTGATCCGCCACCGCTGGAACAAGTCGCGCGCCGCGCAGGAACTGGGGCTGTCGCGGGTAGGGCTGCGGGCGAAATTGCAGCGGTTCGGGCTGGAGAAGAAATGATGAAGCTGGTAGCTTGTAGCCTGCAGCTTGTAGCTTTGTTTTGTGCGCGTGGCGCGCGCTGTTTTTGCTACCGGCTACAAGCTACGAGCTACCAGCTAGGAAAAACATGCCTGACTTGAACATCCTCTGGCTCCAGTCCGCCGGCTGCGGCGGGTGCAGCATTTCACTGCTCAACGCCGAGTCGCCCGACCTGCATGGCGCGCTGGCGACGGCGGGGGCGCGCCTGCTGTGGCATCCTTCGCTGAGCGAGGAGTCCGGCGCGGATGCGCTGGCGATATTCGAGCGCTGCCTGTCCGGCGAAACCCGGCTCGACGTGCTGTGCGTCGAGGGTGCGATGCTGCGCGGGCCGAACGGGACGGGCAAGTTCCATCTCCTGTCCGGCAGCGGCGACCCGATGATGGACTGGGTCAGGCGGCTGGCGGCAGTGGCGCGCTACACCCTAGCCATCGGCAGCTGCGCGGCTTTCGGCGGCATCAATATTTTCCAGGGCAACCCGACCGGCGCCTGCGGCCTGCAATACGAATGCGACGTTCCGGGCGGCCTGCTCGGCGCCGACTACCGCTCCGGCGCGGGGCTGCCGGTGGTCAACGTGGCCGGCTGTCCGACCCATCCCAACTGGGTGACCGAGACCCTGACCCTGCTGGCGCTGGGCGAGCTGTCCCCGGATCAGCTCGATCCGCTCGGCCGGCCGCGCCATTACGCCGACCACCTGGTGCATCACGGCTGCCCGCGCAACGAGTATTACGAATTCAAGGCCAGCGCGGAGAAATCCTCCGATCTGGGCTGCCTGATGGAGAATCTGGGCTGCAAGGGCACCCAGGCCCACGCCGACTGCAACATCCGCCTGTGGAACGGCGAGGGCTCCTGCCCGCGCGGCGGCTATGCCTGCATCAGCTGCACCGAACCCGGCTTCGAAAACCCCGGCCATCCCTTCGACCAGACGCCGAAGTTCGCCGGCATCCCCATCGGCCTGCCGACCGACATGCCCAAGGCCTGGTTCGTCGCGCTGGCCTCGCTTTCAAAATCCGCCACGCCGAAGCGGGTGCGGGAAAATGCCAAGGCCGACCATCAGGTGGTGCCGCCGGCGGTGAAGAAGACGAGGTTGAAATAGGTCGTGAGGGGTGTGAAGAGGCGTATAACCACCTCAGGCATTCGCGAATATGCGGTATGAGCCCCTCTCCCGTCTCGCCGTGGTCGCTGCGCAGCAGCGGGAACCCGGCGGGGACACTCCTTGCGGGTGCAGGGAGAGGGGTCGGGGTGAGGGACTTTGTGCATGGTTAGCGCTTGCAGTAACGCAGACACCCTCATCCCCGGCCCTTCTCCCGCCTGCGGGAGAAGGGAGAAAACCGGCCTGAGTGGTTACGAAAAGTGAGGAGGGAAAACGTTATGTCTAGGCTGTTCCGCTGTCCGGCGGTTCCATTGCTGTGCGAGTCGAGCGAGAGAACTTTTGCTCCTCACTCTTCACTCCTTACTCCTAGCTGCGATCCATGCGCCTGATCGTCGGCCCCTTCAACCGTGTCGAGGGCGATCTCGAAGTCGCCCTCGAAGTCGCCGACGGGCGGGTGGCGTCGGCACAGGTCAACGCGCCGCTGTATCGCGGTTTCGAGCAGATCATGCAGGGGCGCGATCCGTTCGATGCGCTGGTGATCGCGCCGCGCATCTGCGGCATCTGCTCGGTGTCGCAGTCGGCCGCCGCGGCGACCGCCCTGGCCGGGGCGATGGGGCTGGACATGCCGCCCAACGGCAGGCTGGCGCAGAACCTGACGTTGGCCAGCGAAAACCTGGCCGATCATTTTTCCCATTTTTACCTGTTTTTCATGCCGGATTTCGCCCGCGAGGCGTACCGCGACCGCGCCTGGTTCGCCCAGGCCCAGGCCCGCTTCAAGGCAATCTCCGGCACGGCGGCGCAGCAGGCGCTGCCGGCGCGCGCCGGGTTTCTCCACCTGATGGCTTATCTGGCCGGGAAATGGCCGCACACCCTGAGCATCCAGCCGGGCGGTTCGGCCAAGGGCGTGGAGGTGGCGGAAAAGGCGCGCATGCTGGCGGTGATCCACCAGTTCCGCCGCTTTCTCGAACAGACCCTGTTCGGCGACAAGCTCGAAGCCATCGCCGCGCTCGATTCCGAAGCGGCGCTGCAAGCCTGGATCGACGCCCGTCCATCCGGCGCGAGCGATTTTCGCCTGTTCCTCGAAATCTCGCGCGATTTGCAGCTGCACCGCCTCGGCCGCGCGACCGACCGCTTCATGAGCTACGGCAGCTATCCGTTCGAATCCACCCACCTGTTCCGCCCCGGCGTGTGGCACGGCGAATGGCAGGCGCTCGACCCGGAGGCCATCGCCGAGGACGTCAGCCACAGCCTGATGTCCGGCCCGGAGACGCCGCTGCCGCCGGCGCAGGGCATCACCCTGCCGCTGGAAGAGAAGGCCGGCGCCTATTCCTGGTGCAAGGCGCCGCGCCTGGCCGGCGAAGTGATGGAAACCGGCGCGCTGGCGCGGCAGCTGGTGCAGGGCCATCCGCTGATCCGCGACCTGGCGGCGCGCCACGGCGGCAACGTCCGCAACCGCGTCGTCGCGCGCCTGCTCGAAATTGCGCTGGTGGTGCCGGCGATGGAAAACTGGGTGAAGCGGCTCGCGCCGGGCGAGCCGTTCTGCTTCCACGGGGAAATGCCGGACGACGTCCGCAGCGTCGGCCTGGTCGAAGCCGCGCGCGGCAGCCTAGGCCATTGGCTGCACGTGCACCGCGGCCGGATTTTCAACTACCAGATCATCGCCCCCACCACCTGGAATTTCTCCCCGCGCGACGCCGCCGGCACGCCGGGCGCGCTGGAGCAAGCCCTGGTCGGCGCGCCGGTATTGCCCGGCGAGGACACGCCAGTGGCGGTGCAGCACGTGGTGCGCTCGTTCGACCCGTGCATGGTGTGCACGGTGCATTGACGATCGCGGCATGGCGGCGTGTTTCAAGTGCTCTGGTGGCACTCTGCAAACCGCTGTGCCGTTCGGGGAAACATCAACTTTTTACCTGCGTGTCTCTGTAGGGTCGTGTGGATGCTCTAACGCCACGATTTTGAGTCTCTACAGCAGCCCAATTATTTTGACATTGCCATAGCAGATAAATGGCAGTACATTGGCGATGCCGTAAATCAATGGATGAGCCATGGCCCGCAAAAAATCTGAAACCTTGTCGATACGCACCACGGTTGAGATCAAAGATCTGATTCGGATAGCGGCAGAACACGAACGGCGTTCGGTTGCTTCGATGATCGAGGTGCTCGTGCTCTCTTATGCCGAGCAACACGCGCTGAAGGTGGTATCAACACCGATAAAAAGCAAAGCTGACCGGTAAATATTGCCGGCAAAAGCAAGAGGGGCGGGATGTCAAACTTTTCGGTGTTGAGTCAGCACGACGAACAATTGCTTCGTCTGGGCATGCTCGCAGAAAAGTATTTTGCTGACGACCCGAATACCTGCCTGCTCAAGCTGCGTCAGTTGGCCGAATCCCTGACGCAAATGTTGGCTGCCCGTATCGGCCTCTATATCGCTGCCGAAGAAACCCAATACGACCTTCTGCGCCGCTTGCAGGACAGTGGCGTTCTTCCGCGCGAGGTTTGTCAGATGTTCGGCGAGGTGCTGCGCGACGAAGAAAACGCGGCCGAGGTGCCGGCATGAGCAAGACCGAATTGCCATCGGCCACTGCCCTGGAGCCCCTGCACGCAGAACTGCGCGGCCTCATCGGCGCCAGTCGGCAACGCCTGGCCGGCACGGTCAATGCCGAGCTCACCCGGCTCTACTGGAGCGTCGGCCGGCGCCTGGCTGTTGAGGCGCTGGGCGGCGAGCGGGCGCAATATGGCGCCCAGTTGATGGACCGCCTGGGCGAGCGTTTGGTGCAGGAATTCGGCCGTGGCTTCGAGGCCAAGAACCTGCGCCGCATGGTGCAGTTCGCCCAAGCGTTCACCGACGCGGCAATTGTCGCGACGCTGTCACGACAATTGAGCTGGAGCCACCTGGTCGCCCTGCTGCCGCTCAAAACATCGGAAGCCCAGCTGCACTACCACCTAAGGCGGAACTGGAGCAAAGGTTGCACGAGGCGTTGCTGGAGGCGAGGGAGCGGCTGGCACGGCGGGGGGTGTTGGCGGAAGACATGGATGAGTGATGCCGAGAGCCGCGGCATGAACATGCCGCGCCTGGGCACGGACACAGGCAAGGCAGCCCCGTTCGCCCTTGCGCCCAGGAAAGAGAAAATCCGCATCGCCGACCAACTCGACTCCCCGCTCGCCCGAGTCCAGGCCTGCAACGATCGCATCGACGCCATTCCCGCCTTGCTCAAGCGGTTTGGGCAAACGGTGTTGGATGCTGCTAGTTCGGGATCAATGACTGATGACTGGTGGAACAGTGACCAAGCTCCATGGACACCGGTGCAGTTAGCCGAGGTTGCTAGTGATTTTTCATACGGCTCGTCGGCCAAGTCTGCCAAGGTGGGGTCGGTTCCTGTCCTGCGCATGGGCAACATCCAAAGTGGGCGTCTGATCCGAGTGCGCTGCCTGCCAACATTGCTACCCGAGTATCTGAACTATTGCTTGGGTAGCAATGCGGGGCGCGGCGACCACTGCTGGTCGGTCAAGTCCGATGGCGTTAGTCAATCCAACATCAATGCCAAGAAGCTCGCAGCATTCAGATTTTTGCTTCCCTCATTCGACGAACAACCTGAAATCGTCCGCCGCGTTGAGGGGCTACTCAAGCTCGCCGACCGTATCGAAGCCCGCCACACCGCCGCTCGTGCCCAGGCCCAGCGCCTGACGCCCTTGCTACTGGCCAAGGCCTTTCGCGGCGAACTGGTACCACAAGACCCGAACGACGAACCGGCCACCGACTTGCTGGAGCGCGACGCGTCTGCACCCGGCGCGGCGAGCCGGTTTCGGCAAAAATCAGATGAAGCCGCAAGGCGACAACCAGTGACTCTTGAGGAGACGCCATGCTCACCAAACTACACCTGAAAAATTTTAAGGCCTGGAAAGACACCGGCCCCATCCGTCTTGCGCCGCTGACCGTGATTTTTGG
>JAQTMN010000095.1 GCA_028714315.1 Sulfuricella sp. | reverse complement strand
ACAAGGCGCAGGCGATGTCGGTGCTGGCGGCGCGCATCATGGACATCCAGCTGCGCGAGCGCCAGTCGAAAGAAGCCGCCACGCGCAAATCCCTGATCGGCAGCGGCGACCGCTCGGAGCGCATCCGTACTTACAATTTCCCGCAGGGCCGTATCACCGACCACCGCATCAATCTCACCCTCTACAAGATCGAGCAGATCATGGACGGCGACCTGGACGAACTGGCCGGCGTGCTGATGGCGGAGCACCAGGCGGAACAACTGGCTTCGCTGAGCGGGGAAAGTTGAATTATACCCAATACGGGGTTTATCATACCCAATATGGGAACAACAAAATCTGATTCACGTCCGTCCGCCGGACTCGCCGACGCCCTTTTCACGAAAGTGCAGCAGCGCGTGCTCGGCGTGCTGTTCGGCAATCCGGGCCGAAGTTTTTACGCCAATCAGATGATCGCGCTCGCCGGTTCCGGCACCGGCGCGGTGCAGCGCGAGTTGGCGCGCCTGGCCGCAGCCGGGCTGGTGACGGTCTCGCGCGTAGGCAACCAGAAACACTATCAGGCCAACCCGGCAGCGCCGGTGTTCGAGGAATTGCGCAGCCTAATTTTGAAGACTTCCGGCTTGACCGACGTGCTGCGCGTTGCGCTGGCGCCGTTGGCGGCTCAAATCGAGGCGGCATTTGTCTACGGTTCCGTGGCGAAGGGGCAAGACACGGCGACAAGCGATATCGACCTGATGGTGGTGAGCGACAGTCTGACCTATGGCGATCTTTTCGCCACGCTGGAGGGGGCTTGCGCCAGACTCGGCAGACCGGTGAACCCCACCGTGTATTCCCGGCAGGAACTCACCCAGCGGATTGAACGGGACAACGCGTTTATCCAGCGTGTTCTCGCGCAGCCGAAGCTATGGCTGATCGGGGAGGACCAGAACCTCGATGCTTGAGAACCTGAGCGGCCCCGGCAAAGCCCTCGCGGCCGAAGCGCCGGATGCGAAGGAATTTGCCGGCCTAAAGCGTTCCGGCGAAGCGCGCTTGGCGGACGCTGCCCAACCTGGCCTCTCCCTCGAAGGCCGCTTCGATCTCGCCTACAACGCGGCACACGCCCTGTGTTTGGCTGCGTTGCGCTGGCACGGCTACCGCTCGGGCAACCGATACATCGTGTTTCAGGTATTGCCGCATACCCTGGGCCTCGGGCCGGAAGTTTGGCGCGTGCTGGCGAAGTGCCACGATATCCGCAACCTGGGTGAATACGAGGGCGACCTGAATGTGGACGAGCGTATCGTCACCGACTTGATCGGCGCTTGCCGGATAGTGGCGGCGAAGCTGGACTCCTTGCCTTCGCCAAAGCCATGACGCTGAACGACCTGCTGCGGCAAAGTGCCGCTAAACTCGTTTCCATCGGTCTCGACCCGCGCGAAGCCCGCCTCGAAGCCCAAGTCCTGCTGTGCCGCGCCCTCGGCCAGCCCCGCTCCTGGCTCGTCGGCCACGACCGCGACGCGCTTGCCCCGGAACAGGCCGCCGCACTCGACGCGCTGCTCGCGCGGCGACTTCAGGGCGAACCGGTCGCCTACATCCTCGGCGAGCGCGAATTCTTTAGCCTCGGCTTCAAGGTCACCCCGGCAGTGCTGATTCCGCGCCCCGAAACCGAGCTGCTGGTCGAGCTGGCGCTGGAGCGGATCCCCGCCGGCCAGCGCTGCCGGATACTCGACCTGGGCACCGGCAGCGGCGCGGTGGCGATTGCCCTGGCCCGCCACCGCCCAGAGGCGGACATTATGGCGGTGGACCGGTCCGCCGCCGCGCTCGATGTAGCCCGCGAAAACGCGCTAGCCCTGGGGGCACACAACCTGCGCTTCGCTCAGAGCGACTGGTACGGCGCGCTGGCGGGGGAAAAATTCGACCTCGTCGTTTCCAATCCGCCCTACATCGCCGTCGCCGACCCGCACCTCGTCCAGGGCGACGTGCGCCACGAGCCGATCGGCGCGCTGGCGGCGGGCGACGACGGCCTGGACGACATCCGCGCCATCGTCCTGCAGGCTCCGGAACACCTCAGCCCGTCCGGCTGGCTGTTGTTCGAGCATGGCTACGACCAGGCCGAAACTTGCCGGAGCCTGCTGATTCAGGCTGGCTTCTCGCGGGTCGCCACCGGCCAGGACTTGGCGAAAATACCGCGTGTCACCTACGGGCGACGCTAAACTTGCATTTTTTATATATCTTATTAAAATAGTCGGGCATTCTTGCCATCTCTTTTTAAGGAACCCAAAAATGTCCCACAATTGCGCCAACATCATCTCTCCCGACATGCGCTATCCGTTCGACGCCCGCGGCGTCGCCAAGCGCTTCCGCCACGCCGCCATCTTCGGCGCGCTGGATTCGCTCCATCCCGGCGAAACCATGCTCTTCGTCAACGACCACGACCCGCTGCCGCTGCTGGCCCAATTGCAGGAGCGCTACGGCGACGGCATCGAAATCGCTTACGTTACCCGCGAGCCCGGCCAGATCGTGATCGATTTCACCCGCAAGTAATAATCCTAGAAACCTCAGTTGACCGCTTGCCTATATGTGTAACTGGGTGGTTTTCAAAAACTTTATCGTGATTCTTGCGTTCACCCGATTGGTGAGAGCGCTACGGGCCGAATTGCACGGTTTTGCGGGCACATGGCGGTGTTGCAACTCCTTGGAATGGAACGGCCATTCCGCGTCGTTGCGCCTTGCCCTGCACCCGCAAAACCGCACACTTCAGCCCGTCCAACTGAGGTTTCGAGGATAATGCTGGTTGCCCTGGCGTTGACGGCGCTGGCGAGTTTCGCCGGCGCCGTCGCGCTGCCCTGGTTCACCTTTTTACCCCCCGTCGCCCACATTCACCTTGCCCTGGCAGTGGGCGTCATGCCGCTGATCCTCGGCGCGATGAGCCACTTCGTGCCGGTGCTGACGCGCAGTTCGGCGCCGCATGCCGGCGTGCGGCTGATTCCCGCGGCGGCGCTGATGGCCGGCGCTCTCGCATTTTCTTCCTTCGCCGCATCGAACCAGCTCTACTATTTCGCCGCGCTGCTCGCGTGGATCGCGGCGGCGGCATTCGCCGTCTGGATCGTCAGACGCGCAGCCGGCGCGTTCGGCAAGCCCCATCCCTGTTTGTACTGGTATCTGGCCGCGATCGGCTGCCTGCTCCTGGCGCTGGCGGCGGTCGCGGCCATGGCGTTTTGGCCGGAGCAGCGCCTGGCCTTGAAGCGCCTGCATCTGCATCTCAACACCCTGGGTTTCATCGGCCTGACGGCGATTGCCACGCTGCAAGTGCTGCTGCCGACGGCGGTCGGCCGACCCGACCCGCAAGCCGCGGCAAGACTGAGGGCCGACCTGAAATGGGCGCTGGCCGGCACGCTGCTGATTTCTGTCGGCGCCGGTTGGCTCAAGCCCCTAGCCTGGCTGGGCGCGGCGTTGTGGGCGGTGCCGCTGCTGCGCCTGGGCCGCGCTTGGCTCGCGCTTTATGCCTTGGAAATCCGCCGAATCCACGGCGCTGCGCCCTCCCTCGCCGCCGCGCTTGCCGGTTTCGCGGCGTCCCTGCTGTTTGGCGCGTTGCATGCGGCGGGGATATTGAACACCACGGATACCGCTCACGGGTTCATCCTCGCCTTCCTGCTTCCCCTGGTGACCGGGGCCGTCAGCCAACTGCTGCCGGTCTGGATGCGTCCCGGCCCGCAGACCGCCTGGCATGCCCTCGCCCGCCGACGGCTGGTGTTTGGCGGCGGCTTGCGCGCTGTGCTATTTTTAAGCGGTGGATTGCTGCTCGGCCTCGGCTGGCGCGGCGGTTTTGCCCTTGCCGTTGCCGCCCTGGCCGCCTTCATAGTGCAGCTGGCCGCCACCGCCAAAACAGTGCTTAACCGGGAACGCGGATTAGAGTAAAATCCGTTGATCTTGATCAACCTGCTGCAGCGGCGTAAAACCAATGCAAAACAAAAGACTATGACCATGCTGCACACTGATTTGCCCTTGCTCAAGCTGAAGGGCAAAGAATTGCTTCCCATCGTGCAAGGCGGCATGGGGGTCGGCATTTCGGCGCACCGGCTGGCCGGCGCGGTAGCGAGGGAGGGCGCGGTAGGCACCATCGCCAGCATCGATCTGCGCCGCCACCATTCCGATCTGATGGAACAGACGCAGCATTCAAAAGACAAAGGCGAGATGGATCGCGCCAACCTGACAGCGCTCGACCGCGAAATCAGGAGCGCCAAGAACATCGCCCAAGGCAACGGCATGATCGCCGTCAACGTGATGAAGGCCGTGACCGAACACCCGCAGCTGGTCCGCCAGTCGTGCGAAAGCGGCGCCGATGCCATCGTGATGGGCGCCGGCCTACCGTTCGACCTGCCGGAAATGGCGGCGGATTTCCCCAAGGTAGCGCTGATCCCGATCCTGTCGGACGTGCGCGGCATCAACGTGGTGCTGAAAAAGTGGATGCGCAAGCAGAAACTGCCCGACGCCATCGTGATCGAGCACCCGCGCTACGCCGGCGGCCATCTCGGCGCGCCCAAGCCGGAAGACATCAACGACCCGCGCTTCGACTTTCCCGGCGTGCTGGAAGGCGTGTTCAAGCTGTTCAAGGAGTTCGCCATCGAGCGCGAGCGCATCCCGCTAATCCCGGCCGGAGGGATCAACACCTTCGAGAAAGTGCGCAACCTGCTGTCGCTCGGCGCCGGCGCGGTTCAGATCGGCACGCCGTTCGCCGTGACCGAGGAAGGCGATGCCCATCCTAATTTCAAGCAAGTCCTGGCCGAGGCCAAGCCGGAAGATATCGTCACTTTCATGAGCACCGCCGGCCTGCCCGCCCGCGCCGTGCTGACGCCGTGGCTGAAGAATTACCTGCGGCGCGAGATCAAGCTGATGGCCTACGCCGACCCGATCCGCGCGAAATGCGCCGCCGTGCTCGATTGCCTGTCGGATTGCGGGTTGCGCGACGGCGTATCGAAAATGGGCCAGTTCTGCATCGACTCCCAGCTTGCCGCCGCGATGCGCGGCGACGTCAACAAAGGCCTGTTTTTCCGCGGCTCGGAAAGCCTGCCGTTCGGCTCCGCGATCCGGCCGGTGCGCGAACTGCTGGAATACCTGCTGACCGGGCGGAAGTCCGTCTTCTCGGCCTGATCGAGGCCGTTCTCACTGCAAAAAAATCCCGCCACGGCGGGATTTTTCTTTGCGCAAGCGTTTCTGTTTTTTATAAACCGTACACATCCCTCACACCCGTCCCCGCAATCCGGTCGTAATAACGCGCCCGATACAGCAAACGGCGATGGGCCTCGTCGTCGCTGAAGCCGGCGCGGTCGTGCAGCACGTTGTTGCAGATCAGCCCCATCCCCGGTTCCAGCCTAGCGCGATAAATATAGGGCAGGTCGCCGGCAAGCATTTTCTCCAGGAAAGCCACCGCCGCGAGCGTCGCGGCATCCTGCTTCCACACGATGCTGCGGGTGCGCGCCGTGTAGCGCATATGCAAATCGCCCGTTGCGGGATGGATGGAAAACACCGGCCCGGCCTCGTCCGGCCTCGCGACGCCGTCTTCTTCCACCCGCGCCGGAATCGTCATGGCATCCGGCTGCATCAGGGCGCGGATGAAGTCAGGGTTTTCGTCGCGCAACAGCAAATAGGCGATCTCGTGGTCGAGCAGGGCATTCTCCCCGCCCGCGGCCGAGCTTTGCACGCAATGCAACTGCAGTCCCCATATCTGGCGCTGCGGCGAATTGTAGTAGCCGTCGGTATGCCATTTGATCGGCCGGTCGGTGTAGGGGATATAGGCCTGGCGCGGGGCGGAGCTCACCACCTTGAGCGAGGTCAAGCCGTCGTCGTCGGCCAGCATGTTGCAGTCCAGCCGGTCCAGGCCGAAACGCTTGCCCAGCCGCCGCGGGATTTCCTTGTCCGGATCGGTTCCGGTCTTGCCGACATACACCGCCATGTTGGTCTTGCGGCAGGATTGCAGGATGGCGTTGTATTCCGCATCGGTCAGGTTGCGCGGATCGGCGGTTTCCACCACGATCTGCTCGGCGCGGGTCGGGTAGTTCTCCAGCTTCTGGTCGCGCCATGCGCGGTACAGCGCGTCCTGGCGCAGGGAAAAAGGACTGAGGGGTTCGGGATGGGTCAGGCTCATAGGATGTTCTCTCGTCAATTCTTTCGGGGTTAATGGCCTCAGCTTACCAGCTTGATATTTCGCCTGTAAACGTTGTAGGCCGCGATCAGGTTCCACTCCAGCAACACCATGGAAGTACCGAACAACAGCGCTGCCGGATAGATCAGTGGCGGCCACAACGCGGCGAATACCAGCACCGGCACCGCCGCGAAATGCAGCCACATTTGCCGGCGCATGCCTGCATCGGGCATGATCTGTTTCATGTTCGGCACCTTCGCCACGCCGATCAAACGGCTCTGCAGATGGAACCAGATCAGGAACGGCACGATCTTGTAGAGCATGCCGTTGACGACCGACACGGCAAAGCCGGCGATAAACAGGAACGCCAGCGCGAAGTTGTTGCCCTGGATGTCCACCAG
>JAQTMN010000094.1 GCA_028714315.1 Sulfuricella sp. | reverse complement strand
GCCGCGGCGAGCAGCAGGGATGCGGAAGCGAGCAATCGTCTTTTCATTTGTGGGTCCTTTGTCTTGTTGGGTGAAAAACAGCGGAAGCGTAATGCGGGATTTTTCGATGCGCCACGATTATTGTCAATCGGCCGCAATTTTAGCATTTTGCCAGGCAGCCCAGATAAATCGCGGCGTCCGGCGCGGTGCGGTTGCGCTGGGACTGCCAGATCATTTCCGCCAGGCAATCCATGATCAGATGCTCGGCATCGTGCGCCGCGCCGGTTTTTTCCAGCAGGCGCCGGTAGTGGGCGGCGATGCCGCGCGGCTGGTCGATCGGCACTTGCTCGCGGATCGTCAGATGCAGCCCGAGATGCAGGAACGGGTTGGTTTCGCCGGCTTCCGGCGCATAGTCGCGGTCGGCGTGGCGCTCCGGGTTTTCGAAGATGGCGTGGTATTCCGGGTGCTGCTGCATCAGTTCGAGGGCGATGGCTTCGAGGCCGGACAGCGGCTGGCGCTCGCGGTATTTGCGCCAGGCGTCGAAAAAGAAGCGGCGCGCCTGGTCGCGGCTGGGGTTAAACATCGGTGGCGTGGAACAGCCCGAGCACGGCGGCGTACTGCAACAGCTGGTTGGCGCCGTTGAGCGGCCCGATTTCGCCGTTGCCGTAGAAGCCGATCAGCGGCAGGCTGGGAAAGCGGCGCCGCACCAGATCGAGGTCGCGGTCCACTCCGCCGTAGAAGTACGGGCCTCGCCCCATGCAGGGAAACAGCAGGCCGAAGTCGGGCTCGCTGCCGAGATCCTTTTCCAGGCGGTCGAGGGTGAGGCGCATGTCGCGCTCGGCGGCGAGCGGCTGGCGCACCGCCCAGAACATCCGCTCGCCGGCGGCAAGCTGCGCCGACAGGGTGACGGAGCGGTCGTTCGGGTTGGTGGAAATGATCGGGGAGAGGCGGAAACGCCCCTCGTCGATGGCGGTGGCGGGGTCGCCGTCGATGATGCCGACCATCAAGAGGTGCAGCGGCAGGTTGTCCTCGGCGCGCAGGTCGTAGGGCAGGTCGCGCGCCAGGACGTTCAGCGCCGGCTGGCGGCCGATGGTGACGATGTCGTAGCCGCTCGCCTGGGTGATTTCGATCGGGTCGCTCAGCGGGCGGATGCCCTGGGAAATACCGATGGAGCCGGTCGCCCCGGACAGCAGGGTTTCGCAGCGGCCGTTTTCGCTGATCCTGCCGCCGCACCAGACCTTGAACGGGCCTTGCCCGGTGGCGTCGCCCGAGATGGCGCCGAAGCGCCGGCCGGGCTCGTTGATCCAGGCCGAGTTGATCGCGTTGGGGGCGGCGAGGGACAGGATGAGGTCGTTCGCCCGTGCATGGTTGGCTGGGGCGAGGCCGACGCCGCCGAACACCATCGCGGCCGCGGCCGGCGCGTCCAGCACCCAGTCCTGTTCGGTGAAAATGCCCGCCGCGGTGCAGCCGATGATGCGCGTGCAGTTGCTGGCGCGGGAAGCCGCCAGCAGCGCGGGCTTGGGATCGCGGGCGAATTCCGGGGTGAGGAACAGGAGCACGCTGTTGGCGACCGTGAGGCCCGCTTTTTCCATGGCGGCGTTCACCGCCTCCGCGGCGAGGTGCGCTTCGGCGATGGGGGCGGTGGCGAGTCCGGTGGCGATGGTCATGGCGGCAGGGTTTTTTCCGGGTACTCGCAAAGGTCGTTGATCAGGCAGTTCGGGCAGTCCGGCTTGCGCGCCTTGCACACATAGCGCCCATGCAGGATCAGCCAGTGGTGCGCGTCGTGGCGGAATTCCGCCTCTACGAATTTTAGCAGCTTTTTCTCCACCTCCAGCACCGTCTTGCCCGGCGCGATACCGGTGCGGTTGGCGACGCGGAAAATGTGAGTGTCCACCGCCATGGTGGGCTCGCCGAAAGCGGTGTTGAGGATCACGTTGGCGGTCTTGCGCCCCACGCCGGGCAGATTCTCCAGCGCCTCGCGGCTGCGCGGCACTTCGCCGCCGTGCAGTTCCAGCAGCAAGCCGCAGGTCTGGATCAGGTGTTTGGACTTGCTCTTGTACAGGCCGATGGATTTGACGTGGGACTCCAGCCCTTCCTGGCCGAGATCGAGCATCTTTCGCGGCGTGCCGGCGATTTCGAACAGCTTGCGCGTCGCCAGGTTGACGCTCTTGTCGGTCGCCTGCGCCGACAGCACCACCGCGACCAGGAGCTCGAACGGCGTGCGATAGACCAGTTCGGTGGTGGGATGGGGATTGGCTTGACGGAAGCGGGTGAAGATTTCGCGGCGTTTGGCGGCGTTCATGGCTACGAGGATAGCATAAACTTGAAAATCCGTGCCCCGTGAAAACGCATCGCCGCAAAGGCGCGAAGACGCAAATTCGCGCTAATCGCGGTTCCGGTGCAATGCGCTACGCTTATTGCACCCTACATTGCTCCGCGTGAACCACTCACGCGGCGGCGCGGCGGAGTGATTCCGGCGGTAGGGCGCAATAACCAACGGGCATTGCGCCGTATGAATGCGCCAAGGAACGGTTCGATTTTCCAGGGTATCGGTTTTCTTCGCGGCCCCTTTTGCGTCTTCGCGTCTTTGCGGTTTAAGTTAAACTGAAAACCCCGATTGCCACCCCTGTACCCGTCATGCCCATCAAAGCCATTCCCTTTTATCCCCCGGATATCTGCCTCCAGCCCGACGCCAGCCCGGCGGACGCGCTCAGGCTGATGTTGGAGCGGGGCATCGATCACGCTCCGATCTGCGACCGGGACGGCCGTTTCATCGGCATCATCGGCACCACGGCGATTCTGCGGGTGTTGATCCCGGTCAGCGCGCAGGCGCAGGGCGGGCTCTCCAATCTCCGCTTCGCCGGCGATGCGGTGAGTCTGCTGACGGCGCATTTGCGCGACCTGGAACGGCTGACGGTGGGTGAATTCGCCCGGAAAGACCTCCCGGTGCTGCGCGAAGACAGCCCGATCCTGGAGGCGGCGCTGCTGCTCACCCAGCATTCCGCGCCCTTGCCGGTGCTGGACGAGGGCGGCAGGCTGCTCGGGCTATTGAGCCGCCGCGCCCTGCTCGCCCATCTCGTGCAGCAGGCGGGCCTGTAGCATGCACGGCGCCGCTTCCTCCGCCGCCGAGGTGATATTCGGGTTGAGCCCGCTCCTGGTTTCGCTGGGCGTTTTCGTCCTGACTTACGCCGTCATCGTCACCGAAAAAATCAACCGCGCCATCGTCGCGCTGCTGGGGGCGGGCCTGATGATCATGTCGGGCGTGTTGAACCAGAGCGAAGCCTTCGCCGGCATCGATCTCAATACCATCGGGCTGCTCACCGGGATGATGGTGATCGTCGCCATCACCAGCAAGAGCGGCGTGTTCCAGTATGTGGCGGTGGTCGCCGCCAAGGCCGTGCGCGCCGACCCGTGGGGGCTGCTGGTGATGCTGGCGGGCGTGACGGCGGTTTTTTCGGCGCTGCTCGACAACGTCACTTCGGTGCTCCTGATCGTCCCGGTGGCGCTGTTCATCACCGAGGCGCTCAGGCTCAACCCTTATCCCTACCTGTTCACGATCATTTTCGCTTCCAATATCGGCGGCACCGCCACGCTGATCGGCGATCCGCCCAACATCATGATCGGCTCGGCGGCGCGGCTCGGCTTCAACGATTTTCTGCTCAATTTGGCGCCGCTGGCGCTGGTGGTGTTCGCCCTCACGCTGATTCCGTTTTACCTGGTGTGGGGCCGCAAGCTGCATGCCGCGCCGGAGGACCGCGACCAGGTGATGGCGTTCGACGAGCGCGAAGCCATCACCGATGTCCGCCTCCTGAAGCAATCCCTGACGGTAATCGCGCTGGTGCTGCTGGGCTTCGTATTGTCCCACCAGGTCGGCCAGGAGCCCGCCACCATCGCCATGTTCGGCGCGGCGCTGCTGCTTTTGCTGCGCGCCTTCGGTAAGGCGGGGGAGGAGCAGACCCACGAGGTGCACCGCAGCTTCGCCGAGGTGGAATGGGTGACGATCTTCTTTTTCGTCGGTCTGTTCGTGGTGGTGGCGGGGGTGGAAAAGTCGGGTGCGCTGAAAATCCTGGCCGAATGGATGATCGCCCTCACCGGCGGCGATCTCGGCGCCACGGCGATGGTCGTGCTGTGGGTTTCCGCAGTGGCTTCGGCGCTGGTGGACAACATCCCCTTCGTCGCGACCATGATCCCGGTGATCCAGAACATGGCGTCCACCTTCGGCCCGGAGCAGATCAACGCGCTGTGGTGGTCGCTGGCGCTGGGCGCCTGCCTGGGCGGCAACGGCAGCTTGGTGGGCGCGTCCGCCAACCTGGTGGTGGCCAGCTTCGCCGAACGCGCCGGCCAGCCGATCCGCTTTTTGCCGTTCATGCTCATGGCTTTTCCGCTGATGCTGGCGAGCATCGCGGTCAGCAGCCTTTATCTGTGGCTGCGCTACCTATAGATTTAGGATCACTCGTCCACCAGCAAATCGAGCTTCCGCGCCAGCCACTTGGTGGTGGTGGCCTGAATCAAAATGGTCGTGAGGATGGCGATGAAGGTGATCGAGGCGATGATCTGCGCGCCCGGCGCCTTCATCCCCACCAGCATGCCGGCCAGCGCGCCGGGGATCACGCCGGTTTCGCGCGTCCAGCACATGAACAGCATTTCCTTGAAGCTCCACTTGGCGCGGCGGTCCGGCAGGGCGCACAGGAACACCGTGGCCGGCCGGGCGAGCAGCATGAATACCGCCACCACCGCGGCGCCGCCGAGCAGGTATTGGTTCATCAGGGCGAAATCGACCTGCGAGCCGAGCAGGATGAAAATGAACATGCGCATGATCAGCGCGGTGTACATGATGAAATCCTCGAAGATCGCCTCGTCGTGGTGAACGCGTTCGAAACCGAGCGATTCCTGGTTGCCGAGCATGATGCCGAACACGAACACCGCCATGAAGCCGCTGGAATGGAGCCCGTCCGCGCCCATGTAGGCGCCGATTACCGCCATCAGCGACACCACCGGCGCGTATTCGGCGAGGAAGCCGAATTTCGCGTGGGAAATCAGCAAGGCGGCGAGATACCCGAGCACGCCGCCGATGACGATGCCGAGCACCGCTTGCTTGGCCAGGTCCGCCAGCGCATCGCCGGCGGAAAATTCGCCCGCTCCCATCGCGATGCCCAGCAGGGTGAAGGTGATGATCGCGCCCATCGCGTCGTTGAACGCGGATTCGCTCATCACCGTCTGCGCCACGCGATCCTTGATCCTGATCTGTTTGAACACCGGCACCAGCGTCGCCGGGTCGGTGGAGGCGATGGTGGCCCCCAGCAGCAGGGCGACGATGGCCGGCACGCCGAGGATGTAATGGGCGGCTGCGCCGGTGATGGCGGTGGTGATCAGGACGCCGAGGGTGGCGATGACCACCACCGTGATCCACACTTCCTTCAGCACCTTGAGCCGGATCGAGGCGCCGCCGTCGAACAGGATGTAGCTGGAGCCGAAGATCAGGATCAGCTGGTTGATGGCCGAATCCGCCTTGATGTCCACCAGCCCGAACGCGCCGGGGCCGAGCAGCATGCCGATGAGGAGAAACACCACCACGTCCGGCACCCGCGCCAGCCGCGCCAGCAGGCCGGAAAACGTGCCGACGGCGAGGACGATGCCGAACAGCAGCAGGGTGTGCTTGGCGATTTCGAGCGAGGCGGAGGTTTCCATTTATTATTCTTTCTCACGCATGGGAAGCGCGGTATTTCAGATGCGGGTCATGTTTAATGTTCGAGCCGGACAGGCCGTGCGGTCGTGACGAAGGCAAAAGTGCGGTGCCCCTGAATGTCGGCGTGGACGGCCTCGACGACGGGCAAATTGGCCGGTGCGCCGGCGTCCCACTGGATGATGAAATTCGCGCCCGAACCGCCGGCAGCCTCCTTCTTTTCCACATAAAGCTCGTGCGTCGCCATGGGCGGGATGGTTTTGGGCGAGGGGAGGTATTCCTTCAGCATTTTGCCGGCGGTGTCGTAGTACCGCGCCGAAAGTATCCTGATCGGGAGCTGGGCATCGGTATTGCGTATGCTGACAAGGGCGGAAACCTGGCTCTTCAGGGGGTAGCGGTCCTGAATGTCGCCGTGCCACACGTGGGAATAAATCGGCAGGTATAGCGCCTGCCCCCGGGAAAGCGCGGGCTCTTCGGCGAAGGCCGCGAATGACGGGAGCAGAACGGCAACGAGCGATAAGAATCGAAATGTCCGGCTGGTTTTCATGGTGTTTTTCTTTGGATCGATAACGGTTGCATGTCTGGAAGGGCCGATTAAACGGCGCTTCCCCGGATCGCGGCGGCGCCGGGTTGAAGGCCGCCCACTGCCTGCGCCTTCGTTTTGCTTGCGGCGCGCTGGTCGATCCAGTTCTTGCCGGCGATCATCAAACCCAGGCCGAGGAAGGCGCCGGGCGGCAGGATGGCGAAGAGGAAGCCCTGGTAGTCGGGGAACACGGTGATCACCATGCCCTTGGCCGATTCGCCCAGCGCCAGGTCGATGCCGGAAAACAGGGTGCCCTTGCCGAATACTTCGCGCAGCGCGCCGAGCACGCCGAGGGTGAGGGTGAGGCCGAAGCCGACCATGAAGCCGTCCACGATGGA
>JAQTMN010000093.1:4605-7547 GCA_028714315.1 Sulfuricella sp. | reverse complement strand
AGCAGCACCACTTCGGGTTTCACCGCGATGGCGCGGGCGATGCATAGCCGCTGTTGCTGGCCGCCGGAAAGGCTGTTGCCGCTCTGCTTGAGCTTGTCCTTCACTTCCTCCCACAAAGCCGCCTTGCGCAGCGCCCACTCGACGCGGTCGGCCATGTCGCGCTTGCTGAGGTTTTCGTAGAGTTTCACGCCGAAGGTGATGTTGTCGAAAATCGACATCGGGAACGGCGTCGGCTTCTGGAACACCATGCCCACCTTGGCCCGCAGCCTGTTCAGATCCTGCTTCACGTCGAGGATGTTCTGCCCGTCCAGGAGAATTTCGCCGGTAGCGACCTGCTTGGGGTAGAGCTCATACATCCGGTTGAATGTGCGCAGCAGGGTGGATTTGCCGCAGCCGGACGGGCCGATGAAGGCAGTGACCTTCTTTTCCGGGATGTTCAGGTTGATGCCCTTGAGGGCATGGAAACTGCCGTAATGGAAGTTCAGGTCCTTGATGACGATTTTTGGGCTGGTGATGACGGTTCCGTTCATGGTTTGTCCCGTTGCTTTTTAGTATGACTGGCTCTTTTGGCGGAAGAAGAAACGCGCCAGGATGTTCAGGGTCAGCACCGTGAAAGTGATCAGCAGCGCGCCCGCCCAGGCGAGGTGCTGCCAATCTTCGTAGGGGCTCATGGCGAACTGGAAGATCACTACCGGCAGGTTGGCCATCGGCTGATTCATGTTGCCATTCCAAAATTGATTGTTGAGCGCGGTGAACAGGAGCGGCGCGGTTTCGCCGCTGACGCGCGCCACCGCCAGCAGGATGCCGGTCAGGATGCCGGTGGTCGAGGCGCGCAGGGTGACGAGGATCACCACTTTCCATTGCGGCGCACCCAAGGCGGCGGCCGCCTCGCGCAGGCTGTTGGGCACCAGGCACAGCATGTTCTCGGTGGTGCGCACCACCACCGGAATCACGATCAGCGCCAGCGCGAGCGATCCCGCCCAGCCGGAAAAATGTCCCACGCTGATGACATAGACTTCGTAGATGAACAGGCCGATCACGATCGACGGGGCGGACAGCAGGATGTCGTTGATGAAGCGCGTGGTCGGCGCGAGCCAACCCCGTTGGCCGAACTCGGCCAGGTAGGTGCCGGCGAGGATGCCGACCGGCGTGCCGATCAGCGTGGCGACCATGGTCATGAAGAAGCTGCCGGCGATGGCGTTGAGCAGGCCGCCGTTGCTGCCCGGCGGCGGGGTCATCTGGGTGAACAGGCTCAGGCTCAAGGCGGGGAAGCCGTGCGAAATCAGCGTCCAGAGGATCCAGCCTAGCCAGAACAGCCCGAACAGCATGGCGAGCAGCGCGACGGTCAGGTTGATGCCGTTGACCAGGCGGCGGCGGGTGTAGAGAGCAATCATGGCTTTTTTAGGATTGTTTGCCTTCGCGCTTGGCGAGCTGGATCAGCAGCAGTTTGGCCAGCGAGAGCACGAGGAAGGTAATGAAAAACAGGATCAGGCCGAGTTCGATCAACGCCGAGGTATACAGCCCGCCTACCGCTTCGGTGAATTCGTTGGCCAAGGCGGACGAAATGCTGTTGCCCGGCATCAATAGCGATGCGCTCAGCTCATGGGCGTTGCCGATGACGAACGTGACCGCCATGGTTTCGCCCAGGGCGCGTCCGAGGCCCAGCATGATGCCGCCGACCACGCCGATCTTGGTGTAGGGCAGGACGATGTGCCATACCACTTCCCAAGTGGTGGCGCCGAGGCCGTAGGCGGATTCCTTGAACATGGGGGGGACGATTTCGAACACGTCGCGCATCACCGAGGCGATGAACGGGATCACCATGATGGCCAGGATCAGGCCCGCGGTCAGCATGCCGATACCCATCGGCGGGCCCTGGAACAAGGGGCCGATCAGCGCCGCGTTGCCCAGGTGGTTGGTGAGCCAGGGCTCGACATGGTCGGCGAAAACCGGCGCGAAGACGAACAAGCCCCACATGCCGTAAATGATGCTCGGGATGCCGGCCAGCAATTCCACGGCGATGCCGAGCGGACGCTTGAGCCAGCGCGGCGACAATTCGGTGAGGAACAGGGCGATGCCGAAGCTGACCGGGATGCCGATCAGCAGGGCGATGGCGGAGGTGGCCAGGGTACCGATGATCGGCACCAGCGCGCCGAATTTTTCGGTGACCGGGTTCCATTCCGCGCTGAACAGGAAACCAAAGCCGAACGTTTTGATCGCGGGCAGGCTGCCGATCAGCAGTGATACCAGCGTGCCGGCCAGGATGGCAAACACGAGGAAGGCAAACAGGCGCGTCGTGTTGCGGAATGCCAGGTCCAGCAGATGTTGTCTTTTCAGGTGGGACGGGGAAAACGGTCTGGTCATGGGGGTCACGTCGCTGGATCGGGCAGCCTGGCTGTTGCGTATCGATATTTCCACTTGGTGTTGCTCCCGGCGCCGAAATCGGAAATTTTACGGGCCGAATGTTTCAAATTTATTACAACTTTGGGGCTACTCTCCCACTTCAACAAGTTCTTTGAGCCGCTCCTTGGTTTTTGTGAAACGGTCGAGCCGCCAGTCTTTCAGAACGGCCAGCGCCAATTCGAAATCCTCGTAATCGAGCTCGTAAATCCGCGCCAGGTTGAACGGATCCTTCTGGTAAAGCGCCTTGATCAGATCCTTGAATACCTGCGAGGCGGTTTCGTCCGGCGTTTTCAGCAGGCGCTTCTCGACTTTTTTTAGCGTATTCATAAAATCTCCCGGTTTGTGCTGCTTGGCGTGCGTTGGGTGGCGTGGCTCCGGACCAAAGACGACCAATTATACTGGATATCCTCCAGGTAGGAAGCCGCCGAGTCGATCTGCCGGCCGATTTCATGGGTGTCGTCGGGCTTCATTCCGGCAATCTTGTCGCGTGCACGGGTCAGGCCGGCGATCGCGGCATCGATCTGATGCTGGACAACTTC
>JAQTMN010000093.1:0-4505 GCA_028714315.1 Sulfuricella sp. | reverse complement strand
CTGGCCGCCTTGAAGGAGGTGTCGTCGGGTTTGACGAACTGGCCGTCCTTGTTCTTCACCTGGCCGTAAGACATCTTGTTTTGCAGGGCATAGGCGTATTCGACGTAGCCGATCGAGCCCTTGATGCGCTGCACGTAAGAGGCGACGCCCTCGTTGCCCTTGCCGCCCACGCCGGCGGGCCAGGCGACGGAGGTGCCCTCGCCGACCTTGGCCTTCCACTCCGGGCTGACCTTGGACAGGTAGTTCACCCAGATGAAGGTGGTGCCGGAGCCGTCGGAGCGGTGCACCACGGTAATGTTTTCGTCGGGCAGCTTGACGCCCTTGTTCAGCGCGACGATGGCCGGGTCGCTCCATTTCTTGATCTTGCCCAGATAGATGTCGGCCAGCACTTCGCCGGAGAACTTGACTTCGCCCGGATTGACGCCAGGCAGGTTGTAAACCGGCACGTCGCCGCCCATCACGGCCGGGAATTGCATCAGGCCTTCCTTGTCCAAGTCTTCAGGCTTCAGGGGCATGTCGGAGGCGCCGAAATCAACGGTCTTGGCGGTGATCTGCTTGATGCCGCCGCCCGAGCCGATGGACTGATAGTTCATGCTGATGCCAGTCTTGGCCTTGTAGGCTTCGGCCCACTTGGAATAGATCGGGTAGGGGAAGGTCGCGCCCGCGCCGGTGATCCCGGTAACGTCGGCGGCAACTGCCGTGGCTGCGGCGCTCAAGCCGGCCGCGAGAGTGAGGGAGGCGATCAGGCCCCGGCCAAATTTTGCATTCATAGTCAGATGTTCTCCAGTGTGGGTTTTGGCAAGACTCGGGCTTCCCCGATGCCGCCGTGAATACTAGGCCGGCAATGTTGCAAAATTATTACAAGACGGGAAATTGCGCGTTTGAAGGGTAAATCCATTATAAACCAACAAAGTGCCGCTAGGTTTCATTATCAGGATTGACCGGGAACGGCTTAGCCGGTAACATTGCCCGCTTTGCAAACGAGAAGACAGCCATGCGGGAAAAACTGGTTGCGGGTAACTGGAAGATGCACGGCGGCCTTGGGCAGAACAAGGCGCTGCTGGAGCAGGTGATTGCGGGGATGGAAAGCGTGCGCGGCATGGGTTGCGCGGTATGCGTGCCGTTCCCCTATTTATTCCAGGCGCAATCCATGCTCCAAGGCACGGCGATCTCCTGGGGCGCGCAAAATCTGAGTCAGCATGAGAAAGGCGCCTTTACCGGTGAGGTTTCGGCGGCCATGCTGCTTGATTTCGGCTGCCGCTACGCCATCGTCGGCCATTCCGAGCGCCGTGCCCTATTCGGCGACGACGATGCGACCGTGGCCCAGAAGTTCGAGGCGGCGCAGAAAGCGGGCCTGACGCCGATTCTGTGCGTGGGCGAAACCCTGGCCGAGCGCGAATCCGGCGTGACCGAAGCGGTGGTTGCGCGCCAAATCGATGCGGTGACCGGGAAACTCGGCGTTGATGCGCTGTCAAAAGCGGTTCTGGCCTATGAGCCGGTGTGGGCAATCGGCACCGGCAAAACCGCCACGCCGGATCAGGCGCAAGCAGTGCACGCCTACATTCGCGGCAAGATCGCCGGGCAGGACAAGGGCGTGGCTGAGAATCTGGTCATACAGTACGGGGGTAGCGTCAAGGGGGCGAATGCGGCAGAATTGTTCGCCATGCCGGATATCGATGGCGGCCTGATCGGCGGCGCGGCCCTCGACGCAAACGAATTTTTGGCGATCTGCCGCGCTGCGCAGCGCTGATTGAGGTAGCGATGGAAACATTGGTTTGGGTGGTACACATTCTGGCGGCGCTGGGCGTGATTGGCCTGGTGCTGATGCAGCACGGCAAGGGCGCCGATATGGGCGCGGCATTTGGTAGCGGCGCGTCCGGCAGCCTGTTCGGTTCGAGCGGTTCGGCCAACTTCCTGAGCCGGGCCACCGCGATTTTTGCCGCGGTCTTCTTCCTGACCAGCCTGGGGCTGACGTATTTTTCCAGCCACAAAACCAGGCCCGTGGGCGTGATGGAGTCACAGAAGAATCTGGTGCAGCCCGTGGTGCCCCAAACCTTGCCGGCCGCTCCTCCGGCGCAAGGCGGCGCGGCCGGATCCAAAGCCGGGGAAATACCCAAATAGATTTTTTAGTTTCAAATGCCCATGTGGTGAAATTGGTAGACACGCTATCTTGAGGGGGTAGTGGCGAGAGCCGTAGCAGTTCGAGTCTGCTCATGGGCACCAGTATAAGTAAAACTCGCGTAGCGAGACCTCGTCCCCCCCTCGCCCGCTTGCGGGAGAGGGCTAGGGGAGAGGGAAACGGCCGGGGCGAATCTCATTTCATGATCCGGGGTGGTGATTCGCCGTGACCGTTTGGTTTGAAAATATATAAGGCGCCGAATAAAGCGCTATTCAGGCAACAACAGGGGTAAGTGAATATCCGGCCGCGGCAGGATCCGGTCTGGATGGGGGAGAGCATTCCAGATGTTGGAAAATTATTTTCCGATTTTGTTGTTTGTCTTGGTCGGCCTCGCGGTCGGCGTCATTCCCGTGGCCCTGGGCGGCATCCTCGCTCCCCATCGCCCCGACAGCGAGAAAAATTCCCCCTACGAATGCGGCTTCGAGGCCTTCGAAGACGCGCGCATGAAGTTTGACGTGCGCTACTACCTGGTTGCCATCCTGTTCATCCTGTTCGACCTGGAAATCGCTTTCCTTTTCCCCTGGGCCGTCGTGTTGCAGGAGATCGGCCTGTTCGGTTTCGTCGCCATGGTGATTTTCCTCTCCATCCTGGTCGTCGGCTTCGTTTACGAATGGAAGAAGGGGGCGCTGGAATGGGAATAGCCGGCATCGTTCTTTTCGATAAGGGTGTGCGATGAGCATCGAAGGCGTACTGGAAAAGGGCTTCGTCACCACCACCCTCGACACCGTTTTCAACTGGGCCAGCACCGGCTCGATGTGGCCGATGACCTTCGGGCTCGCCTGTTGCGCGGTGGAAATGATGCAGGCCGGCGCTTCGCGCTACGACCTCGACCGCTTCGGTATCGTGTTCCGCCCCAGCCCGCGCCAGTCCGACGTAATGATCGTGGCGGGCACGCTGACCAACAAGATGGCGCCGGCCCTGCGCAAGGTTTACGACCAGATGGCCGAGCCGCGCTGGGTGGTGTCGATGGGCTCCTGCGCCAACGGCGGCGGCTATTATCACTATTCCTATTCAGTGGTGCGCGGTTGCGACCGCATCGTGCCGGTGGACGTCTATGTGCCGGGCTGCCCGCCCACGGCGGAAGCGCTGCTCTATGGCTTGATCCAGCTGCAGGACAAGATCAAGCGCACCCATACCATTGCCCGCTGAGCGTCCCATGAAACTGGATATCCTCAAACAGAATCTTGAAACCGTGCTGGGCGACAAGCTGGCCGGAATTTCCCAGCGGCTGGACGAAATCACCATCGAAATCCGGCCGGCCCAGTGGCTGGAAACGGCGCAAATCCTGCGTGACCATTCCGACCTGCGTTTCGAGCAGCTGACCGACCTGTGCGGCATGGATTACAGCGCCTACGGCGACGGCCGCTGGCAGGGCGCGCGATTCTGCGTGGTGACGCATTTGCTGTCGGTGAGCAACAACTGCCGCGTGCGCGTCAAGGTGTTTGCCGCGGACGACGATTTTCCGCAGGTGGACTCTGTGATCGACATCTGGCCGGTCGCCAACTGGTTCGAGCGCGAGGCGTTCGACCTGTATGGCATCATCTTCACCGGCCACCCCGACCTGCGCCGCCTGCTGACCGATTATGGCTTCATCGGCCATCCCTTCCGCAAGGACTTCCCGCTGTCGGGCAACGTCGAGATGCGCTACGACCCGGAGCAGCGGCGCGTGATCTACCAGCCGGTGAGCATCGAGCCGCGCGAGCTGACGCCGCGCATCGTGCGCGAGGAGAACTACGGTGGCTGACATCCGCAACTACACCCTCAACTTCGGCCCGCAGCACCCTGCCGCGCACGGCGTGCTGCGCATGGTGCTGGAACTGGACGGCGAGGTGGTGCAGCGCGCCGACCCGCATATCGGCCTGTTGCACCGCGGCACCGAGAAACTGGCCGAGCACAAGACCTTCCTCCAGGCGGTGCCGTACATGGACCGTCTCGACTACGTGTCGATGATGTCCAACGAGCACGCCTATGTGATGGCGATCGAGAAGCTGCTCGGCCTCGAAGTGCCGGTCCGCGGCCAGTACATCCGCGTCATGTTCGACGAGATCACCCGCATCCTCAATCACCTGCTGTGGCTGGGCGCGCACGGACTGGACATCGGTGCGATGACGATGTTCCTTTACACCTTCCGCGAGCGCGAAGACCTGATGGACGTCTACGAGGCGGTGTCGGGCGCACGCCTGCATGCAGCCTACTACCGTCCGGGCGGCGTGTACCGCGACCTGCCGGACACCATGCCGCAGTATGAAGTGGCCAAGATGAAGGTGCACAGCGCCCAGGCCGTGCACGACATGAACGCCAACCGCCAGGGTTCCGTGCTGGACTT
>JAQTMN010000092.1 GCA_028714315.1 Sulfuricella sp. | reverse complement strand
ACGCTAACATCATACCCAGCCATCGCTTCCCCCTTCGGTTGATTAACGCCTTGACAACGTCATTCTACCGAACCGAGGCGGTGGCTGCCTTACCCCACCGATTTACAGCAGTTTAGGGACTCAATCGTAGCGGCGCAGGTCAATTCTTTGAACCGCTCATTGCCCAAGGGCTGACCTTGCGCAATAGCTAACCGTATATCGCCAATCGCTTCGTCATCCAGTTGACTGCGAAACAAGGCTCGGTAGGCGGCTCGCCTCGATTCATCATCCAGCCCCAGGGATCGATACAGCGGATGCTCTGTGATGCGCGGGTCGGGTTGGCCGAGTCCGTTGTGCCGGTAGCTGGACCAGCGATACTCGCCTGGGTCGTTCACCATGTCAGCCCGCACCGGGTTAAGTTCGATGTACCGCTGGCAGGTGAGCAAATAGCTCTCGGCCTGAATGACGCTGGATTTGAAGCGGCCCTCCCAAAGTGTGCCGCTGCGCTTGTAATGACGATTGATGTATTGCACGTAGCGCCGCCCCACAGACTGCATGAGCTTGGCCAGTCCTTGCGCCGTAGCCGGCGTGATCAGTAGGTGCACATGGTTGGTCATGAGGACATAAGCATGGATGACGCAATGCCAATCGCCAGCCGCTTCCTGTAGCCAGTGGAGGTAGCAGTGGTAATCTTCCTCGGCAAAGAAGCACGGCTCCCGATTGACGCCTCGTTGAACGAGGTGTTGCGGTATCTCTGCCAGTTTTATGCGTGGGCGGCGTGGCATTGGGCTATCTCAGGAAAATATTCGAAGCTGACCCCTTTGACCACCTTTGACCATTTATCGTAGCTGCATCAGTTGCTCCCATGTAACCTCCCTCTTAGAAAAATCGATGAATTACAAGCGCAAGAATGATAATTGGCTGTAAACAAACCGTTAAAATCAGATAATTTGCGGCTTTTGGATGTTGTTTTTTAAATTCAAAAATCATCTGCCAATAAGATTTGTTAAGCGTCCCACGATTAACCTCAAAGTTCTCTCTGTATCGCACGCCGAAGAATGCGTGTACTGCGACCATGCAAAGTAATAACAACAAAAGTATCCAATCCCAGCTATCCATCAGAGCCCCCCTTCCTCTTTCGATACTTCGTCGCAAAAAGGCGAGCCAAAGGCATCAAAGCCGAATTTCCCCACTTTTTCACTCATCGCTTCTGTCCATTCTGCATTCATCTTCCACCACCTCCATCCTCACAGCTCCCTGCGCCCCGCCAATACTGAACACTTCGTCCACCTGCAAGCCCCTTGGTATCTGGTGGGTGATGAACAACATCGTTACCCTGCCCTTGAGCTTGTTGATGGTTCTGGCAAAGTGCTCGGCGGTGTGGCTGTCGAGGTTGGAGACGGCTTCGTCGAAAATGAGGATTTTGGGTTTCTTGAGCAAGGCTCTTGCGATGGCGATGCGCTGGCGCTGGCCGCCGGAGAGGCCGGTGCCGCGCTCGCCGATTTCGCTCTGGTAGCCGTCGGGCAGTTGGTCGATGAAGTCGTGAATTTCGGCGGCTTTGCAGGCTGCGATGACATCGTCGAAACCGGCGTGGGGATGGGCCATGACGAGGTTGTCGTAGAGGGTGCCGGAGAACAGGACGGTTTCCTGCGGGACGACGCCGTAGGTCTGCCGGAGTTCGTTGGCGGCGAGGTGGCGGATGTCGCGGCCGTCCAGCTGGATTTGCCCGTCGGCGGGCTGGTAGAAGCCGAGCAGGAGTTTGGCGAGGGTGCTCTTGCCACAGCCGGAGGGCCCCATGATTACGGTGAGGTGGCCGGGCTTGAAGCGCAGGTCGAGGTTGCGGTAGAGCCACGGGTGGTGCTCGCTGTAGCGGAATGAGATGCCGGCAAGGTCGATCTGGCCGTGGCCGGCGTTCTCACGGCTGGGGGTGAGGGCGTAGGGTTCGGTGGGCATGTCGAGAATATCGCCGAGGCGCTTGACGGCGATGTCGGCCTGCTGAAATTCCTGCCACAGTCCGACCAGGCGCAGCATGGGCTGGCTCATGCGTCCCGCAAACATCTGGAAGGCGACCAGCATGCCGACGGTGAAGCCGTCGTTTTGCATGACCAGCAATGCGCCGACGATGAGGATGGACAGGGTCATGACCTGTTCGATGCCGTTGGCGACGACGTTGTAGCTGTTGCCGACCTGCTTGGTAGAGAAGCCGGCGGCCAAATAGCCGGCGAGGTAGCCGCCGTATTTCTGCTCGACGTGGGGTTCCATTTGCAGCGATTTGACGGTGGCGATGCCGGAGAGGTATTCGGTGAGGAAGGCCTGGTTGCGGGCGCCGAGCATGAACTGGTGGTTGAGCTTGTCGCGGAACAGCGGGGCGACAAGGAGGCTCATGATGCCGATGATTCCGAGGAGCGAGACGGCGATGAGCGAGAGCTGCCAGCTGTAGGCGAACATGACGGCGAGGAAGATGAGCAGGAAAGGAAAGTCGAGCACCAGGGTGACGGCGGCGCTGGAGACGAATTCGCGGATGGTTTCAACGCCGTGCAGGCGAGCCACCAGCACGCCGGTGGGGCGCTGCTCGAAGTAAGGCAGCGGCAGGCGCAGCAGGTGGCGGAATACTTGCGAGCCGAGCACAGCGTCGATGCGGTTGCCGGTGTGCAGCACCAGGTATTGGCGCAGCCAGGTCATGGCCATGGTGAAGAGCATGAATATCGCCAGGGCGATGCCGATGACGATGAGGGTGCTGTGGGTCTGGTGGACGACGACTTTGTCGATGATGACCTGGGTGAAGACCGGGGTGGCGAGGCCGACGAGCTGGATGGCCAGCGAAGCGAGAACGACGTCGCGCCAGATTCTTTTGTGCTTGAGGAGTTCGGGGATGAACCAGCGGAAGCCGAACTTGGGCTTGTCGGTTTCGAAGCCGGCGATTGTCTCGGGTTGGCCCTCTGCGCCGGCCTCTTCGCGGACGATGAGGATCAGTTCGGGTTGGAGGCGGGCGGCGTCTTCGACGGCGAGGGTTTCGGGGACTTGAGAGCCGGGGCGGAAGTAGAGGAGTTTTTGGCCGTCGGATTTGACAAGGAGGATGGGATTGAGCGTAACCCGGTCCAAACCGGGAAGGGGTGATTCACTGCTGTTTCCCTCACCCCGGCCCTCTCCCGGAGGGAGAGGGAGGATGTTTTCTGCGGGGCTGGGGGATTGGGTGGCTTGACGGCCTGGAGCAGAGGCGGAGAGTTTTTCGGGGTGGACGGGGAAGGGGATGATGTCGGCGTCGGTGGGCGATGCGGTGGGGAGGATGGCGTTTTTACCCTCTCCCCGGCCCTCTCCCTGGGAGGGAGAGGGGGAATGGGAGCCTGGCTCATTCCCTCTCAGGAAGGCGATGCAGGGAAACGGCTGTTTCTCCCATCCGGCCTGCGGCAGCGGCCGCGCGCCGGTTTTGAAGCCGAGCGCGCGGGCGGCTTCATGGAAGGTGGCGAGGGTGTATGGCGGCGGGAACTGGCTCGCGACCAGCGCGGCATCGAATGGGATGCGGTGAAGGCTGCACAGGCTCCCCAACAGCCAAAGGCAGTCCTCGGATCGGACTTCTTTCCCCAGCATTTTTGTTGTTTTTGGTTATGATGAATGCAAAGGATATTAGCATCGGGAAAACCGATAGGCTATTGGGGAAAACCCTAATTATTTTTAGCGTGAAACATCGCCCTGTAGGAGCGGCCTCCTGGCCGCGATATCCATTGTTCGCGGCCCGGAGGCCGCTCCTAGGGATTGAGCGCCGTTTTATGCTTGGGGGGCGGCGATGAGCCATGACGGTTAGAGAGGCGCAGACTAAACGTCATTCCCGCGAAGGCGGGAATCTATATGCCGCTGAAAACACTGGATTCCCGCCTTCGCGGGAATGACGAAATCGGAATAAATCGGCGCATCCTTAATTCTAAGGTCCGGCAGCCTAATTATATCGCCAGGCCTCGCGCCAGATCGTCCCGAATGTCTGACAAAGCTTCCAGCCCTACCGCGATGCGCAGCAGGCCGTCACCGATGCCGGCCGCGGCGCGCTGTTCCGGGGAGATGCGGCCGTGGGTGGTGGTGGCGGGATGGGTGATGGTGGTTTTGGTGTCGCCCAGGTTGGCGGTGATGGAAATCATGCGGGTGGCGTCCACTACGCGCCAGGCGGCTTCCTTGCCGCCCTTGACGTCGAAGGCGACGATGCCGCCGCCGTTTTTCTGCTGCCGCTTGGCGAGCGCGTACTGCGGGTGCGAAGGCAGGCCGGGATAGTAGACCCGCTCCACCTGCGGCTGTTGCTCCAGCCACAGGGCCAGTTCCAGCGCGCTGCGGGCGTGGGCGTCCATCCGCAGCGACAGCGTTTCGAGCCCTTTCAGGAATACCCATGCATTGAAGGCACTCATGGTCGGGCCGGCGGTGCGCAGGAAGGCGAACACCGGCTCGACCACTTCCTTGCGGCCGAGTACCGCGCCGCCCAGGACGCGGCCCTGGCCGTCGAGATACTTGGTGGCGGAATGGATCACGAGGTCCGCGCCCAGATCCAGCGGCCGCTGCAGGGCCGGGGTGCAGAAGCAGTTGTCCACTGCCAGCAGGGCGCCCGCCTGGTGGGCGACCTGGCTCAGTGCCGCGATGTCGCAAATCTCGGTGAGCGGGTTGGAAGGTGTTTCCGCGAACAGCAGCTTGGTGTTTGGCTTGACCGCCGCGCGCCAGGCCGCCACGTCGGTCTGGGAAACGAAGGTGGTTTCCACGCCGAAGCGCTTCAGGATGTTCCCGAATAACTGCACCGAGGCGCCGAACAGGCTCTGCGAGGCGACCACGTGGTCGCCGGCGGAGAGCAGACCCATCACCGTGGACAGGATCGCGGCCATGCCGGAGGCGGTGGCGACGCAGCTTTGCGCGCCTTCCAGCACGGCCAGCCGCTCCTGGAACGCGGTTACGGTGGGATTGCTGAAGCGCGCGTAGATGTTGCCCGGCGCTTCGCCGGAAAAGCGCGCCGCAGCCTCGGCAGCGCTGCCGAAGACAAAGCTGGAAGTCAGGTAGAGCGCTTCGGCGTGCTCGTTGAACTGGCTGCGCGCGATGCCCGCCCGCACCGCCAGCGTTTCGAGCTCGTAGTCGCCCTCGTTCATTCGCCGCTTCCCAGGTTCAGGTCGAGCTGCTTGGTGCTCGACGAGGGGTCGCCCGCCGGACGCGGGTTGTTGCGCGCGGCCTCGATCTTGGCCAGATACGCCGGCGTGATGTCGCCGGTGATGTAGCGGCCGTCGAAACACGAGGTATCGAAGCTGGTGACCGCCGGATTGGCTTGCTGCACGGCACGCTCCAGCGCGGCGAGGTCCTGGTAGATCAGCGCGTCGGCGCCGATCTCGCGGGCAATCTGTTCGTCGTTGCGGCCGGTGGCGAGCAGCTCCTGGCTGGTCGGCATGTCGATGCCGTAAACGTTGGGGAAGCGCACCGGCGGCGCCGCCGAGGCGAAGAACACCTGCGTCGCGCCGGCATCGCGCGCCATCTGCACGATCTCGCGGCTGGTGGTGCCGCGCACGATGGAGTCGTCCACCAGCAGCACGTTCTTGCCCTGAAATTCGATACCGATGGCGTTGAGTTTCTGGCGCACCGATTTCTTGCGCATCGCCTGGCCCGGCATGATGAAGGTGCGGCCGATGTAGCGGTTCTTGATGAAGCCCTCGCGGTACGGCAGGCCGAGCACGTTGGCGAGTTGCAGCGCGCTCGGGCGGCTGGTGTCGGGGATCGGGATCACCACGTCGATGCGGAGGTGGCCGAAGTCGGTGCGAATTTTTTCCGCCAGGCTCTCGCCCATGTGCAGCCGGCTTTCGTAGACGGAAATGCCGTCGATCACCGAATCCGGCCGCGCCAGGTAGACGAATTCGAAAATGCAGGGGTTGAGCGAGGCGCTGGCGGCGCACTGGCGGCTGTGAAAACTGCCATCGGCCTCGACCAGGACCGCTTCGCCCGGCGCCACGTCGCGCAGCAGCTTGAAGCCCAGCACGTCGAGCGCGACCGACTCGGAAGACACGAGGTATTCCCGTCCCAGCTCGGTGTCGCAATAGCCGATCACCAGAGGACGGATGCCGAAGGGGTCGCGGAACGCCACCAGGCCGTAGCCCGCGATCATCGCGACCACCGCATAGGCGCCGCGGCAGCGGCGGTGCACGCCGGCCACGGCATCGAACACGGCGCCGGGGTCGAGCCGGTGATTGGCGACGTTTTCCTGTAGTTCGTGCGCCAGCACGTTGAGCAGCACTTCGGAGTCGGAATGGGTGTTGACGTGGCGCAGATCCTGGCGGAACAGGTCTTCCTGCAGCTGCTCGGTATTGGTGAGGTTGCCGTTATGGCCCAGCACGATGCCGAACGGCGAGTTGACGTAGAACGGCTGCGCCTCGGCCGAAGAGGCGGCGTTCCCCGCCGTCGGGTAGCGCACGTGGGCGATGCCCATGTTGCCCAGCAGGTTGCGCATGTCGCGGGTGCGGAACACGTCGCGCACCAGGCCGTTGGCCTTGTGCATGTGAAAGGTGTTGCCCTCGCCGGTGACGATCCCCGCCGCATCCTGGCCGCGATGCTGGAGGACTTGCAGCCCGTCGTACAACAACTGGTTGACGGGGCCTTTCGCCACTACTCCTAGAATTCCGCACATAATCCAAATACCCCAAAAAAAACCGGTTGGCCGCAAAGTGGCGCAAAAGTCACAAAAAACGACGATGCATTCTTTTGTGAATTCTGCGCCTTTTCGCGGCTATCTTCACTCGTAACTGATTCGTTTCGACAATTCTTCCGGCAGCCACGGCTTGATGCCGACCGCGAGTGCCTCCAGCGGCGCGCTGAACATCGCGTTGCGCCAGAAACCTTGATGCGGCAGGCTGGTCATGCCCGCCAGCAGCACCAGCGTGAGGACGATCAGCATGCCCCGCGCCAGCCCGAACACGGCGCCCAGCCCCTTGTCGTAGGAGCCCAGGCCCAGGCTCTTGACCAGTTCCGCCAGCGTGATGGTGACCAGACTCATCAGCAGCAGCGCGCCCAGGAACAGGATGACGAACGCCGCCAGGAACCGCAACGAATCGGTCGGGATCGCCTGCGGCAGCATGCGCGCGATATCCGCCGTATAGGCGTTGGCCACCCAGAACGCCGCGATCCACGCCAGCAGGTTGAGCGCCTCGCGCACCAGCCCGCGCATCACGCCGAGCAGCATGGAAATGCCGACCACCGCCAGGACGGTATAATCGAAAGCGGTCATTCTAAAACCGGTGAGGAGTAAGGAGTGAGGGGTAAAGTCGCGCGCCGGCCGGATTCACGGCCCGTAACAGACTGAAGTTGAAATCCATTAAGGCAACGCCACCGCCGAACGCACTTCTCACTCCTTCTTCTCCGCCACCACGCCATCCTGGATGCCCGCCCCCTTCAGCTTTGCCTGCACCCGTTCGGCGTCCTGGCGAGTGGCGTAGGGGCCGGCGCGCACGCGCAACCTTTCGCCGGTCGGGGTTTTCACGGTTTCGGTGTAGAACTTGATTTTCAGCGCCGTCAGCTTGGCTTGGCGCTCCTTGGCATTGGCCATGCTCGCGAACGCGCCCAACTGGATCACAAAAGTCCCGCCGTCCGGCTTGGCGGCGGTTTTTTCATCCTTGTGCGGCGCTTCCTTCGGCTTGGATTTCGCCTCGGCCGGTGGGGTTTTGCTGGCGGTTTCCTCGGTTTTCGCGGGCTTGGCGGCCACGGCAACTTCGGGGTTTTTCTCTTCGCCCTTCACGGACGGCGTTTCGGCCTTCTTCGCACCCGACTCTGGTTGGACCGCCGGAGCGGCGGCCTCGACGGCCGCGCTCTTTTCGGCTGGCGCCGGGGCCGGCTTGGGCTGTTCCGGCGCGGGCACGATCTTGGAGGAAAACTCGCCGCCCCCGGTCTGCGGCGGAATGGTAATCTCGATATCCTGGCCGGACTGTTTGGGCTCGCCGTCCAGCACCATCGGCAAGGCAACCACCATCACCGTGACCAGCGTGATCGCCCCGATCAGGCGCCGCCGCGCACGCCGCCGGAGCTGGACTT
>JAQTMN010000091.1 GCA_028714315.1 Sulfuricella sp. | reverse complement strand
CCGAATCGCCCGACGGCCGCGCCGACCAGCTCCGCCAGGTGCTCCACTTGGTGCAGGTCGGCTTGCGCCAGCGTGGCGGAATCCGGCCGCAGGCGGTTCAATTCGTCGCACAGCGCTTCGGCTTCCGCCGCGGAAGAGCGGTAATGAATCACCAGGTTCGCCCCCTCGCGATGCAGCCGGCGACAGATCGAAGCGCCGACGCGCTTGGCGCCGCCGGTAATCAACACTACTTTACCTCGCATGCCGATCTCCACTAAACTCGAACAGCTCCGAATCTATCATATTTCCCAATGCCTCCACTACCCACGCCCGATCCGGCCGCCTTGCGGCACAGCGCCCAAACCGCCGCCCGCATCGTCGCCGAAATCGAATCGGCCGGCGGCTGGATTCCGTTCAGCCGCTTCATGGAACTCGCCCTGTATGCACCTGGACTCGGCTATTACAGCGCCGGCCTGGGCAAATTCGGCGAAGCCGGCGATTTCGTCACAGCGCCGGAAATTTCCGCCCTGTTCGGCCGCACGCTGGCGCGTCAGGCGGCGCAGGTGCTGGCCGAAACCGGCGGCGACATCCTGGAAATGGGGGCGGGTTCCGGCCGCCTGGCATTCGACCTGCTCGCCGAACTGGCGCAGTCCGGACAGCCGCTGCCGCGCTATTTCATCCTCGAAGTCAGTGCCGACCTGCGCCGGCGCCAGCAGGAACTGCTGCAACCTTACGCGCCGCGGGTGCAATGGCTGGACACGCTGCCCGCCGGTTTCACCGGTTTGATCCTCGGCAACGAAGTGCTCGACGCCATGCCCGTCGAGCTCGTCGCCTGGCGCGAGGGCGGCATCCGCCAGCGCGGCGTGGTGCTGAATCAGGGCGAATTTCAATGGAGCGAGCGCGAACTCGCCACGGGCGAACTGTTCGACCTGGCCGCCCGGCTGGAGATGCCGGCGGACAGCGTCAGCGAAATCGGCCTCGCGGCGCGCGGCTTTATCGCCGCCCTCGCCGCAATGCTGGAGAAAGGCGTCATCCTGATGCTGGACTATGGCTTCGGCCGAAGCGAGTACTACCATCCGCAGCGCCGGACCGGCACGCTGATGTGCCACTACCGGCACCATGCCCACGACGACCCGTTTTATCTGCCGGGCCTGCAGGACATCACGGCCCACGTCGATTTCACCGCCATCGCCGAAACCGGTATCGAGCGCGGTCTCGACCTGCTCGGCTACACCAGCCAGGCGCATTTCCTGCTCAATTGCGGCATCACCGACCTGCTTGCACAAACCCCGCCGGAGCAAGCGAGCGCTTACCTGCCGCTGGCGGCGCAAGCGCAAAAACTGCTCAGTCCCGCCGAAATGGGCGAGCTGTTCAAGGCCGTCGCGCTGGGCAAGGGGATGGACATGCCGCTGATCGGCTTTGGTCGCGGCGACAAGAGCAGGATGCTTTAAGGGAGTAGTTTACAAATCCGGCAAAATTGGCCAAGATGGATGCGGCTTTTTAACCATGCTGCAAAAAAGGGGATCGATCATGAAAGACCAATTCACATCCCGCCGCCAATTCCTCAGGAGGAGCGGCGCCGCAATCGCTTTCATCCCGGTCGCGGCCCTGACCGGCAATGCGTTCGCCGCCATCAATCCGGGGATGCGCACGTCAATGAAATATCAGGATACGCCGCTGGGCGACAAGGACTGCTCCAACTGCATCCAGTTTGTTCCGGGCAAGACGGCGAAGGATCTGGGCGGCTGCAAGCTGTTCCCTGGTGACACGGAAATCTCGCCCAAGGCTTACTGCGCGGCTTGGGTAAAAAAATAACCCGCCCCTTGAGCAAAAAAAGCCGGCACAGCGCCGGCTTTTTTTATCCTTAAAAAAGCAGTTAACCACGGAGAACACGGAGGCCACGGAGTAAAACAAAGCATTTGAGAAATATCGGCATTCACCCAATGGGTGAAATGCAAGCTCTATGCAATGTCTTGATTTTTCTCCGTGGCCTCCGTGTTCTCCGTGGTTCAATTGAGGTTTTTAGGTTTATTTCACCAGCCCGAACAAGTACAGGAAAATGGCGGCGATCGCCAGCGGCGACACGAAACGGATGGTGAAGCGCCATACCCGGTAGGCTCCGCTTGCCAAGCCGAGCTCTTCCTGGACATGATGGGTGCGCATTACCCAGCCCGCGAACAGCGCCATCAGCAGCCCGCCGAGGGGAAGCAGGATATTGGTGGTGAGCTTGTCGAGGGTGTCGAAGACGTTGAGGCCGAACAGCAGGTGCACGTCTTTCCAGACGTTGAAGGAAAGCAGCGCGGCGATGCCCAGCACCCAGTCGGTCAGGCCGATCAGCCAGGCTGCCTGGTGACGGGTCATGCGCGTGTTTTCGGTAAGCCAGGAAATCGCCGGCTCGACCAGGGAAATGGCCGAAGTCCAGGCGGCGAAGGCGACCAGCAGGAAGAACAGGGTGCCGATGAAGGTGCCGCCGGCCATTTTGCCGAAGGCGATGGGCAGGGTCTGGAAGATCAGCCCCGGCCCGGCGGCGGGCTCCAGCCCGTTGGCGAACACCAGGGCAAAAATGGCGAGGCCCACCAGCAGGCCGACGGCGGTGTCGGCGATGGCCACGAACAGGGTGGTGCGGGCGATGGAGACATGGCGCTGGAGATAGGAGCCGTACACCATCACCGCCCCCATGCCCAGGCTCAGCGAAAAGAAGGCATGGCCCAGCGCCGAAAGCACCACCACCGGCGTCACTTTGGAAAAATCCGGCGTGAACATGAAACTGGCGGAGCGGGCAAAATCGCCCACGGCCATGCTGTAGCCGAGCAGCACCAGCAAAATCGCGAACAGCGCCGGCATCAGGATCTTGTTGGTCTTTTCCAGCCCCGAGTTGACGCCGCGCGCCACCACCCCCATGGTCATCGCGATGAACAGGCTGTGCCACAAGATCAGCTCCAGCGGCGCCGCCAGGAAGGCATTGAACCGAGCCTGCGCCGTCGCGCCGTCGATGCCCCTGAACTCGCCGCCGGCGGCCCGCACCACATAATCCAGCACCCAGCCGGCGATGACGCTGTAGAAGGCGAGAATCAGCAGCCCGGCGAATAATCCCATGATGCCGACCCATTTCCACAGCGCCGTCGCACGGGCTTCCGCCGCCAGCAGCTGCATGCCGTCCACCGGGTTGCGCTGGGCGCGCCGCCCCAGCATGATCTCGCACATCATCAATGGAATGCCGACCAGGGCGATGCAGGCGAGAAACACCAGGACGAAGGCGCTGCCGCCGTTGACCCCGGTCATGTAGGGGAACTTCCAGATATTGCCAAGGCCGATGGCCGAGCCGGCGGTGGCCAGGATGAAAGTCCAGCGGTTGGTCCAGTGGCTGCGGTGAGCGGGTTCGGTCATGGGCGACGTCTCAGAGTCTGTAAAAAGAAACCCTCACCGCTAAGGCGCAAAGGGGTCGCAAAGAAAGATTTCCTTCGCGCATGCTTTGCGCCTTCGCGCCTTCGCGGTGGATTTTGAATGTTTTCTTCAACCTCTCAGGGCTGGCTGAAATAGCGGTCGGTTTCGGCCTTGATCACCTTGGACAGCAGGAGCAGGCCGATCAGGTTGGGGATCGCCATCATGCCGTTCATCAGGTCGGAGAAATTCCACACGAACTCCAGGTTCATCATCGCGCCGACCACCACCGTGGCGATGAAGGCGATGCGGTAGATGCGGATCGAACGGGCGCCGAACAGGTATTCGATGGCCTTTTCGCCATAATAATTCCAGCCGATCAGGGTGGAGTAGGCAAACAGCGCCGTGGCCAGCGCGACGATGATCTCGCCCGTGCCGCCCAGGGTTTCTGCAAAGCTGGCGGAGGTCAGCTGGCCGGCGCCGACGCCCTTGGTCCACGAGGTCGCGGTGAGGATCACCAGGGCGGTCATGGTGCACACCACCAGGGTATCGATGAAGGTCTGGGTCATGCTGACCAGCGCCTGCTTGACCGGATCGTGGGTGCGCGCCGCCGCCGCGGCGATGGGCGCCGAACCCAAGCCGGACTCGTTGGAGAACACGCCGCGCGCGATGCCGAAGCGCATCGCGGCCGCCAGCGTGGCCCCGGCAAATCCGCCGGTGGCCGCCGCCGGCGAGAATGCGTGGCTAAAAATCAGGCCGAAGGCATGGGGAATTTCCGACGCGTTGAGCGCCAGCACCGTCAGGGCGGCGGCGACATAACCGACGATCATGAATGGCACCAGGACCGAGGTGAATCGGCCAATCGAGCGGATGCCGCCGAGGATCACCAGGGCTGTCAACACCAGCAGCACCAGTCCAGTGACCCAAGGCGCGACGTGAAAGGTGGCCTCGAAAATCTTGGCGGTCGCGTTGGCCTGAGTCATATTGCCGATGCCGAAAGTGGCGAGCGCGGTAAACAACGCGAACAGCCAGCCGAGCCAGGGCAGCCCGGCGCCCTTCGCCAGGTAATACATCGGCCCGCCGCGCATGCCGTGCTCCCCCTTCTCGCGATACTTGACCGCCAGCACCGCTTCGGAATATTTCGTCACCATCCCGACCAGTCCGGTCATCCACATCCAGAACACCGCACCGGGCCCGCCCAGCGTGATCGCCGTGGCGACGCCGACGATGTTGCCGATGCCGACCGTGGCCGCCAGCGCGGTCATCAGCGCGGCGAAATGGCTGATGTCGCCGGCGTGGCCGTGGTCCTTGTGGAAAATCAGCCGGAACGCCAGCGGCAAGGCGCGAAATTGCAGGCCCTTCAACAGGATGGTCAGGTATAGCCCGGTGCCCACCAGCAAAGTCAGCATCGGCGGCCCCCACACCCAGCCGGACAGGGTCGCGATCAACGCCTCGATGGATTGCATGTTGTTTTTCCCCTTGTTTTTTTATGGATTATAACCAGAAAACCGGGACATCATCCCAGCCAGTCCTTGACCACCAGGAAGTCGCGGTAGAGCAACTCCTCCGCCGACCCTTTTTCCGGCTGCCAGTCGTAGCGCCATTTCGCGATCGGCGGCAGCGACATCAGGATGGACTCGGCGCGCCCGCCCGATTGCAGGCCGAACAGGGTGCCGCGATCCCACACCAGGTTGAATTCGACGTAGCGGCCGCGGCGGTAAGCCTGGAAATCGCGCTCGCGCTCGCCGTAGGGCGTGGCGCTACGCCGCTGCAGGATCGGCAGGTAGGCGGCGAGGAAGTGCTCGCCGACGCCTTGCGCCAGGGCGAAGCTGAATTCGAAGTCCCGCTCGTGGAAGTCGTCGAAGAAAATCCCGCCGATGCCGCGCGGCTCGCGACGGTGCTTGAGATAGAAATACTCGTCGCAGCGGCGCTTGAAGCGGGGGTGATACTCAGCGCCGAACGGCGCCAGCGCATCTCGGCAGGCGCGATGAAAATGGACGGCGTCCTCGGCGAAGCCGTAATAGGGCGTCAAGTCCATGCCGCCGCCGAACCACCAGACCGGCTCGCCGCTACCGGGAGGCTGGGCGGAGAAAAAACGCACGTTGAGGTGCGTGGTCGGCGCGTAGGGGTTGCGCGGATGCAGCACCAGGGACAATCCCATCGCCTCGAAGGCGCTGCCGGCGAGGTCGGGGCGTTCGGCCGACGCGGCGGCGGGCAGTCTCTGTCCGTGCACGTGGGAGAAATTCACTCCGCCGCGCTCGAATATTTCGCCGTCCTCGATCACGCAGGTCAGCCCTTCGCCATCTCCCGGCCGCTGCCAGGCGTCGCGCCGGAAGCCTCGCCCGTCGATTTTTTCCAGCAGGGCGACGATGCGCTCCTGCAGGTCGAGCAGCCAGGCTTTTACCCGGTCGCCGCGCGCGTCAACCACGGACGATCTCGCCGCTTCGCAGGTGCTGGATGGTGGAAGGCGTTTTGCGCCGGCCGATTTTTCCCGGCAGCACCAGCACGCTGGCGCCGAACGCCTTGACGCAGGCGGCGTAGGTCTTGAGCGGCCTCAGGCCGGCGCGGTTGGCGCTGGTGGAAACCAGCGCCGAGCCCAGCTCACGGCACAGCAGCGCCGCACCAGGGTGTGCGGTCACTCTCACCGCGATGCTGTCGTGGCGGCCTCGCAGCCAGCGACGGGCATGGCGCGAAGCGGGCATCAGCCAGGTATGCGGCCCCGGCCAGGTTTGGTCGAGTCGCTGCCGTTGTTCCATGGTGGGGGGCTGCACGTAGCGCCGCAGGCGGCTGTAGCGGTCGGCCAGCAGGATCAGGCCCTTGGCCTGGGGACGCCCCTTGAGTTTGAGCAGGCGGCGCACCGCGCGGGCGTTGCGCAGGTCGCAGCCGAGGCCGTAGCAGGATTCGGTGGGATAGGCGATCAGGCCGCCGCGCCGGAAATGGGCGCGGACTTTCCTGAGCAGGGTGGCGGAGTAAGCCATCAGGCCTTGAGCGAGGCTTGCAGCTCCTGATTCTTGACGGTGATCTCGTCGGCGGTGCGGGCGCGGTCGTCCTTCAGCCGTTGCGCCAGCGCCTCGTCCTGCAAGGCCAGAATCTGGGCGGCGAGGTAGGCGGCGTTCTTCGCGCCGGCCTTGCCGATGGCGACCGACGCCACCGGCACGCCGCCGGGCATCTGCACGGTGGAGAGCAGCGCGTCGAACCCGTTGAGCGGGCCGCCTTCCATCGGCACGCCGATCACCGGGCGCACCGTGTGAGCGGCCACTGCGCCCGCCAGATGCGCCGCAAGGCCGGCCGCGGCGATGAATACGCGGCAGCCGCGCCGTTCGGCGTCAACCACGAAGTTCATGGTGGCTTCCGGGGTGCGGTGGGCGGAGGTGATTTTTACCTCCCACGCCACGCCCAGTTTGGTCATGGTGTCGAGCGTGGATTGCATGACCGGCAGGTCGGAATCGGAGCCCATCAGGACGGCAACGAAGGGGTTGGACATGGTTTCAGCCTATTCGTAAAGGATGCAAAATATTTGGCCGCAAAAAGGCGCAAAAGACACAAAAAAGAATTCGAGCGATGCCAACTTGAGAGCACCGCCTGGTGCAATGCGCTTCGCTTATTGCACCCTACGGGTCGTAGGATGCGGTGAGGGACGAACCGCATCGGTCGCGAGCGATACGGTAGCGGTTCATCCTGCCCAGCAAAAAATCGGCACCCATCAGGAAGTGAAGTTGCCTTGGTGCGTTTGTGCTTTTTGCGCCTTTTTGCGGCTATCTTTTCTTTTCGATCGCCCGATAACCGATGTCGTGGCGCATCTGGCAGCCGTCGAACTTGATCTGGTCGGCGATGTCGTAGGCGCGTCGCTGCGCCAGCTGCACCTTGTCGCCCAGCGCGGTGACGCACAGCACGCGGCCGCCGCTGGTGACCACCTTGCCGTCCCGTAGCGCGGTGCCGGCATGGAACACGTGATAGTCGCGCGGCTCGGTCTCCAGCAGGTCGGTGAGCGCCGGCAAACCGTTGATGACGTCGCCCTTGCGCGGACTGTCGGGATAGCCGGCGGCGGCCATCACCACGCCCAGCGCGGTGCGGCGGTCCCACTCGGCGTCCACCTGATCCAGGCTGCCGTTGACGGCGTGCTCGACGATGGTGAGCAGGTCGCTCTTCAGGCGCAGCAGGATCGGCTGGGTTTCCGGATCGCCCATGCGGCAGTTGAATTCCAGCACCTTGACCCCGCCCTGGGGGTCGATCATCAGGCCGGCGTAGAGAAAGCCGGTGAATAGTTCGCCTTCCTGCGCCATGCCCTGCATCACTGGATCGATCACCTCGCGCATCACCCGCGCGTGCAGCTCGGGCGTGACCACCGGCGCGGGCGAATAGGCGCCCATGCCGCCGGTATTGGGGCCCTGGTCGCCGTCCAGCAACCGCTTGTGGTCCTGGCTGGTGGCGAGGGGCAGCACGTGCTTGCCGTCGGCCATGACGATGAAGCTGGCCTCCTCGCCGAACAGGCATTCCTCGATCACCACCCGCGCGCCGGCGGCGCCCAGCGCGTTGCCTTCCAGCATCATGTCAACGGCGGCGTGAGCTTCGGCGGGGGTCTCCGCAACCACCACGCCCTTGCCCGCGGCCAGGCCGTCGGCCTTGACCACGATCGGCCCGCCATGCTGGGCGATGTAGGCGTGGGCCTGCTCCTTGTCGGTGAAGGTGGCGTAGGCGGCGGTGGGAATGCCGTGGCGCACCATGAAGGCCTTGGCGAAATCCTTGGAGCTTTCCAGCTGCGCCGCGAACC
>JAQTMN010000090.1 GCA_028714315.1 Sulfuricella sp. | reverse complement strand
TGGGCGAAGCGCACAAGGTCGCGATCCTGTCGGTCACCGAGGGCGAGGACAAGCCGCTCAAATACCCGGACATGTTCGCCGCCGCCGACGTGATGCTGCTCAACAAGATCGACCTGTTGCCCTATCTCGACTTCAAGGTGCCGCTGGCGATCGAATACGCCCGCCGCATCAACCCGCATATCAAGGTGATCCTCACCTCCGCCGTCAGCGGCGAAGGCCTGGAGGAATGGCTGGAATGGATCGAGGCCGGCCTGAAGCAGGCAGCGGGGCAGAAGGAGCGCGAGGTGGATGCCCTGAAGCGGCGCGTCGCCGAGCTGGAGGCGGCGTTGAGTGCGGTGAAGCGTGAAGTGTAGGGCCGAATTCATTCGGCCATTGGGCGGTTTTGTAGGATGCGGTGACAACCGCATCAATCGCGACCGATGCGGTTCGTTCCTCACCGCATCCTACTTGAAATGACTAATCCACGGACGATCGATAGCGAAGTGAAATGAAAAGCACCTCCGCGCTTTCTCTCACTCCTCACCCCTCGCGCCTCACGGCTTGCGAACGCATCCGTGTCCGCGGCCAGGTGCAGGGCGTCGGATTTCGCCCCTTCGTCTATCGCCTGGCCGGCGAACTGGGCCTGGCCGGCTGGGTGCGCAACGACGCCGACGGCGTGGAAATCGAGGCGCAGGGCGGCGCGGAGGAGATCGAATCGCTGCTCGCCCGGCTCAAGGACGAGGCGCCGGCGCTGGCGCGAGTGGACGAGGTGAGCGCAATCCCGGCCGAGAAGGTGCCGGGCCGGTCCGATTTCGCCATCCTGGAAAGCCGAGCCGGCCATGCCCATACCGGCATCGCGCCCGACGCCGCGATCTGCCCGGACTGCCTGGCCGAGATCTGCGATCCCGCCGACCGGCGCTACCGTTATGCGTTCACCAACTGCACTAATTGCGGCCCGCGCTACACCATCACCCGCCATCTGCCCTACGACCGCCCCCATACCAGCATGGCCGGCTTCGCCCTGTGCCCGGCCTGCCGCCGCGAATACGACGATCCGCTCGACCGCCGCTTCCACGCCCAGCCCAATGCCTGTCCGGCGTGTGGACCGAAGCTGACGCTGCTCGACAAAAACGGCGTTGACGTTGCCCATCCCATCGCCGCTACCGTCGAGCGCCTGCGCGCCGGCCAGATCATTGCCATCAAGGGCATCGGCGGCTTCCACCTGATGTGCGACGCACACAACCCGGAAGCCGTGGCCCGTCTGCGCCAGCGCAAGCAGCGCGAGGAAAAGCCCTTCGCCGTGATGCTGGCGGGGATCGCGTCGGTCGCGCCGCTCGCCGCGTGCGGTGAAGCGGAACAGGCCTTGCTCGAAGCGCGCGAGCGGCCCATCGTCCTGCTGCGCAAGCGGGACGATTGCGATGCCAAATTGCCCGGCGTCGCTCCCGGCATGAGCGAGCTGGGCGTGCTGCTGCCCTATGCGCCGCTGCATTACCTGCTGTTCCACGAAGCCGCCGGCCGCCCGCAAGGCACCGCATGGCTCGCCGCGCCGCAGCAGCTGGCGCTGGTCTGCACCTCGGCCAATCCCGGCGACGAACCGCTGGTGACCGGCAACGACGAAGCGCTCGCCCGCCTGGCGGACATCGCCGATGCGTTCCTGCTGCATGACCGGGAAATTCTGGTGCGCTGCGACGATAGCGTAGTGAGGAGTGAAACTCCCTCTCCCCTTCGGGGAGAGGGCTGGGGTGAGGGGGCGAGCGTCGAGGCGCCTGCATCTCCCGCAGCCCCTCATCCCAACCTTCTCCCCGAGGGGGAGAAGGGGCGAACGGCGCTGGCGCGACTTTGTTTTGTTCGTCGCGCCCGTGGCTATACCCCCCGCGCCATCAAGCTGGCGCAAACGGGCCGCCCGGTGCTGGCGGTCGGCGGCTGGTTCAAGAACACCGTCTGCCTGACGCGCGGCGATGAAGCGTTCCTGTCCCAGCACATCGGCGATCTCGACCATGCCGCCACCTGCCGCAGCCTGGAGGAGGTCGCGCATCACCTGATGGACGTGCTGGAGATCGAGCCGGAAATCGTCGCCCACGACCGGCACCCGGATTTCTTCAGCACCCGTTTCGCGGTGGACTTCGCCGGGCAGCACGGCATTCCCGTCCTTCCCGTGCAGCACCACCACGCCCACATCGCCGCCGTGCTGGCCGAGCACGGCGTGAGCGGGCCGGTGCTGGGGCTGGCGCTGGACGGCGTCGGTCTGGGCACGGACGGCGCGGCGTGGGGCGGCGAACTGCTGCGCGTGGAAGGCGCCCAGTTCCAGCGTCTCGCCCATTTGAATCCGCTCGCCCTGCCCGGCGGCGACCGTGCCGCGCGCGAGCCCTGGCGCATGGCCGCGAGCGCCCTCCATGCACTGGGCCGCGGCGCGGAAATCGAACGGCGTTTCGCCCATCCGGCCGGCGCGGCGGTGCGGCAGATGCTGGAACGGAACGTCAACAGCCCGGCCACCTCCAGCTGCGGCCGCCTGTTCGACGCCGCCGCCGGGCTGCTCGGCGTGCGCGATGCGGCGGCCTTCGAGGGGCAAGCCGCGATGCTGCTGGAAGGGCTGGCCGACGCGCATGGCCCGGTTTCGCCGCTGGAGCACGGCTATACGCTCGACGCCCTGGATTCCCGCCTGCGCGGGAATGACCGAGTGAAGTCCGGGCCGGCGGTATTAAACCTGCTGCCGCTGCTCGCGGCCCTGAGCGAAATCCGCGATGCCGGTTACGGCGCGGCGCTGTTCCATGCCACCCTGTCCCAGGCGCTGGCGGCATGGGTCGAAGCCGCCCTGGAAAAAACCGGATTGAACCGCGTCGTTTTCGGCGGCGGATGCTTTCTCAACCGGCTGCTCTGCGCAGACCTCGGCGCCCGCCTTGCCGGGCTGGGCGTGGAGGTTTATCAGGCGCGCCAGGCACCGCCCAACGACGGCGGGCTGAGCCTGGGGCAGGCGTGGGTGGCTATGAGTCATCAGTCGTCAGTGGTCAGTTATCAGTTAAAACCCACCGACGAACTGACAACTGACAACTGAAAACTGAGGACTAACATGTGCCTGGCCATCCCCGCCCGAGTGGTGGAACTGCTGGAAAACGACGCTGCCCTGATCGATGTCGGTGGCGTGCAGAAGGAAATCTCGGTTGCGCTGGTTGAGGGCGTGGCGGTGGGCGACTACGTCATCGTTCACGTCGGCTACGCGCTCAACCGTCTAGACCCGGAGGAGGCGGAAAAAACTTTGGCCCTGTTCGCCCAAATCGGCGCCGAAATCGACGCCTCAGAGGCTGTAAAAGAATGAAACCCTCACCGCAAAGGCGCAAAGACGCGAAGGGATCGCAAAGAAAAACCATGCAAAATCAAAAAGATTTTCTTTGCGCCTTCGCGCCTTTGCGGTGGATTTTGAATTTTTCACAATCTCTTGCCCCTCACTCCTCACCCCAATGAAATACATCGACGAATTCCGCGACGGCACCCTGGCCCGCAAACTCGCCGCCGACATCCGGCGCGAGGCTAATCCTGCGCGCAGCTACGCCCTGATGGAATTCTGCGGCGGGCATACCCACGCCATTTTCCGCTACGGAATTCAGGACTTGCTGCCGGACAACGTGCGCATGATCCACGGCCCCGGCTGCCCGGTATGTGTGCTGCCGATCGGCCGGGTGGACAACGCCATCCAGCTCGCGCGGCTGCCCGGCGTGATCCTGTGTTCCTACGGCGACATGCTGCGCGTGCCGGGTTCGGAGCGGGTCAGCCTGCTCAAGGCCAAGGCGGGTGGGGCGGATGTGCGCATGATCTATTCCGTCGCCGACGCGCTCAGGATCGCCCAGGACAACCCGGACAAGCAGGTGGTGTTCTTCGCCATCGGCTTCGAAACCACTACGCCGCCCACCGCCGTGGCGATCCTGCAGGCGCAGAAGCTGGGGCTCGCCAATTTCTCGGTGTTTTCCAACCACGTGCTGACGCCTTCGGCCATCGCCAACATCCTCGAATCGCCCGAAGTACGCAAGCTGGGCCTGTTGCCGCTGGACGGCTTCATCGGCCCGGCGCACGTCTCCACCGTGATCGGCAGCCGGCCCTACGAATATTTTGCCTACGAATACCAGCGCCCCGTGGTGATCGCCGGCTTCGAGCCGCTCGACGTGATGCAGGCGGTGCTGATGCTGGTGCGCCAGTTGAACGAAGGCCGCGCCGAGGTGGAAAACGAGTTCTCGCGCGCGGTGACGCGCGAGGGCAACCTCAAGGCGCTCGACATGGTGGCGGAAGTGTTCGAGCTGCGCCGCTCCTTCGAATGGCGCGGGCTGGGCCTGGTGCCTTACAGCGGCCTGAAGATCAAGCAGAAATACGCCGAATTCGACGCCGAACGGCGCTTCGATCTGGCCTACCGCACGGTGGCCGACAACAAGGCCTGCGAATGCGGCGCCATCATCCGCGGCGTGAAGAAGCCGCTCGACTGCAAACTGTTCGGCACCGTCTGCACGCCGGAGAACCCGGTCGGCTCGTGCATGGTGTCGAGCGAGGGGGCGTGCGCGGCTTATTACACTTACGGGCGATATAAAGATGCGCAAAATCATTAACCGCAGAACATCTTCTGTAGGGGCACCCCTTGTGGGTGCCCGTCGGATCGGGCCAGCCGGGCACCCACAAGGGGTGCCCCTACGGGCGGTAAAAAAATGGAAGAACCATGACAAAAATTAGAACCGGCTACATTCGTCCCCTCGACCTCAAGAACGGTCAGGTGGACATGACCCACGGCAGCGGCGGGCGGGCGATGGCGCAGCTGGTCGAGGAGCTGTTCCTTGCCGCCTTCGATAACGAATACCTCAACCAGCAGAACGACCAGGCGAGCTTTGCCGTTCCCGGCGGGCGCATGGTGATGGCGACCGATTCGCACGTGGTGTCGCCGCTATTCTTCCCCGGCGGCGACATCGGCTGTCTGTCGGTGCACGGCACCGTCAACGACGTGGCGATGGCGGGCGCCGTGCCGCTCTACCTTTCCGCCGGCTTCATCCTGGAAGAAGGCTTTCCGCTGGCCGATCTGGCGCGCATCGTCGCATCCATGGCGCGGGCCGCCGCGGATGCCGGCGTGCCCATCGTCACCGGCGACACCAAGGTGGTCGAGCGCGGCAAGGGCGACGGCGTGTTCATCAACACCACCGGCGTCGGCGTGGTGCCGGCGGGAGTCAACATTTCCGGCGAGCGCGCCCGGCCGGGCGACGCCATCATCGTCAGCGGGCCGATCGGCGACCACGGCGTGGCGATCATGTCCTTGCGCGAGAACCTGAGCTTCGGCACCGCCATCCAGTCCGACACCGCCGCGCTGCACGGCCTGGTGGCGGACATGATCGCCGCCGTGGCTGACATCCACGTGCTGCGCGACCCGACCCGCGGCGGCCTCGCCACCACTCTCAACGAAATCGCCCGCCAGTCCGGCGTCGGCATGATGCTGCACGAAACGGCGCTGCCCATCCGCGCCGAAGTCCGCGCCGCGTGCGAGTTTCTCGGCCTCGACCCGCTCTATTCCGCCAACGAGGGCAAGCTCGTCGCCATCTGCGCGCGCGAGGACGCGGACCGGGTGCTGGCGGCGATGCGGGCTCACCCATTGGGGCGCGAAGCCGCGTTGATTGGGGAAGTCATCGCCGACGACCACCACTTCGTGCAGATGGAAACCGCCTTCGGCGGCCGGCGCATCGTGGATTGGCTGACGGGCGAGCAGCTGCCGAGGATATGTTAAAGGCGGTAGGGGCACCCCTTGTGGGTGCCCTTGCCGGGACGGGCACCTACAAGGAGTGCCCCTACCGGGCCCTTGCCGGGACGGGCACCTACAAGGAGTGCCCCTACCGGGCCCTTGCCGGGACGGGCACCCACAAGGAGTGCCCCTACCGGGCCCTTGCCGGGATGGGCACCCACGAGGGGTGCCCCTACTGAGAATTCACGAAAATGAAAATTCTATTCATCACCCATTCCTTCAACAGCCTGGCGCAGCGGCTCTACCTGGAGCTGACGGCGCGCGGGCACGAGGTGTCGATCGAGTTCGACATCAGCGACGCGGTGACGCTGGAGGCGGTGGCGCTGTACCGGCCCGACCTGGTCATCGCGCCTTTCCTCAAGCGCGCGATTCCCGAGGCGATCTGGCGCGAACGGGTCTGCCTGATCGTCCACCCAGGCATCAAGGGCGACCGCGGTCCGTCGGCGCTCGACTGGGCGATTCTGAACGGCGAGGCCGAGTGGGGCGTGACCGTGCTGCAAGCCGCCGCCGAAATGGATGCGGGCGATATCTGGGCCGAGGCGCGTTTCCCCATGCGGCAGGCGAGCAAGAGCAGCCTGTACCGCAACGAGGTCACCGAGGCGGCGGTGGCCGCCGTGCTGGAATCAGTGGCGAAATTCGGGCAGGGAGGCTTTGTGCCGGAGCCGCTCGACTACGGCCGGCCGGATGTGCGCGGCCAGTGGCGCCCTGCGATGCGGCAGGAAGACCGTGCCATCGACTGGCAACATGACGACACCGCCACGGTGATGCGCAAGATCCGCTGTGCCGACGGTTTCCCCGGTGTGCTCGACGAAGTGCTGGGTCTCGCCTGCTATTTGTACGATGCCCACCCGGCAGATGGCTTGACCGGCGCGCCGGGCGAAGTGATCGCTCACGATGGCGGCGCGATCTGCCGGGCGACGGTGGACGGCGCGGTGTGGATCGGCCATTTGAAGGAAAAGCGCGAGGGCGAGCCGGCTTTCAAGCTGCCGGCGGCGATGGTGCTGGGAGAGAGGTTGGTGGGTGTGGCGGCCCTCTCCCCAGCCCTCTCCCGTAAACGGGAGAGGGGGCACCTCCCCTCTCCCGTTTACGGGAGAGGGGCCGGGGGAGAGGGCGAGCGCTGCCGCGACATCCGCTACGAAGAGCACAACGCCGTCGGCTTCCTCCACTTCGACTTCTACAACGGCGCCATGAGCACCCAACAATGTGAGCGCTTGCTTCAGGCCTATCTGGCGGCCACCCGCCGCGATACACGGGTGATCGTGCTGGCCGGCGGGGCGGATTTCTGGTCGAACGGGCTTCACCTCAACCTGATCGAGGCGGCGGACAGCGCGGCTGACGCTTCCTGGGAAAACATCAACGCCATGAACGATCTGGCGCGCGCCGTCATCGAAACCGACAGCCACGTCACCCTCGCCGCCTTGAACGGCAATGCCGGCGCGGGCGGGGTGTTCCTCGCGCTGACGGCGGACCGGGTCGCGGCGCGCGCGGGCGTGGTGTTCAATCCGCATTACAAGGCGATGGGCAATCTATACGGCTCGGAATACTGGACCTACCTGCTGCCGCGCCGGGTGGGCGCGGAGCGGGCCACCGAGATCACCGACAACCGCCTGCCGGTCGGAGCACGGCAGGCGCAGGCGCTGGGGCTGATCGACGCGTGCTTCGAGGGAGATGCCGACGCATTCCGGTGCGAGGTCGAAAAGCTGGCGGAAACGCTTGCAGCCGATGCGCCGGCGCTGCTTGCCGAAAAGCGCGAACGGCGCCGCCGCGACGAAGCCGAAAAGCCGTTGGCGGCTTACCGCGCCGAGGAGCTCGCCAACATGAAGCGCAATTTCTACGGTTTCGATCCGAGCTACCACGTGGCGCGTTACAATTTCGTGTACAAGGTGCCGCATTCCCGCACGCCGCGCCATCTGGCGCTGCACCGGCGGGTGGGAAAGTAGTTTGGCCGCGAAGAGGCGCAAAATGCTCAAAATGAACCCGGAAGCATCAGATGGGATTGTAGGTGCGAATTCATTCGCACAATCGAGAGGGAGTTGTGCGAATGAATTCGCACCTACATGCCAAACGTTTTCCGGCATGAATTTTTTTGCGCTTTTTGTGCCTTTTCGCGGCAGAGAAGTTTTTCGTTTCGCGGCAACCCAGGGTCATAACCATGCCTAACCTCCCCACCGTCCTGGTCGTAGACGACGAAGTGCGCTCGCAGGAATCCCTGCGCCGCACGCTGGAGGAGGAATTCGAGGTGTACACGGCGTCCGGCGCGGACGAGGCGCTGGCGCTCCTGGAGCATGAGTGGGTGGACGTCATCCTGTGCGACCAGCGCATGCCGGGGACGAGCGGGGTGGATTTTCTCCGGCAGGTGCGCGAGCGCTGGCCGGATACGGTGCGCATCAT
>JAQTMN010000089.1 GCA_028714315.1 Sulfuricella sp. | reverse complement strand
GGTCGGCGCGATACAGCACCGCTTCGCAGGAAGGGCACTTGCTCCACAAGCCCTCGGGCATGCTTTTCTTCGCGCCCTCGACCTTGCGCTTGATCTTGGGGGGCAGCAATTTCTGGAACCAGCTCATAGTTTTTTCCTTGGTAAGTTTTCAGTCTTCAGTAGTCAGTGGTCAGTCAAACGGGCGGCTTCCGCTCAAAACTGACAACTGATAGCTGACAACTGACAACTGATGACTGACAACTGACTATTCCACTCCATCCATGGCGTCGCGGAAGCTTTTTACCAGATCGTGGACGTTCGCCAACAGCGTTTTCGCCGTCGAATTCTCGATTTCCTGCACGATGCGGCTGCCGATCACCACCGCATCGGCCAGTTGTGCCATTGACCGGGCGGTCTCGGCGTCGCGGATGCCGAAGCCGATGCCCACCGGCAGGCTGGCCACCGCCTTGATCTGTGGAATCTTCTGTGCAACTTCGGCGGTATCGAGGGTAGCCGCGCCGGTCACGCCCTTGAGCGAAACGTAGTAGATGAAGCCGCGCGCCAGATCGGCGACCCGCGCCATGCGCGCCGCCGGCGTGGTGGGCGACAGCAGGAAGATCGGATCGATGCCGTGGCGGTGCAGATGGGCCGCCCATTCCGCGCTCTCCTCGGGCGGATAATCCACCGTCAGCATGCCGTCCACGCCCGCCTCGGCCGCCGCCTCGGCAAATTGCGCCTGGCCGATCGCCTCGATCGGGTTGGCGTAGCCCATCAGCACCACCGGCGTGGTCCGGTCTTTGGCGCGGAACTCGGCTACCATGCCGAGCACGTCCCGGAGGCTGACGCCATGTTTCAGCGCCCGCTCGGAGGCGCGCTGAATGGTCGGCCCGTCCGCCATCGGGTCGGAAAAAGGAACGCCCAGCTCGATGATGTTCGCCCCTGCCTTGACCAGCCGGTGCATCAGCGGCACGGTCTTTTCCGGCTTGGGGTCGCCCGCGGTGATGAATGGGATCAGGGCTTTTTTGCCCTGTTGCTGGAGTGTGGCGAAGGTGGTGGCAATGCGTGACATGGGGTTATTGTGTTTTTCCAAATTTATGCAAACATCAAACGATGGCCCTTGGGTTGCGGTACCGGATCGCCAAACTCACTGGCGGTATCGATCCATAACTGCATTGCCTGCTTCACGTTGGCCAAAGCGAGTTCCTGAGTTTCCCCATGGGCCATGCAGCCAGGCAGCTCCGGCACATCGGCAATAAACGCCTGGTCTTCGTCGCTCCAGTAGAGAATGATTTCGTGCTTGTCCATTAATCTTCCTCTAACCTTCCTCATAGGGCGAGGTTTGGCAGGGTTACGCTGCGCTAACCCGCCCGACATAATATTTCCCATAACTGCCCAGGTCGGCTTTCTCCCTTCTCCCGCTGGCGGGAGAAGGGCCGGGGATGAGGGGTGTTTGCAACACTGCAAGCATTGCCCAAGCGCAAAGTCCCTCACCCCAACCCCTCTCCCGCCTGCGGGAGAGGGGCTTTTATGCCATACGTTCACGAATACCTAAGAGTTACTAATTTTCCATGCCTAAAACTTGATTCCCGACAATTCGGCCACCGTGTTCATGTCCTTGTCGCCGCGGCCGGACAAGTTGACCAGCAGGTTCCGGTCGCGCGGCAGGGTGGGCGCGAGCTTGGCGGCGTAGGCCAGCGCGTGGCTCGATTCCAGCGCCGGGATGATGCCTTCGTAGCGGCACAGGTCGTGGAATGCCTGCAGCGCCTCGGCGTCGGTCACCGCCACGTATTCGGCGCGGCCGCTGTCCTTCAGCCAGCAGTGCTCCGGCCCGACGCCGGGGTAATCCAGCCCGGCGGAAATGGAATGGGTTTCGATGATCTGGCCGTTGGCGTCCTGCACCAGGTAAACACGGTTGCCGTGCAGCACGCCGGGGGTTCCGGCGTTCAGCGGCGCCGCGTGCTTGCCGGTTTCCAGGCCCAGTCCGGCGGCTTCGACGCCGATCAGCTTGACGCTCTCATCCTCGATATACGGGTAAAACAGGCCGATGGCGTTGGAGCCGCCGCCGACGCAGGCGATCACCGCGTCCGGCTGGCGTCCAGTGATTTCCGGCATCTGCTGCCTGGCTTCCTTGCCGATGATGGACTGGAAGTCGCGCACCATCATCGGGTAGGGATGAGGGCCGGCGGCGGTGCCGAACACGTAAAACGTGCTCTCGACATTGGCGACCCAGTCGCGGATGGCTTCGTTGCAGGCGTCCTTCAGGGTCTTCGAGCCGGATTCCACCGGCACCACGGTGGCGCCCAGCAGCTTCATGCGATAGACGTTGGGAGCCTGGCGCTTGACGTCCTCGCTGCCCATGTAGACCACGCATTCCAGGCCGTAGCGCGCCGCCACGGTGGCCGTCGCCACGCCGTGCATGCCGGCGCCGGTTTCGGCGATGACGCGCTTCTTGCCCATGCGGCGGGCGAGCAGCGCCTGGCCGATGGCATTGTTGATCTTGTGCGCGCCGGTATGGTTGAGATCCTCGCGCTTGAGGTAGATTTGCGCGCCTCCAAGGCGATCCGTCCAGTTTTTGGCGTGATAGATCGGGCTGGGACGGCCGACATAATGCTTCAGCTCGTAGGCGAATTCGGCCTGGAATTCGGGATCGTCGCGATACAGCAAATACTGTTGGCGCAGTTCGTCCACCGCGGTGATCAGCGTTTCCGCCATGAATATCCCGCCGTAAGGCCCGAAATGGCCGGACGGGTCCGGCATGTCGTACTTCTGCGTTGAATCAAACTTCTGCACTGCGCACTCCCTCCATGAACGCGGCGATCTTCGCCGCATCCTTTATGCCCTTTTGCGCTTCCACACCGCTCGACACGTCCACCGCCCACGGCCCGACGCGCCGGATGGCCTGCGCCACGTTGGCGGGATCCAGCCCGCCGGACAGCACCACCGGCAGCGGCAGTTCGGCCGGAATCAGGCTCCAGTCGAACGACAAACCGGTGCCGCCCGGCGTGCCTTCGACGTAGGCGTCGAGCAGCAGGCCCTTGGCCTGCCGATAGCGAAACGCGTATTGTACCAAATCCAGCCCAGCTTTGACGCGCACCGCCTTGAGCCAGGGCACGCCAAAGCCGGCGCAGAACTCCGGCGGCTCGTCGCCGTGGAATTGCAGCAGGTCGAGATGCATTTTCCCCAGCACGGCGCGCACCGCCTCAACCGTCGGATTGACGAACAGGCCGACAGTCGAAACGAAAGGCGGCAGGACACGCGCGATTTCAGACGCTCGGCCAACGTCCACGTAGCGCGGGCTGGGTGGATAGAACACCAGTCCGATGGCGTCGGCGCCGGCGTCGGCGCAGGCAAGCGCATCCTCGTTGCGGGTGATGCCGCAAATCTTGACTCGGGTCATGCGGGAAATTTCGAAAAAAAGGAAGTTTAACCTTAAAACCGCCGTTCAAGCCACCGAGTTCACACAGAACGCTGAGGGGTTGTGAAAAATTCAAATTCCACCGCAAAGGCGCAAAGGATACGCAAGGGATAATTTTGATTATCCATGGTTTTTCTTTGCGATCTCTTTGCGCCTTTGCGGTGAAGTTTTGGGTTTAGCCAAACACCAAATCCGGCAACCTGGCCGAAACGGGCATCTCCCATTTCGGCTCATAGCCGATACTGGCCAGATACAGACCGTCGGGCGCGAAAGTCGGCGCAGCAACGGTGCGGTCGCGCCCCGCCAGCAGGCTGCCGATCCAGTCGGGCGAATGCTTGCCCTTGCCGACGTAGATCAGGCTGCCGACCAGGTTGCGCACCATGTGATGCAGGAAGGCGTTGGCAGTGAGGTCGAACAGGATGCAGTCGCCGCGGCGGCTGATTTCGATGCGCTGCATCTGCTTCACCGGCGACTTGGCCTGGCACTCGGCGGCGCGGAAGGCGGAAAAGTCGTGCTGGCCGAGCAAGTGGCGGGCTCCCGCCTGCATCGCCGCAATGTCGAGCGGGGCATGAAACCAGCCGGCCTTGCCGGACAGCAGGGCGTTGCGCACCGGGTGATTGAGCAGCAGGTAGACATAGCGGCGCGACACCGCGCTGAAGCGGGCATGAAACTCGTCGCTGACCGGGCGCGCCCACAGCACGGCGACGCTTGCCGGCAGAAAAGCATTGGCGCCGCGCACCCAGGCGTTGTCCGGCCGTGCCGCGCCGGTATCGAAATGGACGACCTGATGCAGCGCGTGCACGCCGGTATCCGTGCGCCCCGCCGTTACCACCCGGATGGCTTCCCCGGCGATTTGCGCCAAGGCCGATTCCAGCACATCTTGCACGCCGCAGGCGGAAGGCTGGCTCTGCCAACCGCAGAAGCGGCTGCCGTCGTACTCGACGCCCAGCGCGATTCTCATGCCGCCCCGCGCGCCACCAGAAGACCCAGCAGCAACGAGCTCAAAACAAGCGCCAAATAATCCGGCCCGGAGAGGCGGCCGATTTCCAGGCTGACGACCGGATTTTCCCCATCGCCCCCTTCATCCAGCGCCGCGTGGAATGTCGCGCGCCATTCGCGCGGGCGTCCCAGTTCCTTCTGCTCGGCGTAATAAAGCGTCAGCCAGACGCGGGCGGCAATCCGGTCGATATCCACGCGCAACGGGGAAAGGGGGCGCAGCAGAAAATACAGGCCGGCCAGGATCCGGTTGCGGGAGACGCCGCTCAGCAAGGCCGCCAAGCCGGCGAGCAATGCCGCCAGGCGCAGCGCCTGCGAGCCGCCGGAAATCAGCCCTTCGCGGCTGGGGCTGTAGTTGTCTAAAGCGGGGATCAGTGGGTCGCCCGGCGTGGCGAAAGCATAGACCAGGATCAGGGAAAGCAGCAGCCAGCGCGTGCGGCGCAGCAGTTTGAAGAAATCCGGGGAACGATCGAGCAACAACGCGATCACCAGCATGCCGGCGATCACCGCCAAGTCGGACGCCCGCAACCAAGGTATGCACAAGGCGAAACCCAGCCAGATCAGAATCAGGCTGGCCGGATGAATGCCAGCGCTACCCGGCGGCGGTTGCCCGGCCAGCATCAACCCAATTCGGCGATCAGCCCCCGCGCTTCATCCTGCTGTTCATCCGTGCCCTCTTTGAGCACTTCCTGCAGAATTTCCCGCGCGCCTTCCTTGTCGCCCATGTCGCTGTAGGCTTTCGCCAGGTCGAGCTTGGTTGAAACTTCCTGCCCGATGAAATCGTCGGCCATTGCTTCGTCGTAGGAGGCAGCGGGAGAAGGCAGCCCGTCCATCTCCAGGCTGATGCCGGAAAGATCGAGTTCATGCGGTGCTTCTTTTACCGCGGACGCTGCCGACGGCGCCTCTTCCAGCCCCAGGTTGAAATCGAAATCCAGCGAGGGCTCCCCGGCCGGCGGCGCGGCGAGCTCGATCGACTCCGTGCCGCCATCGGGTGAAAAGGCTTCTTCGTCCGCCGGAAAATCGGGCAGTTCCAACACTGTGGCGTCGCCGGCGCCGGAGTTGCCGGATTCCAGGCTCATCACCTCCTCCTGCCAGGATTCGGCGCTGATCAGGTCCTCGGTGGGCGCCGGCTCCACTCTGGCTTCCGCTTCCGCAATGCCAGGCGCGGGTGCGGGTGCGGGTGCAGGCTGGGTCAACGCGCCGAGGTCGAACTCCATCACGCTTTCCTGCTCTTCGATCGGCTCGGGCTGCTTGTCGGTAGCCGCTTCCGCTTCGGCAGCCAGGTCCAGATTGAAATCCAGCCCGAGATCGGCCACCGGTGCCGCCGTTTCTTCCGCCGCACCGGCGGGTTCGGCCTCGGCGAGCATACCCGGATCGAAATCGAAGCCCAGGTCGGTCACGGCCGGCTCGGCGGCAGGCGCTATTTCGGCCATCGCCGGCACTTCCGGCTGGATATCTACCTGGGCTTCCGCTTCCGGGGCTTCCGCTTCCGGTTCGCCGATGTCGAGATCGAAATCCAGATCGGTCGCCGCATCTTCCACGATTTCCTCACCGCCCAGATCGAGCCGGTCGGCCGCCGCGATCAGGCCGGCCGCACCGCCCGCCACGATCATGGTTTTGTCGTAAGAAGCCTCCGCCGCGGCTTTCTCGGCGTAAAGCGGGTTATCCGGGTCCAGCACGCGCCCCATCTCGGCAGCCTTGTCCCAGGCCGGGTTGGCCTGCCCGCCCAGCGCGGCATACATTTCGCCGGCCACGGCCTCGAAGGCGTTCAGGTTTTTGCGGCCGGCATAGATTTCGAGCAGCTTGAGGCGAATCTCGTGGCGATGGGGATCTTTCGTCAGCGCTTCCTTGAGGATTTCCTCGGCCTGGGCGTCCCGGCCGTAGGCCATATATACTTCCGCCTCGGCAATCGGATCGACCTCGTTGGTATCGATCGCACCCAACCCGGCCTTGCTGAAATCGGTCAGGAAGGAGGTGTCGCCGGTATCGACCCGGCCGCCGCCGGTGCCGCCCAGGACCGAGTTCGCCTTCAGGTCGCCGCTGGTCATGATGCTGTCTTCAAAGCTGGCGACATTCTGCCGGCGCCGGGCCGCCAGCGTTCTCATGCCGAGCAGGCCGAGCAGCAGGACGGCCACTGCGCCGCCGCCCAGGTACAACGGGTTGTCGGTCAGGTCGTCCAGCAGCGAGGGCTCGGGCTGCTTCGGCGGGATAACAACTGGCTTCTTGGGTTTTGCCGGCTTGGCCGCCGGTTTTTCCTCCGGCTTGGCCGCTTCGACAGGGGCTGCCACCGGCGCTTTGGCGGTGGCGGCCTGCTTCTGCAAGTCGGCCAGGCTCTGGTTTTTCATCGCCAGAAGCGTCTGCATTTCCTTGATGTTCTTTTCCAGGTCGGCGATGCGCTGGTTGGCTTCCTTGACCGCTTTTTCCTTGGCCGTCGCTTCTTCCTGCAGCGCCTGCACCTGGGCCTTCATTCCCTGCATTTCCTTGTCGCCGCCTGCGCCGGTCTTGGCGCTGCCCGCGCCTTCGCTCCTGGACAGTTTCAGCACGTCCTTGGCAGGCTCCTTGGCGGGAGCGGCCTTGTCTTCGACCGCGGTAGTGATTTTGCCGCTGGCGGACTGCTTCGCCGCTTCTTCCTGCGCCGGCTTGGCTTCGGCGGCGGCTGCCAGCTTTTGCCGATAGGCGTTCCAGTCGGCGGACTGCACTTTCATCTGCCTGGCGGCTTCGTTCCTGTCCACCGCCTCAACCTGCTCCGACTCGGGCACGCGTAAAATTTGGCCGGCCTTCAGCCGATTCATGTTGCTGCCGCTGAACGCCTGCTTGTTGGAATGGAATAGCGCCACCAGCATCTGGTCCAGGCTGACGCCTTCGGGTTTCAGGCTGATGGCGATGCCGGACAGGCTCTCGCCCGTCTTGACCGGCCCATAGGTTGCGCCGGCGGGTTTGCTTTCCTCGGCGGCCGGCCCCTTGGCCTTGTCCTGCGGTTTCCTGGCTTGGCGCGGGCTGGTCCCGGCTTCGGTTGCTGCTTCCTCCGGTTCGCCCGCCGGCTTTGCGGCGGCCGGCTGCTCGGCATTGACGGGGGGGAGGGATTTGGTCAGCGGCGGGGTGACCGGCGCTACCGCTTCACGGGCTGCGCCATAGCCGGGCGGATCGAGCAGGACGGTATATTCCCGCACCAGGCGTCCGGACGGCCAATCGATTTCCACCAGCATGTCCAGGAAGGGATCGTCGATCGGCTTGGTGGAGGTCACCTTGAGATATGGTTCGCCATTCTTCTTCTGCTCGACGCTGAAACGGATGGAAGAAAGGGCGGGCGAGCGGTCGATGTGCGCTTCCCGGAACGCCTCCAGCGACGCAAAATTGGCGCGAATGGAACCGATATCTTTCTTGTCCACCGCCAGGAGCTCGATTTCCCCCCGGAATGGCTGGCCCAGCGTCGATGTCACCGTCAGCCTGCCCAGCCCGGCAGCGAGTGCCGACGCCGAGGCAAACAGCAAGACCCCGGCAGTCACCCAGGCTTTTGTTCTATGTTTCCGATCCATGCGCCACCTTCAATAGATTGTTCGGCTCAGCGTAACTAAATTAACATCATGGAGTTAGGGATGCAAGCTTATATTGGACATTACATTCGGCCGCAACTAGGTAAATCATTTACAAATTTGTAATGTTTAACTCCGAGCCCAACGAAAAAACCCTGGCCGGCGCGACAAAGCGCCGGCCAGGGTTGGCGTGACCGAAATCAGGCTTCGATCAGGATGCGCAGCATGCGGCGCAACGGCTCGGCGGCGCCCCACAGCAGCTGGTCGCCGACGGTGAAGGCGGACAGATACTGCGGCCCCATGTTGAGCTTGCGCATGCGCCCCACCGGCACGGTCAGCGTACCGGTCACGGCGGCGGGCGTC
>JAQTMN010000088.1 GCA_028714315.1 Sulfuricella sp. | reverse complement strand
GCCAGGACGCCCTGCGGCAGGAAGCCGAATACCTCGGCGGACTGGTCAAGATGCACAAGATCACCAAGGTGCAAGCGGCAGACCGCCTCAATATCAAACGCGTCGCGCTGGTCGGCCACAACCCCTACGACGACGAGGTGTTCAATTATTACCATCACCTCGCCGAGGAGCGCGACCACAACCGTGTCAGCCAAGCCGAATCGCAGTCGCTGATGAAGAAGAAACTGGCGGACGTGCGCGCCCGCTATCGGCAGGAGCCGGGCAAACCGGGCAAGACGCCGGTATTCACCGACTTCGTGATGGGGTTGTATGGACTGCCGGCGCTGTAAATCTTGATTTTTGTGGGTCAGGATTCAGCCTGACATGCATGGCTTCAAATGAGGGCGCAACGCGTATGAAGCGCAGCGGAATGCGGGACGGTTTTGTGCGCTGCGCGCGGCTGATTGGTGCCGGGGGCTGCCCGGCAGCAGGTGCCTTTATTTTGCTTGCCCAAAATAAAGGCACCAAACAAAAGGGCACCCTGCCGCGCCGGCCCTACGGGCTTCCCCCGGATTTCCGGGCAAACCGGGCGGCTGCGTAAACTCGGCCTGCGGCCTCAAACAGTACGCAGCCGACGGCCCCCGGTTCGCCCGGAAATCCGGGGCGGCGCAGAAGGGGAAGGCAAGGCTGGCTTTGTATGGGCGTAGCCCATGTTGTTTGGGTACCCTCCCCGCCGGGGAGGGTTGGGTGGGGAGGTTTGGGGTTGGTGTTATCTCCCCTCGATTCGCCGCCGAGTAGCGCAGCCGAGCCGGGGGTAGTCGGTTGCGTACTGTTTGAGGCCGCAGGCCGAGTTTACGCGACCGCCCGGCTTGGCGAGCAACGCAGGGAACCCCGAAGGGGCGGCGGATGGGAGTCGCCTTTTCTTGATTACTTCTTTTGGCGAAGCAAAAGAAGTAATCAGCCGCCGGGCTGCCCCCGGCTATCAATCAAACGCGCGAAGCGCGCACAACACCAGCCTTTTGACTTGTCCAAGTCGTAGGGCGGCCATTGGCGCAACCCGATGAGGATGCTTGCGCAAAATCATCCGGCGCAATGCGCTTCGCTTATTGGCGCCCTACCGAGCTTACGCGTTACTACCCCTCCAGCCCCCGATAAACCACCTCCACCACCTCGATCTCTTCCTTCCCGCCCGGCGTCTGCAGCGTCACCACATCCCCTTCGCGCGCCTTGAGCAGCGCTCGCGCCAGCGGCGATACCCAGCTGATGCGGCCGCGCCCGGCGTCGGCTTCGTCCACGCCGACGATGCTGTAGGTGTGCTCGGCGCCGTCCCGGCCGCACACTGTCACCGTTGCACCGAAGAAAACCTGGTCGCAGTCCTCGCGCGCGCCCGGATCGACCACTTCGGAATTTTCCAGGCGTTTCGACAGAAAGCGGATGCGGCGGTCGATTTCGCGCAGCCGTTTCTTGCCGTAGATGTAGTCGCCGTTTTCCGAGCGGTCGCCATTGGAGGCGGCCCAGGTGATGGTCTTTACCAATTCCGGGCGTTCTTCCTTCCACAGGTGGTCGAATTCGTCCTTGAGCGCGCGGTAGCCCGCCGGGGTGATGTAGTTTTTCAGTCCCTGCGGCAGTTGCGCGGCGGGCGCGAGTTCGTCCTCGTCGTCGCTGTCCGCTTCCTTGGTGAATGCCTTGCTCATTGTTCCAGCTCTTCCAGCGATTCCGCCGCGATCTCGCGTACTTCCCTGTCCTCGTCGTCGAGGCAGGCGCGCAAATGAGGCATGACCGCCGCGCCGCCGATCAGCGCCAGGAAATGGCAGGCGTCCGCGCGGGTGAGGGCATCGCCGGCCTTGGCCAATGTGCCAAGGCCGGGGATCATGATTTCGGCCAGCCTGCTATCGTGCAGTTCCTCGAGCACCGCGGCGATCCCAAGGCGCACCGCCATGCTGGTGTCCGTCCGCTCCATCAGGCGGACCAGCGCGTGCAGCCGGGCCGGCTCCTGCCGCGCCATTTCCTCGACGCGGTGGCGCCGGCCGCTTTTCAGCAGGTCGAAGAAGTAATCCGCCATGCCATCGAGCGTGTCGGCCCGCTCGACCCAGCGGCGCAGTTCGCCGGGCGATTGCGCGCCGGCCAGCTCGAATGGGCCGATGCGCAGCCACGGCACGGTTTTCGCGCCGAGTTCCGCCGCGCGTTCGGAATGAACCGCAGCGTTGACCACTTCCAGCCGCCCGATGGCGCCTTCCTTGACCAGTCCGGCCAAGCTCTCCAGCACGGCCGGGCAGTGCGGGCAGCCGGGGGCGACAAACAACAGCACATCTGGGACAACGCTCTGGCTCATGACGTTCACCGGGAAGGCAAAATGCGAAGGTGGATTATATTAGCACTTGATGATATTTTATCGGATTCAATCAAAATCGATCACAGGAGAACTAGCATGGCCACCATCGACCTCAACCAGGAAAACTTCGAGGGCATCGTCACCGGCAACGACATGGTGATCGTCGATTTCTGGGCGCCGTGGTGCGGCCCGTGCCGTTCGTTCGCGCCCACCTACGAGCAGATGTCGGAAAAATTCCCCAACATCGTTTTCGCCAAGGTGAACACCGAAGAAGAAACCGAGCTGGCGGGCTATTTCCAGATCCGCTCGATCCCGACCCTGATGGTATTCCGCGAAAACGTCATCGTTTACTCCGAACCCGGCGCGCTGCCTGCCTCCGGCCTGGAGCAGCTGATCGAGCAGGCGCAGGGCCTCGACATGGCGGAAGTGCACCGGCAGATCGCCGAGGAAGCCGCCCAGGGCCAGTAGTCCACAAAGCGGGGGCATGAACTGTTGTGGGTAGGTATATGTCAGGCTGCACCCGCAAGGAGTGTCCCCGCCGCGAGCGGCAGCAAAGCTGCTCGCACGGGCGAGAAAGCCTGACCCACAGCCACTGACACGCCTAAACCCGCAACAACACCTGCAGAAAATCCGCCGCCTGCGCGACCCCCTCGGGCTCGACCGGCGCGGCCGGCGGCCGCGCCCACAACGCCTCCAGCAAGGGCGCGACCGCGCCGGACCGCAGCGCCGCGCGTTCCGCTTCCAGGCAGCGGCCATGGCGTTCCAGCCACGCCACCAGGCAGGCCGCCTCCGGCCAATCCTCGCGCCCCAGATAAAGAACCGGCACGCCATTGCAGGCCGCCTCGGTGAAGCTGCCGTAACCCGGCTTGGTCAGGAGCGCGTCGCAGGACGCGAGCACATCAGTGAAATCCATGCCCAGGCTCTCCAGTTCCACGGCATCGGGATGGCGCACCCGCCAGGACGACTGCACCACCCAGCGCACACCGGAAATGCGCGGCCAGTTCTCCAGCGGCAGGCGGAACGCCAGGCCGCCCATGGCGACCAGCACCAGTTTGTCGCCGGGCGGCAGGCCAAGTAGGGCATCGATCTCGCCGCGGCGGTTGCATCCGACCCGCGCAATCGGCCCGATCTCGCGGCCGTTGGGCAAATCCGCCATCGCCATGCTGGGCCGGGGCCGGAGAAAGCACGTGGCGCTGCGGTACGCATCGGCGATCTGGCCGTGGATTTCGGAGGCTTCCGGCCGCGCATGGCAATAGTGGCGGTAGATGTCGGCCCAGTTGAGCGAACACATCGCCACCGCCGGAACGCCGGCGCGCGCCGCGGCGGCCAGGCTGAGGTAGGGCACGTCGGCGAACACCAGGTCGGGTTCGAGCGCGGCCATGTCGTCCGCCTCCCGCGCCAGCTTGTCCGCCCAGTCGCAATGGAAGGCGCGATAGGCGGCGGCGCTTTCCTCCGCTTTCACCGTCACCGCATCCGCCATAACCATGCCGAAATCGAGCGCCCGCGGAATCAAGGCGAAATCGCAGCCGAAGCGCTGCGCCAGCACCTCGCGCGGGGCGCCGCTGCGCAGCGTGATGCGCAGATCGGGCCGACGTTCGGCCAACTCATTGATGACCGGCGCGGTCTGCGCGATATGGCCGAAGCCGTGGTAGGAAAGATCGACCAGCAGGTGGGACGGCAAGCGCTATGCCTCCGGCGGCAATTGCAGGATTTCGCGCAGCAGCGGCACGGTGGCCGGACGCTGGGTTTCCAGCGAGTAGCGGTCGAGCGCATCGAGCACCGCCAGCAGGGACGGCAGGTCGCGCCGCCAGTGGCGCAGCAGGTATTCCGCCACGCCCGCGCCGAGCCGGAAGCCGCGGCTCGCGGCGTGGGCATGCAGCGCCTGCGTCTTCTCCTCGTCGCTCAGGCCGTGGACCTGGTACACCAGCCCCCAGCCGAGCCGGGTCACCACATCCGGCCGCAGCGGCAATTGCGCCGGGGCGCACGGGCCGCTCGCCAGCAGCCGGCCATGCCCTTCGCGCAGCCGGTTGTACAGGTTGAACAGGGCGATCTGCCCCTCGCCGTCGAGCTGGCCGACATCGTCCAGCGCCACGGCGTCATGTCCCTCCAGATCTCCCGGCAGGGAAGCGCCGCAGGCGACGTAGATCGCGCTCCCGCCCCGGCCGGAAACCGCCGCCACGAACGACTTGAGCAAATGGGTCTTGCCGCTGCTCGCCGCCCCCCAAAGATAAACGAAGCGCTCCGCCTGTGCGCCGTCCACGCTCTCGCGCAGCATTTGCAGCAACTCGGCGTTGCGCCCCGGAACGAAGTTATCCAGCGCGGGGACGAAATCCGGTGAAATCTCAAGCAGCAGCTGTTTCATTTTTAAATGACAAATCAATGGGACTGCCCTCTATTCTAGCAGTTTGCGCCGGATGAGCTACAATCCCGGTTCAGTCTTTCAGTTCGCCGCACCCCACCGATGGATTTCCTGGATTTGCTTCTCATATTGCTGCTCGCCGCGGTCGCATGGTTCTGGCTCGACAGCCTGCGCGCCCTGGAGTCCGCCCGCAATGCCGGCAAGCGGGCCTGCAACGGCGCGGGCGTGCAATTCCTCGACGACACGGTCGCCGCCACCGCGCTGGCGCTGGGCCGCGATGCGCAAGGGCGCATGGCGATCCGCCGCACCTACCGTTTCGAGTTCAGCGACACCGGCGACAACAGACGGGAAGGCACCCTGGTTTTGCTCGGTGCTCGGGTAGTTTCGGTAAACATGGAACCTTTCCGGCTGTTGGAATAAAAACAGGCCCGAAAAACAACACTGCCCGGCCGCAGACCGCAAAAAATCGAACATTTTTTTCAACAGTCCGCAAATTTCTGCTATAAAGTGCATATCGCTTGACTTGCATAAAGTTAAAGCGTAAAAACGTTCTGGTGTTTGGATTCAAGTTTTTTGCACTATCGGTTTCGCCGTTTGCAGTCTTGAAATTCAGGCATTTTCGCGGGATTTTCCCGTTTTTTTTCAGCAAGGGACTACGTAATGGCAACTGGTACTGTAAAATGGTTTAACGATTCCAAGGGTTTCGGCTTCATCACTCCGGACGACGGCAGCGAAGATCTGTTCGCTCACTTCTCCGCGATCCAGATGGGCGGATTCAAGACCCTGAAGGAAGGTCAAAAGGTGCAATTCGAAGTCACCCAAGGCCCGAAGGGTAAGCAAGCTTCCAACATTCAAGCCGCCTAAGCTTTAGCGCTTGAATGAGACAGCCCCGGAGCCATCGGCTCCGGGGCTTTTTTATTTGGGGCGAAAACGCCCGATCGAGCCGGTTCTCTCAGCGGTACAGCCCGCTGTCCAGGTAGCTCTTCCGCAGGATCCGCAAGCCCACCAATAACGCGGCACTCGCCGGCAAGGCCAGCAGCACGCCAAAAAAGCCGAACAGCTGACCAAACGCCAGCACCGCGAAAATCACCGCCAGCGGGTGCAGGCCGATGCGGTCTCCCACCAGCCACGGCGTCACCACCGTGCCTTCCAGCGTTTGGCCGAGGCCGAACACGACCCATACCGGAATCATCGCGCCGAAGCTCTGGAACTGCATCAATCCCGCCAGGGTGGCGAGCGCCAGGCCGACAATCGCGCCCAGATAAGGCACGAACACCAGCGTGCCGGCGACAATGCCGATCGGCAGCGCCAGTTCCAGCCCCGCCACCCACAGGCCAAGCGAGTAGAACATGCACATCAGCAATATCACCAACAGCTGCCCACGCAGGAAGCCGGCGAGCACCTCGTCCACTTCCCGCGCCACTTCGCCGACCCGGCGGTGCCAGCGGCGCGGGATGAATTCATCGACGTCGGCCACCAGCACATTCCAATCGCGCAGCACGTAAAACAGCACTACCGGCAGCAGCACCAGGTTGGCGAGAAAGCCAACCACCGCGATCCCTCCGCTGGTGAGGGAAGGCAGAAATTGCGTGGCCAGGCCGCCGGCGCCTTGCCAGTGCTCGCTCAGCACGTGTTTCAGGTAATCGGCATCGAGCCGCAGGTCCAAGTCGAAGCGGGCCTTGAGCCAAGGCGCCAAGTGCTGGCGGAACCAGTCGAGATAACCGGGGAGGCGTTCGAGGAACAATTCCACCTGCTTCTCGAACAGCGGGACCATCACCAGCAGGAGCGCCGCGAATACGCCGTAGAGCAGCGCCATGGCTAGCAGCGTGCCCAGCGTGCGGGGGATTTTCAGGCGCACCATCCGCTCCACCAGGGGATTGCAGATGTAGGCGAGGATGACGGCGAACAGAAAAGGCGTGAGCACCGGCCGCAGCAGGTAGAACAGCCAGCCGGCCGCGGCGGCTGGCAGCAGCCACCACAGGCGATTAAGATTGAGTCCGTCAGGGCGTTTCTTGTCCATTTGGGTTAAAATAGCACAATTTTCCAGTTAAATGCGGGAGCCAACTTGAACCAGCCCGATTCATCCAGCCCAACCTCCAATTCCCTGAGCTACCGCGATGCCGGCGTGGATATCGACGCCGGCGATGCCCTGGTGGAGAACATCAAGCCGTTCGCCAAGCGCACCATGCGCCCCGAAGTCCTCGGCGGCCTCGGCGGTTTCGGCGCGCTGTTCGAAATCTCGAAGAAATACAAGAATCCGGTGCTGGTGTCGGGCACCGACGGCGTCGGCACCAAATTGAAGCTCGCCTTCATGCTCGACAAGCACGACACGGTCGGCATCGACCTGGTGGCGATGAGCGTCAACGACATCCTGGTGCAGGGCGCCGAACCGCTATTCTTCCTCGACTACTTCGCCTGCGGCAAACTCGACGTCGCCACCGCCACCGACGTGATCAAGGGCATCGCGGCCGGCTGCGAACAGGCCGGCTGCGCCCTGATCGGCGGCGAAACCGCGGAAATGCCGGGAATGTACCCGGCGGGCGAATACGACCTCGCCGGCTTCGCGGTGGGCGCGGCGGAGAAGGACAAGCTCATCGACGGCTCCACCATCAAGGCGGGCGACGCCGTGCTCGGCCTGGCTTCCAGCGGCGCCCATTCGAACGGCTACTCGCTGATCCGCAAGATCATCGAGCGCAGCGGCATCGACCTCAATTCCGACTTCCACGGCCGCCCGCTGGCCGAAGTGGTGCTGGCGCCCACCCGCATCTACGTCAAGCCGATGCTGGCGCTGATGGCCGCCCTGCCGGTCAAGGGCATGGCCCACATCACCGGCGGCGGCCTGCTCGAAAACATCCCGCGCGTGCTGCCGGAACACCTGGCCGCCGTGATCGCCAAGGACAGCTGGGCCATGCCGCCGCTGTTCGCCTGGATGCAGCAGGAAGGCAACGTGGCGGAAAACGAAATGCACCGCACGTTCAACTGCGGCATCGGCATGGCGGTGATCGTCGCGGCGGAACACGCCGAACAGGCGATGCAGCTGCTTTCCGACGCCGGCGAAACGGTGTGGCGCATCGGCCAGGTCGAGGCGCGCGCCGAAGGACAGCCGCAGACCGTGGTGCAATGAACGGGCATGGCAAATGTATCGCCAACTTTGAAACCTGACATGCCCGCCACCCTCTCTCCTAACTCTCTCCCAGAGGGAGAGAGGGATGCGGGCTCGCTGCGCGAGGACCAGGTCAAACGCATCGTCATCCTGATTTCCGGCCGCGGCAGCAACATGCAGGCGATCCTGGAAGCCGGCCTGCCGGTCCGGGTTTCCGCGGTGATCAGCAACAATCCCGACGCGCCGGGCCTCGATATCGCCCGGCGGCATGGCGTGCCGGTCGAGGTGGTGAACCACCGCGGCCATGACAGCCGCGACGCGTTCGACGCCCAACTGGCCGCCGGCATCGACCGGTATTCCCCGGACCTGGTGGTGCTGGCCGGATTCATGCGCATTCTCACGCCGGGCTTCGTGACGCATTACGCCGGACGGCTGATCAACGTCCATCCTTCGCTGCTGCCGGCTTTCACCGGCCTCAGCACCCATGCCCGCGCCCTCGCCGAGGGGGTCAAAATCCACGGCTGCACGGCGCATTTCGTCACTCCCCACCTCGACAAGGGACCGATCATCGCGCAGGCCGCCGTGCCGGTGCTGGCGGGCG